>CAZUCI010000073.1:0-12737 GCA_964619485.1 uncultured Lachnospiraceae bacterium
AATAAGTGTGAAAAAATTGTTGCTTTTGTACATTTTGAATACGATATGCTATAATAAGAAAAATGACCATAGATGAGTTGGAAAGGGCGGTGACCCTATGGAATTTAAACCAGAGATGCGAAATGACGTGGACAGCTGGGAAGAGGTAGTATTAATTTATAATTCAGCATTAAAAGAGATTGGGACAAAGCTGGAGATTTTGAATGACGAATTTCAGCATGTACACCAGTACAATCCCATTGAACATATTAAATCGAGAATCAAAACACCACAGAGCATTGTTAAGAAGCTTAAGAAAAACGGATATGAATCTACCATAGAAAACATGGTAGAGTATGTAAATGATATTGCAGGAATCAGAGTTATCTGTTCCTTTACATCTGATATTTATCGAATTGCAGAAATGATTATCAATCAGAATGATATTAAAGTGATTTCGGTAAAGGACTACATACTGAACCCAAAGCCAAGTGGCTATAAGAGCTATCACCTGATTGTAACGGTACCGATCTTTTTATCTGACCGTATTGTTGACACCAAGGTTGAGATTCAGATCCGTACAGTGGCCATGGACTTCTGGGCAAGTCTGGAGCATAAAATCCATTACAAATTTGAGGGAAATGCGCCGGAGCATATCAAGAAGCAGCTGGTTGAATGTGCCAGTATGGTATCTGATCTGGATGCAAGGATGCTCGCCTTAAATGATGAGGTTCAACACCTGGCAGAAGAGCAGGAGAATGAATTGAAAAAGGCAGAGTAGAAGAGAACTGCATCTGACAGAATATTCATAAAGATAGCATAAGAATAATATAAGAGCAATATAAGAATAGTATAAAAATAATATTAAGAAGTAATCAATGTCCTGCCGTTTTTTGCGTGCAGGACATTTTCAGGGGAAACGGAATGAAGAAGGTATTAATTGTTGAAGATGACTATGCCTTGGGAAAAGGTGTTGGAATTGCATTGCAGAGTGAGAACTTGTGTGTGATTTTAAAGCATAACATTCAGGATGCCAGGCTTGTCCTGCGGGAGGAAAAGATTGATCTGATGATACTTGATATCAATCTTCCCGATGGGAATGGCCTGGCTTTTCTGGAAGAAATCAGAAGAAGCTCTCCGATGCCTGTCATTATGCTCACGGCACAGGACATGGAAACGGACATTGTCCTTGGACTGGAGAGCGGCGCAGATGATTATATTACCAAGCCGTTCAGTCTCGCGGTTCTTCGGGCGCGGGTAAATACGCAGCTTAGAAAGGCAAAGAGCGGGGATACCTTTGTTTACGAGACAAAGGAGTATCTGTTTGCCTTTGGACGCATGGAATTCTTTCACCATGGAAAAATTGTGGAGCTGACGAAGACGGAACAGAGGCTCTTATTGATTTTGGTGCAAAACAGAGGCCAGATTTTGAAGCGGAGCACACTTGTGGACCGGATTTGGACGGATGGAGCGGATTATGTGGATGAAAATGCACTTTCTGTCACTGTAAAGCGTCTGCGGGACAAGCTGGAGGACGACCCTGCCAATCCGGTACATATTCAGACAGCTTATGGGCTGGGCTACGGGTGGATGGAGAAACAAGATGATTGAAATAAAAAATCTGCTGATTATTGCAGTCGTATTTTTGGTAGCTGCGACGCTGTTCTTTTTTGTCCAGTCTATTTTCATAAAATCCAGGGCAAGAAAGGAATTAAATGAAATTGATGAAATGGTGGAGCGCGCCCTGAGGGGAGAATTTGACGGAACGGCCTATGATGAAAGCCTTTTGTCAGCAGTGGAGCTTCGTCTTGTGGAATATCTGCGCTCCTCCAGGGTTTCGGAGGCGAATCTTCTGGAGGAAAAGAGTAAGATTACAGAATTGGTGTCAGATATTTCCCATCAGACAAAAACACCCATTGCCAATATTCTTTTATACAGCCAGCTGCTTGCAGAACAGTCTCTTTCCGGGGAGAGCAGAGAATATGTGGAGCTTCTCAACGCACAGGCAGCAAAGCTTGATTTTCTGATTCAGGCACTGGTCAAAACCTCAAGACTGGAAACCGGTATTTTGCAGCTGGAGCCAAGGGAAAGCTCCACGGCTGTTCTGATACAGTCTGTCCTGAAACAGGCGAAGGAGAGAGCTGGCTCAAGGCAGATTACACTTACGGAGGAAGCGAAAGCTTATCGGGCGGTGTTTGATGCCAAATGGACTGCCGAGGCTCTTTTTAACATTGTGGATAATGCGGTAAAATACACGCCTGCCGGTGGACATGTGAGGCTGTCGAGCAGAGAATATGAGCTGTTTGTCTGCATTCAGGTTACAGATGACGGAATGGGAATAAGCGAGGAGGAAATTCCCAGAATCTTTGAGCGCTTTTACCGCGGACCAAAGGTCTCTAATATAGAAGGAACAGGTCTGGGACTGTATCTGGCGCGGGAAATTATTTCCAGAGAGGGTGGATATTTGAAGGTCTCATCAAAAATTGGTTCAGGGTCCACCTTTTCCATCTTTCTTTCAAAACTGTAAGATTTCAGAAAGATTCTGGAAAGAAAGTCATGCTACACTTTCTTATATACTAGAAAGGAGCACGTTATGAAAATTGTTGAGACAAATGGATTAAAAAAGATATACGGAGAGGGCGAGACGGCGGTACATGCCCTGGACGGGGTAGATTTTGATGTGGAAAAGGGTGCTTTTGTGGCAATCGTGGGAACCTCGGGAAGCGGAAAATCTACACTGTTACATATGTTAGGAGGATTGGACCGGCCCACAGAGGGACAGGTGCATGTGGATGGAACGGATATTTTTGCTTTGTCGGATGAGGAGCTGACCATATTTCGACGCCGCAAAATTGGCTTTGTATTCCAAAGCTACAATCTGGTTCCTGTTTTGAATGTGAAAGAAAATATTGTTCTTCCCATTGAATTGGATGGAAGAGTTCCTGATGAGGAATACGTGGGACAGATAGTAGAGATGCTGGGGCTTAAGGAAAAGCTTGACAATCTTCCGGGACAGCTTTCC
This sequence comes from uncultured Lachnospiraceae bacterium, assembly GCA_964619485.1. GTDB lineage: Bacteria > Bacillota > Clostridia > Lachnospirales > Lachnospiraceae > UBA2882. The sequence goes on from CAZUCI010000073.1 coordinate 3,002, forward strand.
GGAGGACAGCAGCAGAGAGTGGCAATCGCCAGAGCTCTTGCATCAAAGCCTGCGATTCTTCTGGCAGATGAGCCAACGGGAAATCTGGACAGCAAAACAAGTCAGGATGTTATGGGACTTTTAAAGGTGAGCAGTCGAAGGTTTGCCCAGACCATTATCATGATCACTCATAATGAGGAAATTGCCCAGTTGGCAGACCATATCATTCGAATTGAGGATGGTCTGATTCTAGGGGGTGGACAGCATGAATAAGGTGAAAAACCAAAAGGTGGTTGAAAGGCTGTCTGTGCGAAGTCTGCGTTCCGCCAGGCTGCGTAATCTTGTGGCGGTCTGTGCCATTGCGCTTACCACCATTATGTTTACGACACTTTTTACCATTGGAGGCAGTCTGCTTTCCACCATGCAGGAGGCCACCATGCGCCAGGTCGGGACGAGGGCTCATGGCGGTTTTAAGTTCATGACTGAGGAACAGTATGAACAGATCAGCAAAGATAAGAAAATTAAGGATATTTCCTATAATATTATTATAGGCCTGGCCGAGAATCCGGAGCTGAATAAGGTCTGTACGGAAATTCGCTACACGGAAAAAAAGGCTGCAGAGTGGGGCTATTGTATGCCAACCACCGGAGAACTCCCTGAGAAGAAATATGATATAGCCACCACAACCAATGTACTGGATGCTCTGGGGGTCCCTCATAAGCTGGGGGAAAAGGTAACTCTGGAATTCACGGTAAAGGGCCAGAAAATCTCACAGGAATTTACACTCTGTGGTTTCTGGGAAGCAGATGTGGCACTTGGTGTCAGCGAAGCCTTTGTTTCCAGAGAGTACTGTGATGAGGTCGCACCGGTGCTTCATGTACCGCTCTATGAGCAGGAGGAAATAGATACCATAAACATGTATGCGGGCAGTGTGAACCCCTCCTTGTGGTTTGCCACGTCCTGGGATATAGAAGGACAGATGGACGCATTGATGGAGCGGTGCGGTCTGGATAAGAATCTGGTTAATCCCGGGGTAAACTGGGTCTATGCGACGATGGATGTGGATGCAGGGTCGATTATGCTTGTGGTATTTGTGCTGCTTCTGGTACTGCTTTCCGGTTATCTCATTATTTATAATATTTTCTCTATTTCGGTCACCCGCGATATTCATTTTTATGGGCTGCTGAAGACTATAGGTACCACAGGCAGACAGCTGAAAAGAATTGTTCGCAGGCAGGCATTTTTACTTTGCATCATTGGAATCCCGGTGGGGCTGGCTGCGGGATATTTTTGTGGTGCGATTTTGATGCCCATTATCATGAAGACAACGACCATTGCAATCAGCATGGTAATTTCACCCGATCCTTTTATTTTTATCGGGGCGGCGTTGTTTGCACTTTTGACAGTGTGGATCAGCTGCATCCGTCCCTGCAAAATTGCGGCGAGTGTGTCCCCGGTGGAAGCGGTTCGTTTTACGGGAATTGCTCAGATTAAGAAGAAAAGAAAAAAGAGCAGAAAGGTATCCTCTCTGTCCATGGCAATGGCCCAGCTGGCAAGAGAGCGGAAAAAGGCGGTATTGGTAGTACTCTCACTGTCACTGTCTCTGATACTGTTAAACGGTACCTATATTCTGGTTCATGGCTTTGATATGGATAAGTTTCTGAATAATCTTTCGGTGACAGATTTCCTCCTGGAGGATGCGACGCTGCGAAGCGGCTTTATTGGTGCGGAGGAGATGGAGGGTGTTTCCGACAGGCTCAGAGAAACCGTCAGTGAGCTTCCCGGTGTGAAGGATCAGGGCTGCGTCTGGGCAAAGGAAAATGTTCATGTCCTTTCTGATGCAGCATGGGAGAGGACCCAGGAGATTGTTGAGAAAAATAAAGGGGAGTTTGCGGAGAAATATATCCGGGAGAATCTTCGTATGCTAAAGGAAGCGCATTCTATCTTCAGCCATATCTATGGGGTGGATGCGTCAATCCTTCCCTATATCGGGACAGATGGAGAGGGCGGATTTCACCGGACACAGATAGATACAGAGAAATTTGCCTCAGGTGATTATGTGATTGCAACTGCCTTCTGGAGCGATGGGCGGGATGCATATTATGAGCCGGGAGATCAGGTAACTCTGGATTTTGGAAATGGAAAGCAAAAGACCTACACAGTGCTTGAAATAGGGGATATTCCCTATGCCATGGGACCTCAGCATAGTCATATGATTGATGTGTATTTTATTCTGCCGGGGGATGAGTTTGAGAGGCAGTATGGTAAGACACAGCCGCTGTGCACCACCTTTAATGTGGAGCCTGAGTACAGAGAGCAGACGGAGCAATGGGCAGAGAGCTATTGCGAGGATGTGGAAAGCAATATGACCTATACTTCAAAGGGCACCTACGAGAAGGAGTTCCAGAATGAAAAAAATATGTTTGCAATTGTGGGAGGAACCATGGGAGGCATTCTGGGATTGATTGGAATTCTGAACTTTGTCAATGCCATGATTACGTCAATTGCCGCAAGAAAGCAGGAGCTGGCCATGCTTCAGAGCGTGGGCATGACAGGAAAGCAGGTAAAACGAATGCTCATGGGCGAGGGATTTATCTATATCACTCTGACCGTTGGAATTGCATTTTCGGTGGGAAGCCTCATCTGCTTTGGACTCATAAGGCTCATCAGTCTTCAGATCTGGTTTATCTCCTATCACTTTTCAGTGACACCTGTTTTAATTGCAACGCCAATTCTCGGCCTGATGGCTCTTCTGGTGCCATTGACAGGGTACCACAGCATTTCGAAGCAGAGTGTAGTGGAACGATTGAGGGAAACAGAATAGAATTGATGCTTTCCGGGAATTCATTTTCCCGGAAAATGAGGAGTGCCCAGACACCTTTCGGTGCCTGGGCAATTATGAAAAAATTTATCTATGTCTGTAATGTCAAACATTACTTCGTTCGTTGTTATGTTTATATAATAAACAATGAATATGAACAAAATATGAACAAGGAGTGAAAAATTGGTTAATTCACACAATTATTTTAAATAATTAAATAAATTAATGTGCAAAATGTACAAAACAGAAGCGGTGTGCAGAAAGCACGAAAAATGTCTTTCAGTTGTAAAAGCCGTCGTTCCATGCTAAAATAAAAACGATACACAGAGACCGTTTGAAGAGTATAGCGGAGGAATAGACGTGGATAATTTTATGGATAAGCTGGCAAAGAGATTTAATGCCGGTGAGATTATCAAGGCAAATGCTCAGGCCGAGGCCCGGGAAATGAAGAGAATGCAGGAGCAGGCTGTCCAGTATGAGAAGCTGATGCAGGAAATGCGACGCCTGAATTTGAAAAATGTGGAAGTGACAGAGCAGGTACAGCAGCTGATTGTCTGCGGAATTGAACAGATAGAGAGCTATGAAAACAGCGCAGCTGTTTTGGAGGGTGTGATCCGGGAGTGCGAGGGTTCACTTGGACATCGCGCAGATGATGAAATTCTCAAGATGGAACAGTTTGAGCGTTCCATGGAGAGTCTGATGAATCATAATCAGCAGATGCTTTCCCAGTCTATTCAGAATCTGGAGGATAAAGTGGGGAAGGGAAGTGATGTGGCAGAGGAAATGGCTGCATTACAGACCGGGTTAAATGCACAGAAATATGCATTGGAAGATATATCCAGACAGCTGAACAGTATGACAAATGAGCTCCGTATGGGACTGGATGAGGGACAAAAGAAATTAGAGGAGCATGTGCATAAGGAAAATGTTCGGGTTTATCGAAATGTGCAGGCTGTTGTAGTAGATGAGGCAACCAAAAAGGCCAGAGATCTGGGGGACCGTTTGGACCAGATAGAGCGTGGCATGAAGCGCAGCAAGGGTGTCAAGGGACTTTTATGGGTAACTATTTTATTATCTTTAGCATCCATTGCAATGCAGGTTCTGCAGATGCTTCAGATTATTTAACAGGAGAAGAAAATGGCGAAGGTAGATTTTAAACCTGGAAATATGCTTTATCCACTGCCTGCCGTACTGGTGACTGTCAGGGACCAGCAGGGAAATGACAATGTGCTGACGATTGGCTGGGCCGGAACAATCTGTTCTGATCCGGCAATGGTATCCATTTCGGTGAGACCGCAGAGACATTCCTATCATATGTTGAAGGAAACAGGAGAATTTGTAATTAACCTCACAACCAGGGATTTGGCATTTGCCACAGATTACTGTGGAGTAAAGAGTGGCAGAAACGAGGATAAATTTGAAGCACTGCATTTGACGAAGCTTCCCGGTAAGGTGGTGAAGGCACCGCTCATCGCAGAAAGTCCTGTAAATATCGAGTGCCGGGTGACACAGTCAATTTTACTTGGTACCCATGAGATGTTTATGGCAAAGGTGGTAGCTGTCACGGTGGATGATGCTTATATGGACGAAAAGAATACCTTTCATTTACAAAAGGCAGATCCGATTGTGTATTCCCATGGAGAGTATTACACGTTACATGAGCTGCTTGGAACATTTGGCTACAGTGTTCGAAAAACTGTAAAAAAGAAGGCAAAGAGAAAAGCTACAGGGAAGCAGAACGGTTAGAAATAGGCAGATAGATGAAAAAAATAACGAAATATTATAGAGAAATGAAAATAGCATACTTAAAGAGTGCATTACTGATTATTTTAGTGTGCCTGTTTTTATGTCCTACCTTTCATAAAATAGAACGTTCCGGAGATAATATGTATAAAATCTATCTGGATGGAACAGAGGTTGGCCTGGTTGACAGCGAAGAGACGGCCAGAACCTATTTGAGTCAGGCGCGTAAGGTGCTTGGCAGAGAAAAGGGCGGGCTGTTTTTTGCGGATGCATCATTGAAGGCAGAAGGCAAAGAGATGATGATTGGAAAGGTTGATTCCAGGAAGACCGTAGTGGACAACATGTGTCAGATACTGCGAGGTGGAGAAATTAAAAACCGTTCCCGCGCTTTCACCATCAAAATCAATGAGTTTACCATTAACCTGGGCAGCGCTGATGCGGTGCGGGAGGTTTTGCAGGCGGCTTTGAATAAATATGATGAAGCCGGAGAGTTTCAGGTGGAGCTGGTATTGGATCCCAACCGTGAAATTAATGTACTTACTACCAAAATCACGACATCAGAGGAGAGGCAGAGAGAAGAGGCACCCAAGATGCCTGAGGCAGGTGTAGCTTCTGTCATGACCAAAATCGACGATAATATTACCACCAATATACAGATGGATTTTGACGATTTTAATTATGGTTTAATTGATCTGGCTTATGGAGATGAAATTGAGGTCGTTGAAGCTTATCTTGGTGCAGAGGAGCTTACAGATGAAGCAAGTGCCAGAGAAATTCTGACGAAGGATCAGCCAAAGAACAGTATTTACGAGGTACAGCCGGGGGATACACTCTCGGAGATATCCATGACAACCAATATTCCCCTGGATCAGATTATTGCCATGAATGAGACGCTGGAGGATGAAAATTCCACCATCAGAGCAGGGGATGAGCTGATTATCACAATTCCGGAACCGGAGCTGTCCATTGAAAGACAGGAAGAGGTTTATTACGAGGAGGATTATGACGCTCCTACAGAGTATATTTATAATGATGACTGGTATACCACTGACTCAGAGGTAAGACAGCAGCCCTCAGCCGGACATAGAAATGTTGCAGCGGTAGTAAGCTATAGAAATAACAGCACCGTTGATACACAGATTTTAAAGGAAGAAGTAACCATTCAGCCTGTCCCGAAGATTGTTGAGGTGGGAACCAAGGTTCCGCCTACCTATATTAAGCCTATATCCGGCGGACGTCTGTCCTCCCGATTTGGAAGAAGAAGCGCACCGACAAGGGGCGCATCCACATACCATAAGGGCATTGACTGGGCAACACCGGTTGGAACTGCGGTCGTGGCTTCCAGTGCAGGAACCGTAGCCCGGGCAGGCTGGGGAAGCGGCTATGGCTATGTTGTTTATATTAATCATGCCGATGGACGCCAGACCAGATATGGACACTTATCCAAGGTGCTGGTATCACCGGGACAGCATGTTTCCCAGGGACAGAAAATAGCACTCAGTGGGAATACCGGCAGAAGTACAGGACCTCATCTGCACTTTGAAATCCTCATTGGAGGTTCCCAGGTAGACCCTCTCAAATATATGAATTAGTGGAAAAAAGTACCGGTTTTTCTGTGATTTGTCCTAAGCAAAAGAAGGAAAAAACACAGAAGTTGTACAAATTATATGATTTTACAAACTAAAGTTTACAACCACGTAATTCGTGGTATATAATAGTCATATTAAGCAAAAATACAATGTTTGAGGTGCATTATGGAACAATATGCAATCAAGGGAGGAAATCCTCTAGTCGGCGAAGTGGAAATCGGCGGCGCAAAAAATGCAGCACTTGCGATTCTGGCTGCTTCCATTATGACAGACGAAACAGTTACCATAGATAATTTACCAGATGTAAGAGATACCAATGTCCTGATTCAGGCGATGCAGAGCGTAGGCGCTACGGTAGAGAGAATCGACAGGCACAGTATCCGGGTGAACGGTTCGACCATTCATGATGTCGTTATTGAAGATGATTTTATTAAAAAAATTCGAGCATCCTACTATCTTCTGGGAGCATTGCTTGGAAAGTATAAACACGCAGAGGTTGTTCTTCCGGGTGGATGCAATATCGGAAGCAGACCTATTGACCAGCATATCAAGGGCTTTAAGGCACTGGGTGCTGAGGTAAGTATCTCCTTCGGTATGATTAAGGCCGAGGCGGAAACCCTGAAGGGAAGCCATATCTATCTTGATGTGGTCTCTGTCGGTGCAACAATCAATATTATGATGGCTGCAGCAATGGCTGAGGGACAGACTATTATTGAAAATGCGGCGAAAGAGCCCCATGTGGTTGATCTGGCAAACTTTTTGAACAGTATGGGTGCTAATATTAAAGGCGCCGGTACTGATGTGATTCGTATTAAAGGCGTGGAGCGTCTGCATAAGACGGATTATTCCGTCATTCCGGACCAGATTGAAGCCGGAACCTTTATGCTGGCAGCAGCAGCTACCAAGGGTGATGTGACGGTAAAGAATGTGATTCCAAAGCATTTGGAGTCTATTAGTGCCAAGCTTTTGGAAATTGGCTGTGAAATCGAGGAGTCCGATGATGCGGTGCGTGTTGTGGCATCGAAGCCGTTGACTCATACACATGTTAAAACGCTCCCATATCCTGGATTTCCAACAGATATGCAGCCGCAGATTACGGTTACCCTGGGATTATCCTCAGGCAGCAGTATTGTGACAGAGAGTATTTTCGAAAATCGATTTAAATATGTGGATGAACTGACCAGAATGGGTGGTTCCATCAAGGTGGAAGGCAACACTGCAATTATTACAGGTGTTTCCGGATACACAGGCGCACATATCAGTGCACCGGATCTTCGAGCAGGAGCAGCACTTGTGATTGCAGCCCTGTCAGCAGAAGGCTTCTCAGTGGTAGATGATATCTATTATATTGAGAGGGGCTATGAGGATTTTGATGTTAAGCTTCGCAGCTTGGGCGCACAGATTGAAAAAGTGAATGATGAAAAGGAAATTCAGAAGTTTAAACTGAAAATTTCCTGAAAGAATTTTTGAAACAATTGAAAATAAAAATAGAAAATGAGAATAGAAAAAGCGCTGTCAGATTTAATCCGGACAGCACTTTTTGTTTTCCTGCTTATATTATATGTATTACTTATATGTATTGTCCGCAGAGCGGATTTGATTTTATAAGGATTAAATGATTTCTTCGATTGCCAGGTCAGGTTCCTTTGACAAATCTACAAATACACCGTTACAGTTGACCATGGGCTTGGAGAACTGGGCTTTGTTGATGAAAACAATGTCGCCCTCCCGTCCATCACTGAGCTTGACGCGGTCACTCATATAGGTGAGAACTACGTTTTCCAGAAAGGTGAGGATGAAGCGTGTGTCGTACTTCTGAAGACCCTCCTTTTCAAAGATGGCGATGACCTTAAAGGGACAAAGGGGACCGCGGTAAACACGGGCGGCAGTCATGGCATCGTAGACGTCGGCGATGGCGACAATCTTGGCATAGGGATCAATGGCAGCACCCTTTAATCCCAGAGGATATCCTGAGCCATCACATTTTTCATGGTGCATCAGAGCGGAATTTTTGATGTGGTCATCAATGTTCTGTGTTTTTAAAATGTTATATCCTTCAACAGGATGCTTCTTAACAATTTTGTATTCCTCGTCTGTCAGCTTGGAAGGCTTTTTGATGATCTGATCTGGGATGGCAAGCTTGCCAATGTCGTGGAGAAGGCCACAGAGCGTAGCCATTTCAATTTCATTCTCATTAAGATTCAGCCAGCCGGCCAGCACATTACAGATCAGAGCAACGTTCATGCTGTGGGCAAAGGTCAGATCATCATACTGGCGCATATTGTTCATTAACCGGAGAAAATCGCCATGTGAAGAGGCACCGTGGAACAGGTCTGTAGCCTGATGAAGCAGGGCGTCAGTGTCAATGGGTGCACCCTTTTGAACAATATCGTTGATGCTGTTTTTGAAATCGTCGACACTCTGGTCAAAATCCTGTCTGAACTGTTTATATTCAGGAGAGGACTGGATTAATTTGGAATAAGGCCAGTCTTTCCTGTCGTCCGCGGGTTCAGCCGCAGCTCCTTCGGGCTCTGCAGCTGGAGCTTCCTCAATGGAGTCACCCTGGATGCGGACACTTGGGACAGAATAGAAGATAAGGCGCGTAATCGTTTTGTCGGTTAATTCGTAATTTTTGGGAACAATCAGCTGGTTGTCGTAGTTGAAGATATCCTCAGCTGTGACCATTCCCGGTCGAAGCTCACTGGTATGAATACGCTGCATAGAACCTTTTCTCCTTTCTGTAAAATTCATGTAAACAAATATTCTCGAACACTTTATTATACATTTTGAGATATATAAAAGTCAATATGCGTGCATAAAAAGTGGCAGAAGCGACAAAGAAGTGACAGGGTATACCCTCTTTTTCTATAAAAAGTTCTATAAAAACAACGAAAAAATACGGTTCTGATACTTGACATGAAAAGAAGGATAGACTATAGTACTAGACAGATATGAAAATTCCATATTGTGCTTTCTCTTATTCAGAGTGGTGGAGATACAAAGGATCGATGAAGCCACGGCAACCCCATGAGACGGTGGAAGGTGCCAACCTGAGCGAGTTTTTCGAACAATAAGAGGATCTTTATGTCTAACAGATGGGTCCGCTTTTGTAAGCGGATTTTTTTATTGCCTAAAATGGCTTCTGTAAAGCTTACAGGACATTTTGGCAAAAAACTATTTTACCAAAAAGATTTCACAAGGAGGAAAAAGAGTGGAAAAGAGATTATTTACTTCTGAGTCCGTAACAGAAGGACATCCTGACAAAGTCTGTGATGCGATTTCTGATGCGATTCTGGATGCCTGCATGGAGCAGGATCCAATGAGCCGTGTGGCATGTGAAACATGCTGCTGTACCGGTTTTGTTTTAGTAACAGGTGAGATTACAACAAAGGCACAGCTGGATGTACAGGGTATTGTACGTAAAACTGTTGATGAAATTGGTTATAATCGTGGAAAAATCGGTTTTGATGCTGATACCTGTGCAGTTATGGTGGCACTGGACAAACAGTCCACAGATATTGCCATGGGTGTTGACAAGGCTTTGGAAGCAAAAGAGAACAAAATGTCTGATGAGGAAATCGAAGCAATCGGTGCCGGAGATCAG
>CAZUCI010000074.1:0-224 GCA_964619485.1 uncultured Lachnospiraceae bacterium
TCTGCACCGAGTCTGAGTGCTGTTCTTGCAGCATCCATTGCCACATTTCCGCCGCCTACAACAGCAACCTTTTTTGCATGCATGATCGGAGTATGGGAACCTTCTTTGAAAGCCTTCATAAGATTGGATCTGGTTAAATATTCATTTGCTGAGAAAACACCATTTGCCTGCTCTCCCGGAATTCCCATAAATTTTGGAAGTCCTGCACCGGAACCGATAAATAC
>CAZUCI010000074.1:234-12675 GCA_964619485.1 uncultured Lachnospiraceae bacterium
AGCTCATCAATGGTCGTTGATTTTCCAATTACAACATTGGTTTCGATTTTAACACCAAGTGCTTTTACATTTTCAATTTCTTTCTTTACAACTGCGTCCTTTGGAAGACGGAACTCAGGAATACCATAAACCAAAACTCCACCGGCCTCATGTAATGCCTCAAAGATTGTTACATCATAGCCTAATTTTGCAAGGTCTCCTGCACAGGTAAGTCCTGCAGGGCCGGAACCGATAACGGCTACTTTTTTGCCATTCTTTTCTTTTGCACCAACCGGCTTGATCTCGTTTTTGGTTGCCCAGTCTGCAACAAAACGCTCTAATTTTCCAATAGAGATAGGCTCACCTTTAATTCCGCGGATACATTTTCCTTCACACTGGCTCTCCTGTGGACAAACTCGTCCGCATACAGCCGGAAGTGCACTGGACTGACCAATAACATGATATGCTTCTTCAAAGTTTCCTTCTTTTACCTGCTCAATAAAACCGGGAATATTAATAGCAACAGGACATCCCTTGATACATTGTGCGTTTTTACAATTGATACATCTGGATGCCTCACATTGTGCTTCCTCTTCATTATATCCAAGACAAACTTCTTCAAAATTATGTGCTCTGACAGCTGGATCCTGTTCTCTGACAGGTGTTTTCTTTAAAATATCCATTATTTATCACCTCCGCAATGACCACATCCACCGTGATGTGTATCACCTTCCTGTAATTTCAACATAGCTCTGCCTTCAGCTGTTTTATAAATCTGCTGACGCTTCATTGCCTGATCAAAATCAACAAGATGACCATCAAATTCCGGACCATCTACACATGCGAATTTCACCTCTCCACCAACAGTAAGACGACAGGCACCACACATTCCTGTTCCATCAACCATAATCGGGTTCATGGAAACAATTGTTGGGATTCCAAGCTCTTTTGTTGTCAGACAGACAAATTTCATCATAATCATCGGACCAATAGCCACACAGGTAGTATATTTCTTTCCCTCTTCGTTTACAAGATCCTGAAGTGTTTTGGTAACCATACCACTTCTTCCATATGAGCCATCATCTGTTGTGATATAAACATTTCCCGCAACAGCCTTCATTTCCTCTTCATAAATCAATAAATCCTTTGTTTTGGCACCAATAATAACATCTGCTTCGATACCATTCTCATGTAACCATTTTACCTGAGGATAAACAGGAGCTGTTCCCAAACCACCTGCAACAAAAATAATGCTCTTTTTCTTTAAATCTTCTATATTTTCTTTCACAAATTCAGAAGGCTGTCCAAGCGGACCCACAAAATCATGGAAATAATCGCCTGTCTGAAGCTCTTTCATCATTGTTGTCCCTGCACCAATTGTCTGAACTACAATCGTTACGGTACCTGACTCTCTGTTATAATCGCTGATTGTAAGAGGAATTCTTTCAGAATCTTCTCCTACTCGAACAATAACAAACTGACCTGGCGTACAGGTGCTGGCCACTCTTTTTGCTTCCACCTCAAAAAGATAGATGCTTGTCGTAAGCTCTTTTGCCTTTACAATTTTGTACATTTTAATCCTCCTAGTTTTTGGCATAAGGTATCTCGTAAAACAACGAACTCCTGATGCACCTTATTACTTCTCAAACTCACATCTTTTCCATAGTAGCGAAAAATGGCGAAAAGTGCAAGTATTTTAAAAAACAGAACTGGAAATTATTCCACCCGAAGTCATTGACAGTCTGCACAATGCTCCATCCAGGATACCAAAACCGTATGTATTTCCTGTTCTGGTCATGGAACCCTTAGCATTTTGAAGATATTCATAAATGACATAGTAAATAATGCCATCCTTTTCAACTACACTGTTACATACATACTGTTTCTTTTCTTCACTGCCTGCCACTGTACCATCCATATCAAGCATTTCGCCTCGGGCAATCATATTCTGCTTTAAAATAATAATCGCCTGATCAACAGAATACACAGCAGACGGATTACAGTCATAGCTCCTTGATACAATCTCACTTTCGTTGCCTTCTCCATCCATCATCATGAATTTGAATACACTATGACCAATTGGCATGGCAAAGGGAACAGAATAAATATTACTGTCCACAGTTGGGTCCTCACCATCTGTCGTATAATAAATAATCGCATCTTCGTCAGAGGAAGAAACCTTAATCAGCTGCGGCACATCATAGTTTCCGGAATCTGCTGAAACCTCAGGCAAAAAGGAAATATCACTTGCAATTGTATAGGTCTTTGTAACAATATCACTTCCAACCTCATAATTGTTGATATAGATGGCTGAAACCTCATATCTTCCTGAAACAAGCTTAATTGGAGCCGTATACCTGTCACTATACTTATTTGGTGCTGTTCCATCCAGTGTATAGTAAATATTGCCGGTTCCATTTGAAATAAGCTTTAAGGAAACAGCAGAATCATAGGTTCCCTCTTCCATTCCAAAATCAGGTGCAAAGGCTGTAAAATCAGCATACTTTTCCACCACCGAATCAACCCTGCATTCTTCCAGCAGCAGCTTCAGCTTACGATACTGCTTTCGCTCAATCAAATATGGAATCAGAGTTTCATACGCTTCCTTCCCATCTGGATACTCCGCAATATAAGCTTCACACTTTTCAACGACACGGTCAATTTTCCCCTGCTGTTGATAGATATAAATTTTTAAAAGCTTACACTCTGACCTGGTATTATCAGCTGCCAGGGCACGGTCTGCATAGCTTTGTGCTTCACTGTAATCCTGTGAAACAAAAGCCTCCTGTGCCTTTTTATATAAATACTCATAGGAATTCTGAGTATAAATATAAAAAAAGATGGAAAAGGACGCAACAAGAATCACCACTGCAATCAAAATAGCAATCCAGAAATGTGCCTGCATGAAAGATTTCTTTTTCTTTTTTTTCTCAAAAGAAGCCGTTTTTTCAGGATTCTTTTCTTTTTCAGAAGTAATCTTTTCCCTTTGAGCGTCTTTCTGTTCTTCTATATTCAGTTCATCCTTTATTTCATCATCAGGACTAAGCTCCTGAATTATTGACGACATGGACTCAGCCACACGCGCCTCAAGTTCAGGTTCAAAGACTGGCACCAGGAGACGCTCTTTTCCGCAATTCTCACAAAAGACCTGATCCTGGCGCATGTCCTTTCCACAATGGGGACATTTCATATCATCACTCCCGGTTTATTGCAGCGATACACTGTCAACACAGTTTTTCATTAACATGGCAATGGTCATTGGTCCAACACCACCTGGAACAGGGGTTATTGCAGAGGTATGAGGCGAAACGCTGTCAAAATCCACGTCCCCACACAGCTTGTTGTCCGAATTACGATGAATTCCAACATCAATGACAACCGCTCCCTCTTTCACATACGAATTATCAATAAATTTAGGCTTTCCAATGGCAACAATCAAAATATCTGCACTTTTACAAACCGAAGCCAGGTCCCTGGTTTTGGAATGGGCAATTGTTACCGTAGCGTTTTCACGAAGCATCAGAAGCGCCATGGGTTTTCCAACAATATTACTTCTTCCCACTACGACGCAGCTTTTTCCGGTTATTTCCACATTGCTTCTCTTCAATAATTCAATAATTCCTGCTGGAGTACAGGATACAAAACCTGGCTCACCAATACAAAGTGCACCAACGGACTGCGGATGAAAGCCATCAACATCCTTTTGGGGACTGATTGCCTCAATAACAGCATGGTCATCAATATGCTTTGGTACAGGAAGCTGAACGAGAATACCATTCACATCCTTACGGCTGTTTAGTTCCTCTATCAGCGCAAGCAGTTCCTCCTGTGTAGTCTCTTCTGGCAGCTCATAGGACAGTGATTCTATTCCAATATAGGCACAAGCTTTCTTTTTATTATTAACATACACACTGGAGGCCGGATCATTTCCCACCTGAATAACCGCTAAACAAATGGAAATTCCCTGCTCCTTATATTTTAATACCCGTTCCTTACACTCATCCTTTATCATTTGAGCAATCTGTTTTCCATCAATAATCTGTGACATCTTTCTCCTCTTTCCTACACACAAGTCTAAAAAAGACCGGTAATATTTCCTGCTGTATCCACATCAATACTAAATGCGGCAGGCTTCTTTGGCAGTCCCGGCATCGTCATAACAGCTCCTGTTAAGACAACCACAAAGCCTGCACCTGCAGAGACATATACCTCTCTGACATTAATTGAAAAATGCTCTGGTCTTCCCAGCAGCGTTGGATCATCAGAAAGGGAATACTGGGTTTTTGCCATACATACGGGAAGCTTTCCAAATCCAAGCTCTGTCAGCTTCTTCAGCTGTTTCTCTGCAGCTGATGCAAAGTTTACTCCATCTGCGCCATAAATTTCTTTTGCTACAGTTTCTATTTTCTCTTTCAGGGACAAATCATCTGAATATAAGGTCTTAAAATGACTTTCCTTCTTATCCAATGTCTCCAGGACCTTATTTGCCAGATCAATTCCGCCTTCACCGCCAAGCTCCCAAACCTTTGACAATGCAAATTCACAATTTCTGTCCTCACAGAATTTCTGAACAAAAGCAATTTCCTCATCGGAATCTGTCACAAAGGAATTCAGTGTAACCACAACAGGTACCCCGAATTTCTGCAGATTTTCGATATGCTTTTCAAGATTTACAATTCCTTTTTTCAATGCCTCCAGGTTCTCGGCACTCAGGTCTGATTTTGCAACGCCACCGTTGTATTTTAATGCACGGATTGTTGCAACCAAAACAACTGCATCCGGATTTAATCCGGAAAGTCTGCACTTGATATCAAAGAATTTCTCAGCGCCCAGATCAGCACCAAAACCAGCCTCCGTAATAACATAATCAGCCATTTTCAGAGCAGCCCTTGTGGCACGGACACTGTTACAGCCGTGGGCAATATTGGCAAATGGCCCACCGTGTACCAGCGCAGGTGTATGCTCCAGGGTCTGAATCAGATTTGGAAGAATTGCATCCTTTAAAAGTGCTGCCATCGCGCCAACAGCCTCCAGCTCTCCGGCTGTTACCGGCTCACCATCCATATTATAGGCAACAATTATTTTAGAAAGTCTCTCTTTCAAATCATTCATGTCTGTTGCAAGACAAAGTATCGCCATAATTTCTGACGCAACTGTGATTACGAAATGATCTTCTCTCACAACACCATCCATTTTATTTCCAAGACCCACAACTATATTTCGAAGGACTCTGTCATTCATATCAAGACATCTTTTCCAAACAATCTGTCTTGTATCAATTCTAAGTGCATTCCCCTGCTGAATATGATTGTCCAACAACGCAGCCAGTAAATTATTGGCAGATGTAATTGCGTGGAAATCGCCTGTAAAATGAAGATTTAAATCTTCCATTGGAACAACCTGTGCATATCCGCCTCCGGCAGCTCCGCCTTTAATTCCAAAGCAGGGTCCAAGAGATGGTTCACGAAGTGCAATGACAGCTTTTTTTCCAAGCCTTCCAAATGCTTCACCCAAACCGACGCTGGTTGTTGTTTTGCCTTCTCCTGCAGGAGTAGGATTAATCGCTGTTACCAGAATTAATTTTCCGTCCCTGTTTCCTTCAATTGATGCCAGATAGTTGTTGCTGATTTTTGCCTTATATTTTCCATAAAGCTCCAGATCATCTGCTGACAACCCCAGTCTTGCAGCAACCTCGGTAATGTTTTCCATCACAGCTTCCTGTGCAATTTCAATATCTGTTTTCATTATGACTCCTCCTCTAACAGCTGTTCAAACTGTTCCTCACTCATAAGAACCCGGCGTGGTTTTGTTCCCTCCTCAGGTCCTACAACGCCAACCTCTTCCAACTGATCCATAATGCGTGCTGCACGGTTAAATCCGATTTTAAAAACACGCTGCAGCATACCAATGGATGCTTTTTCTTTTTCAATTATAAATTTACCCGCATCGATAAAATAGCTGTCGCGGTCCGATGCTTCGGAAGTAAATGCCGACTCAGCCGCACTGATGGAATTCATTTTTTCTTCCATCTCTTTGGTGTAGGATAACTCTCCACATTGCTGTTTGATAAAATCAACTACAGCTGACACCTCTTTGTCCGAAACAAAAGCCCCCTGAATTCTGGATGGCTTTGATACTCCCTGTGGATAGAACAGCATATCGCCCTTTCCCAACAGCTTTTCAGCACCATTCATATCAAGAATTGTTCTGGAATCAACACCAGAGGAAACTGCAAAGGCCACACGGCTTGGCATATTTGCTTTAATCAATCCTGTTATGACATCAACAGAGGGTCTCTGTGTCGCAATAATCAGGTGAATTCCCGCTGCTCTTGCAAGCTGTGCCAGTCTGCAGATGGATTCTTCCACCTCTCCCGGTGCAACCATCATAAGATCTGCAAGCTCATCTACAATAATAACAATCTGTGGCAGCTTTTCAGGTATTGGCTGACCATTATTCTCGGTCATCTCACCAACCTTCTTGTTGTAGCCCTTCAGATCACGAACGTTCATATCAGCGAACTTCTTATATCGATCCGTCATCTCCGCCACACCCCAGTGAAGCGCAGCAGCAGCCTTTTTGGGATCTGTCACAACCGGAACCATCAGATGTGGAATTCCGTTATAAACACTTAATTCAACAACCTTTGGATCAATCATAATCAGCTTTACTTCATCAGGCTTTGCTTTATATAAAAGACTCATAATAATGGTATTGATACATACACTCTTACCGGAACCAGTTGCTCCGGCAATCAAAAGATGGGGCATTTTGGCAATATCTGCCACAATGGTCTTTCCTGCAATATCCTTTCCCACTGCAAAGGCCAATTTAGAGCCAAACTCAGTAAACTCTCTTGATTCCAGCAAATCTCGGAATGCAACGGCACTGTTTTCAGCGTTTGGTACCTCAATACCAACTGCCGCCTTCCCTGGGATTGGTGCTTCTATTCTAATATCTGTCGCAGCAAGATTCAACTTGATATCATCTGCAAGATTCACAATTTTGCTTACCTTTACCCCAACCTCAGGCTGAAGCTCATATCTGGTCACCGCCGGGCCCTGACTGATATCTGTTATCGTAACATTGACTCCAAATGTATGTAATGTCTGCTGTAGACGTAGGGCTGTTTCCCGCAGCTGTTTTCCATTGTCACTGTTGCTTTTTTTAGCACCGGGGCTCAAAAGAGAAACCGGTGGAAATTTGTAGTGTAAAAAGGGCTTCTGCTCCACTGTTGCCGGGAATTCCTGACTCTCAGCCTCTGCTGTACTTAAAGAAGCACTTCGTCCGGAAGCGGACGTCGGGCTGGCAGGAGCCGAAGCTGTCCTGGCCACCGGCTTTTTCACTGGAGTATCGGGTGCTGAACTGTCTGCCAAATTTTTTACCGGTTCATTTCCTGTCCTATCCAAAGCCTTATGTCCAATTTCGGTGCCAAAGGTCCGCTCTGCATTTGCCTCAGGACTGGCTGTATCATCAATACCTCTTATTTTTATTTTTGACAGAGCCTCCATGGCAATCTGCCCATCGCTGTCCACCTTAAATTCCGGCTCATCCAGCCTCAGGGTGTTCTCCGGCTCCGCATCCTCAAAGGGGACATCCGCAAGCGTCAGATTTGGTGTGACACCGGAGACCTTTTTATCCATACGGCGCTTTTCCTGCTCTGCCTTCTCGGCCACTCTGGCAGCCCGCTCTGTTTTTTTTAGTTCGCGCTGCTGCATCCGCTCATAGGATTGATCCTTTCTTCTTGCAACATCATTCTTTGCAGAATCCATAAATGCCTTTTCCACCTTCTTTACAAAGCTGATAAAGGACTTTTCCGTAAGCAGAATGAAGCTTACAATCATCAGAAGCAGCATAATGATAACAGTACCTGCTGTTCCAACCAGCTGATGCATCCCATTTCCCAGAAAACCGCCAATCACTCCGCCGCCTTTTCTTAAGTCATGGGAAAAGCTGTAATAAGCCTTTATATTGTCGCCGACATCATCGATTCCGCCAAACAATGTAAATAATAAACAACACATACAGGAAAAGACAATTCCTGAGAACAATTTAACAACTGCAACTTTGTTTCCAACGTTTGATATTCCAAAATATACAGCAAGAAAAATCAACAGTGGAGCAACATAGGCCATAATGCCAAAAATGCCAAACATCACATTACTGATTTTGTCTCCCACTGAACCAATTAAATGAAAATTGCATAAAAACAATAAAATAGTAACTCCAAGAGAAATCAAAAACATAACCTCATCCACAATGGAGGAGGAATAATTCTGTTGTATTCGTTTGCTGTTTTTTCTGGTTGTTGTTCTTTTTGTATTAGATTTTTTTCTGCCCCTTGTCTGAGCCATTCTAAAACCCCCATATCTTGTAATATGCCAAAAGGCATAACCACGAGTAGTATAGCATTATTTCTCGTTTTTCTCAATAAGTTTGTGCAGTTTCTTAAGAGCCTCGTGTATCCCGCCAACTTCATTTATCAGTCCCTCCTTCACGGCCCCCTTTCCAACAAGAACACTTCCCACATCCTTTGTAAGAACCTCCGTTTCCATCATCAGCTCCAGAAAGCGCTTTTCCTTTATCTGACTGTGCCTGATTACAAACTCCGTAATACGGTCCTGAATCTGATGAAAATAATCAAAGGTCTGTGCAACTCCGATCACCAGCCCGTTCAATCGAACAGGATGAACCACCATAGTTGCTGACGGGACAATAAAGGAATAATCCGCGCTGACTGCAATAGGCACACCAATGGAATGACTTCCCCCAAGTACAAGGGAAACCGTTGGTTTACCAAGGGATGCTATCATCTCCGCAATGGCCAGCCCGGCCTCCACATCTCCTCCCATGGTATTTAATAAAATCAAGACTCCCCCGATCTGGTCATCGTCCTCTATCCGTGCCAGCTGTGGCAGAATATGCTCATATTTGGTGGACTTTGTCCCACTGCCCAAAATATCGTGCCCCTCAATTTCCCCTATAATTGTCAAAAGCTCAATTCTGTTTTCCTGACTGTTCTGGTCAAGTGTTGCCTGCCCAGTCTCTTTGATGCGTTCTTCCTGTGCAGTCTCTCTGTCTTCTGTCCCGTTTTGTTCTGTCATGGTTTATTCTTCCTTTCAAATTTACAATGTCCCACACGCTCAGCGGCAGTACATGATAACTGATAAAAAAAGAGACCTGTTTTATCAGGTCTCTTTAGTATGTCTGAAATTTAGAATATTATGACTGTTTTCTACAGATCAAAATCATCTGCCTCATGAATTTCAACATCATAATGCATCAAAGCTTCGGGAACCTCCATGTCATAGTTCATTTCCCGCTTCTCATGTTTTCTGGGTATTGGAAGTGGATTCGGAATAAATCCCGTTTTTCCACCGGGGATAATTTTTTCATTCTGATCCATCACAACCTCCTGTGCGTGCTCATTTCAAAAAGGTTTCCACATTATATCTCGGTCTATGCTTTACCTCAATGTAAATTTTACCAATATACTGTCCAATCAGACCAATTGCCACAAGCTGAAGACCTCCTAAAAACCAGATTGATAAAATCAGAGAGGTCCAGCCGGGTTGAACATGTCCACAGAAGTAGGATACCAACCCATACACCGCTGCCATAATGCTCAGAATAACAATCAAAAAGCCAAGACCCGTAATCAGGTTAATTGGTTTAATGGAAAACGAAGTAATTCCATTCCACGCCAGTGCAAGCATCTTTTTCAATGGATACTTTGATTCACCGGCCACTCTTTCCTTTCGCTCATAGTAAACACAGTCCGTCTGATAACCAATAAGCGGCATCATACCACGCAGGTAGAGGTTGGTCTCCTCATATTTGGAAAACTGCTCCACAGCACGTTTACTCATCAAACGGAAATCTGCGTGATTATAAACTGTTTTCACGCCCATCATCGCCATAACCTTATAAAAGCCCTGGGCTGTAACACGTTTAAATATGGAATCATGCTTCCGGTCATTGCGGACACCATAGACAATATCATTTCCCTCGTGATATTTATCTACCATAGCTTCTATAACTGAAACATCATCCTGTAAATCTGCATCGATGGAAATCAGCATATCAGCCATGTCCTTTGCAGAAACAAGCCCCGCCGTCAATGCAAACTGATGTCCCACATTTCCCGCAAGCTTTAAACCGCATACCATGGCACTTTTCTCATGCTCTTTTTCAATGAGCTCCCAGGTTTTATCCTTACTTCCATCGTTTACAAAAAGAATAAAACTGTCAGCTGCAATTTTTCCTTTATCTATTAAATCCTTTAACACTCTCTGCAATTCCTTTGATGAAATCTCCAGAACCGCTTCCTCATTGTAACATGGAACTACCAATGCAAGACGATCCATAAGTATCCCCTTTCTTCTGTTAAAATATGAAAAAGCCTTTAAACTGCTTCTATAGCCTGTGCAAGATCTGCAATAATATCATCCACATTTTCAATACCAACGGAAAGACGGATCAATCCAGGGTCCACACCTGCTTCCTTCAGCTGTTCTTCATTCATCTGTCTGTGTGTATGACTGGCAGGATGAAGAACACAGGTCCTCGCATCTGCAACGTGTGTGACGATTGCAGCCAGCTTCAGACTGTCCATAAAACGAACAGCATCCTGTTTGCTTCCCTTCAATGCAAAGGAAATAACACCACAGCTGCCATTAGGCATATATTTCTGTGCAAGCTCATAGTATTTGTTGCTCTTTAATCCAGGATAATTTACCCAGGCAACCTTCTCATTTGCCTCTAAAAATTCAGCGACCTTCTGTGCGTTCTCGCAATGTCTTGGTACACGAAGATGCAATGTCTCCAGTCCGACATTTAATAAAAATGAATTATGCGGTGATGGAATAGAGCCCAAATCACGCATCAGCTGGGCTGTGGCTTTCATGATATAGCCCTTTTTACCGAATTTTTCGGTATAGTTTACTCCATGATAGGATTCATCAGGAGTGGTAAGTCCCGGAAACTTATCCGCATATTTATTCCAGTCAAAATTACCGGAATCTACAATACAGCCGCCGACAACCATTGCATGTCCATCCATATATTTTGTGGTGGAATGGGTTACGATATCAACCCCGAATTCAAAAGGTCTGCAGTTGATTGGGGTTGGGAATGTATTATCTACAATAAGAGGTACACCATGTGCATGTGCTGCCTTCGCAAATTTTTCAAAGTCAAAAACAACCAGTGCAGGGTTGGCAATGGATTCACCAAACACACATTTTGTATTTTCCCTAAATGCTGCATCTAATTCTTCCTCTGTACAATCCGGGTCTATAACCGTACATTCAATTCCAAGCTTTTTCATGGTAACGTTCAGTAAATTGTATGTACCACCATAAACTGTAGAGGACATGATTACATGTCCACCTGCTTCACATACATTAAAAATTGCATAGAAATTTGCCGCCTGTCCTGAGGAGGTCAGCATTGCTGCCACTCCACCCTCCAGGGCACAGATTTTGGCAGCAACAGCGTCGTTGGTCGGATTCTGAAGTCTGGTATAAAAATAGCCATCCTCCTCCAAATCAAACAATCTTCCCATCTGCTCTGTTGACTCATATTTAAAGGTTGTGCTCTGATAGATTGGGAGCACTCTTGCCTCACCGTTCTTTGGCGAATATCCAGCCTGAACGCAGTTTGTTTCCATCTTATATTGATTATCCATCTTTTTCTCCTTTATAGGCTGAAGCCCAAAAACTTCTTCTGGAATCCGCCGGCAATGGTCTCATAGGTTGCACCTTTAATTTTGCTTCCCTTAAAGGCTTCACTCCACCTTTTTTCAATCGCCAGGGTCAGATCCTTATAGTACTCATTTCTCATTTCAAGAATATGAGGAAATACATAGGAAACCATAAACATATTGTGATTCCGCTGTGCATCCTCCTTCAGGGATTTCTTCTCGATTTTTTCATTCTCTTTTTGAACATACAAAACAATTTCGCCGGAAACCAGATCACAAAAATCCTCTTTGTGGCTGTCATACAGCTGATCCAGTGCCTCATCCCATTCCCTGCACAGAGACTGAAATTTTTCAAAGGAGGGCTCATAGGTTCCTTTTGAAAATCTGCGCAGTCCCATCTCTTCATATGAAAAAATATTTTCTATCAACGGTTTTAATTCCATGGTTTTCTCCATTTATTCGTCCCAGTTATGATATACAGCCTGAACATCATCACTTTCATCCAATAAATCTAAAATACGATTCAGCTGTTTCACAGCAGCTTCGTCTGTAAGCTCTACATAATTCTGTGGAATCATGGTAACCTCTGCAGAAACAAAAGTAAGACCTTCTTTTGTCAATGCATCATACACTGTCTGGAAATCATCAGGAGCAGTCAGCACCTCAAAGCTGTCCTCCTCCTCGGAAAAATCCTCAGCACCGGCATCTAAAGCCAGCATCATCAGATCATCTCCATCCATATCGCACTCTTCCTTGTC
>CAZUCI010000075.1:0-11974 GCA_964619485.1 uncultured Lachnospiraceae bacterium
GTATTCATCTCAACGGTGGATGGCAGATTGATAATAATTGGGTTCTCCGGTGTTGGTTCCCATGCGCGCTGAACAGCCGTACAGATGTCCAGTGCAAAGTCTAACTCTGTTCCTGTAAAGCTCTCCGGTGAATATTCCAGAATGATTTTTCCCGGAAATGATTTAGCACGCTCCTTTACCATATTGGTACCCTTGACAGCAATATCAATAATCTGCTCCCGGTCCATGTTAAAGACAACGTCTCTCTGCAAAGTTGATGTGGAGTTGTAAATATGAACAACTGCCTGCTTACATCCCTCAATAGATGCAAAGGTACGGTCAATCAATTCCTCACGACACTGGGTCAGAACCTGAACACGCACATCATCCGGAATCATTTTACGGTCTACCAGCTGTCTTAAAAAGTCAAATTCGATCTGGCTTGCTGCCGGAAAACCAATCTCAATTTCCTTAAAGCCCAGCTGAACCAGAAACTGAAACATTTCTATTTTTTCTTCAACCACCATTGGATCAATCAATGCCTGGTTTCCGTCTCTCAAATCAACGCTGCACCAGATTGGTGCTTTTTTAATCTCTTTGTTTGGCCATTCTCTTTCCGGATAATCAACAACCGGATTCTTACGATATCTCTTATAATTTAACATATTCTTTGCCCGCTTTCTTTAACATAAAATCAGCCCATCGTACAGATGGGCTGTTAAAATCTATCTACTTATTCACCAAGTCCATTTTCGATGGCTGATACAAGAGATTTTAAAGCCTCCTCTTCATCTTCACCTTCACAAACGAACTCAATTTCATCGCCACATTTAACACAAGCACCTAAAACGCTTAACACGCTCTTGGCATTTGCTGTACTGTCTCTAAACGAAAAAGTTATTAAAGATTTAAACTGCATAGCTTCCTTACATAGGACGCCAGCTGGTCTTAAATGTAGCCCTGTTGGGTTTTTAATTATTACTTTCTGACTAACCATTTGAATTACCCTCCAAAATACCTCTCAAAATACTATACCATTTTTCCAGACTTTTAACAAGTCTATAAATATTTACGCACTGAAAACTCCCCTGATTTCCCTTACAGCATCACATTCTGAATCAAATCAGCAAGTCTCTTTGCCTCTTCTTCAATCTGGGTCTGATCTTTTCCTTCAATCATGACACGAACCAGCGGCTCTGTTCCCGATGGGCGAATCAGCACTCTTCCCTCTCCATCAAACTTCTGTGTTAAAACCTCAATCGCCTCTGCGATTTCAGGATACTCCATAAAGCTCTCCTTCTTATGGTTTGGAACTCTTGCATTAATAAGAGACTGTGGCAAAACCTCCATGATAGAAGCAAGCTCCGATAATGGTTTCTTTGTCTCCACAAGAACCTGAAGTAAATGAAGTGCAGACAGTAATCCATCACCTGTGGTATTTTCATCCAGAAATATAATATGACCCGACTGCTCTCCGCCAAGATTAGCGCCGATTTCCTTCATGCGCTCCAGCACATAACGGTCTCCGACCTTGGTCTGCTCCATGATAATTCCATGTGCCTTTCCCATAAGGAAAAATCCAAGGTTACTCATAACCGTGGCAACAATAGTATTATCCTTTAATTTTCCACTGTTTTTCATATGGTTTCCGACAATTGCCATAATCTGGTCGCCATCTACCTTTTGTCCCATCTCATCTACCGCCAGAAGCCGGTCTGCATCACCGTCAAACGCAAGACCTACATCAGCCTTCTCATATACCACTCTGGCCATAAGCTCTTCCATATGTGTGGAACCACAGTTTGCATTGATGTTGGTTCCATCCGGATTATTGTGGATAGCAACTACACATGCGCCCAGCTCCTTCAGTGTCTCCACTGAGGTGTAGAAGGAAGCACCTTCCGCACAATCCACAACGATTTTCAATCCTTCAAGATTCACAGGAACCGCTTTCATTGCATGATTGATATATTCCTCTCGTGCGTCTGTACGATATTTAATTTTTCCAACTGAAGATCCGGTAGGAAATTTTACTCCCTCCATATCACTTTTAATCAGTTCTTCAATCTCATCTTCCAATGCATCCGGGAGCTTATAACCATTTCCATCAAAAAATTTAATACCGTTAAACTCTACCGGATTATGGGATGCAGAAATCACAACACCCGCATCAACCTTGTATTTTCTTGTCAGATAAGCAACCGCCGGTGTCGGTACCACCCCGACATAAACGACATTTGCCCCAACTGAGCATGCTCCTGCCATCAGTGCATTTGCCAGCATATCCCCAGAAATTCTTGTATCACATCCAACCATAATTGTTGGCTTATGTTCGTTCTCCCTTGTTAACACATATGCTCCTGCCTGACCTAACTGCATGGCAAGTGTAGGTGTCAATTCCTCGTTTGCCACTCCTCTGACACCATCTGTTCCAAATAATCTACCCATAACTAATAATCCTTAATCCTTTATTTTTTTATGTCTGAAATTCTGCATTCCACAGTAAAATCACTCTCAGACGGAGAAATCCTCTTAGGAAGCTCCAATGTGACAGGCAGATCATAGACGCCCTCTTTTACTGAAGCCAGGCTGCGTTTTTCCATAAAGCTGTCCACATCAATTGTTCCTGTAATATCGTCCCCTGAAAGCTTCTCCAGATCTGCAACCAGACCTGTCACCTCGATCTCTATCGTAGATTCATTTCCAATGACTGTGCACTTCTGGTATTCCTCATCAAGCCCGACTACCTCCAGATTGGATTTCGGTACCTGCAATGTCGTCTTTTCCAGCTTACCAACACCAACCTTGACATTCACCTTTCCGTCAAAGGTCTCATCAGCCAGCTTAATCGTATCCGGAAGATATTTACGGATATCCACCTCCGTATGGAAGGTTTCACTCTTTCCCTCTGCGCTGATTGCCGTATCCGGGATAGAAATTGTATTCAGATTAGCAAGATTACTTGCCTTTCCTGCAACCAGTACCTCTTCCACATCCGGTTTTACACTTCCGGTCAGACCATAGCCTTCAGCCAGCTCTCCGGAAACGGAGAAATCCAGGGAAATCATCTTGGTTGCCAGCAATTCCACTTTTACACCCACAGAGCTGATATTACTCGTCAGTCTGGCAGCACTCAGCTGTTCTCCATTCAGATCATAATATCTGATGGTGGAGGTCGTGCTGATGCTTCCGCTCATTCCGGAAACCGACACCTCCGCTGTTGCATGGTCAATCCTGGACACCACAGATTCCGGTCCCTGTACCGTTACCACATTCTGGTCAAGATTGATATCTCCAATGACATAGCCTTCCACCGGATCACCATTTACTACAGGTGTTATTGTAAATTGCTTTTTCTGCAGCTGTTCAATATTTACTTCCAGATATTCTGTCTTTGTTTTGATACTTTCAATTTTATCACTGTATTTATTCGACTCAACTCTGATTCGAATCCGACCCTTTTCCGCATTTAAATCCTTCATATCTGCGGTGGCCTTGAGATTCTCCTTTACCAGCAGATCATTGATAGAACGCTTTGCTGTCACGGAAACAGAGATGGTGTCTGTATCCTCCAATATCTCATAGGTCTCGTTCTGCGCAGTAATTACCTCCGGATTCAGCACCTCCACGGCAACACCCGAATATGAGATGGTCGTGATGGGATCACTGACATTTACCACAATCAGCCAGATTAAAAAGGCAACAAAAACCGCCAGAATTCTAAGAGCAAGATTATCGGTCAATCTAATTTTCTTCACGCTTTAACCTGCCTTTCCAGCCTCTTCGCTGTTTATCATCCACAGGCTTATTCTGAACCATCGTAAGCATATCCTTCAGCTTTTGTGCATCTACATTTCTATCCAGTCTTCCTTTATAGGCAACGGAGACTCTTCCTGTCTCCTCGGATACAATAATAGTGAGTGAATCTGTCACCTCTGAAATGCCAACTCCGGCTCTGTGTCTGGTTCCCAGCTCTTTTGACAAGGACATATTATCTGACAGTGGCAGATAACAGGTTGCCGAAACCACTCTGTCACCACGAACAATTACCGCTCCATCGTGCAGAGGTGTATTGTGCTCGAATATATTGATCAGAAGCTGGCTGGAAACAATGGCATCTACTGCGATTCCAGTTCTTTCATACTCCGTCAGATTTTGATTTTTCTCTACAACAATAAGTGCTCCGGTCTTTACCTTACCCATTTCAAAGCTTGCCTTCACAATTTCATTCATGGTTTTATCGGAAAAGAGTCCAACCGCTTCCTTGTTCACTTCAAACGGAAGAATTGCTGCAACTATATTTTTTTGTCCCAGCTGCTCCAGCGCCCGTCTGAGTTCCGGCTGAAGCACAATGACAACCGCGATAATTCCCACCGAAAATACCTTTTCCACAATCCAGAGAATCGTGGAAAGATTTAAAAGTGCTGCAAAGAGAACAAATAAAAGTATAACAACAACGCCCTTCAGTAAACTCCAGGCCTTTGTATTGCGAATCCAAAGCAAAATCTGGTACACCAAAAAGGAGATGATAATAATCTCCACAAAATCAGTCCACACAATCCTTGTCGGAATATGCAGTGTCGTCAGATATTCATTTACGAAACTGTTTATTTGCTCCATTCTGACTCCAACCTTCTGTTAAACAACACTGGTGATTTTCTTTACTGTTTTCTGCGCCTTTTTCACGGAATTCTTGGGCACAGCTTTTACATAATAGTAATATTCGTCATCTTCAAACTGAACATACTCTGTTCTGGAATAATCCACATTAAATGCAAAAAACTGAATGATTTTTGCCAGACCTATGGAAACAAGCATACCAATAATCATGGCGAGCACGGAATTATTGGTGTCAAAAATCAGGTCTCCCACCAAAAGTACAACCGTTCCCAGAATTCCTCCTGTCACCATTGCAATGGTCCACGCATGGTCAACAGACAATCTGCGAATCAGGTATACCACAACAACCATCATTGCAAAAGCAATGACTGTAATCAGCATTCCCTTATTTCCAAGCATACCGTCAATTACATATCTGAATTTTGCCACAGCCTCCTCTGCTTCCATAGAGCCTATCGCCGTTGCATTTTCCTTGATATAATCAATCAGGAAATAAACAATGGTGCCACAGCCCACTGAAACCACTGAGACTGGTCCACATAAAAGTCCAACTGCAATGGGAATAATATATGGGATTTTCAGTACGAAGCAAATTGGCAGAAGCAGTACAACGATGGAATCTTTCGGTGAGAAGCGGAAGTAGAGAATAAACATCAGCAGGAAAAGCAATGCTGCTACAATACCACACTCCATAGACACGGTGTACAGATGAGCACACACAAATCCCGCTCCAACCAGAACAATAAAATTTGATGGTAAAAACGAGCAGAGAAGTGCAAGCACAAGAACCACAAAAATGTTAGTCAGGCGGCTCATATATCCAATTGTTCCGTTAATACATAACAAGGTAATTAAACCCAGCAGAAATTTGCAAAGTGGAGTAATATAAACCTCGTATTTGCTGTAAAATGTTCTGAGTTTTTCCCTCATTTCCAATAAAGAAGACATAAGTTATTCCTTTCCTTACTTTCTGTTTTCCAGATCATACATGGCAGAAAGCTGCTTTAGGTGACTGTAAAATTTTTTCAGGCTGTGTCTTGCTTTGTGATAACGCAAGGAATATACCACATAGGAGGCAACTCCATACACAGCAACAAAAATAACATAAATCAACAGAACTCTCTCTCCAAAAGCAAAAAGATCCATTTTATAGATATCCTGCATAAATACCTCAAAATCATAAAAAATGTACATTGCAAACAGAATGACAAACGCAATCGTTGCACTGATAATAGATTTTAAGATTTGAAAGCCAATGTAATCACTGCGAAAATAACTGGCAATCGCCATGTTCTTCTTTCCTTCATTATCTTCATATGCAGCCATTTTGGTCATGAGCTTAATTCTTTCCTGGTTTAGCATAAAACGCCTCTCTATCTGTCTAAGAATCTCATTCTGTTTGTTCCCTCAGGTCTTATGAAGGATTCCTTCTTTAATTCTTCCACCGGCTTCGTCATCATATTGTTCAGATTACGTGTCATCTCAGATTTGCATTTTGCACAGAGTCTGCCGCTTCCAATCATGGCTCCACAGGATTCACATGTGACCTTGATTGGTGAATCATCAGCGAACTGTAATCTTTCCTGTCTGATCCAGTTCTGAATCTGACCAACATCCACACCACATTCCTCCGTCACCTCTGCCATGGAACAGCCTCTGTGTGTCTGGATATATTTCTTTACATCCTGAAACTTCTGTTCTGCTGCTTCCTTACACATAGGACACACCTGAGGTCCCGCAATATAGTTAAAAAGTTTCCCGCATTTTCTGCAATTTACAACATTCATTTTTTACCCTTCTCCCACAGCCAAAGTAATAAAATAGACGCACGAAACGCCGGCCTCTCGCAACACTTTTGCAACTGCATCAATGGTACTGCCGGTCGTATAAATATCATCTATAACTATAGTTATTTTTAATTTTACATCATTTCCCCTCAATTTAAAAGCCTTTTTCAAATTATTTTGTCTTCCCAGAATGTCCAGCATTTTCATGGGTCTCGTATATTTCTGTCTGATTACCAGTTTGTCATATACCGGGATTCCTGTTTTCCTCCCCAGCTCCTTTGCCATGATGGCTGCCTGGTTGTATCCTCTTTCACGCTCCCTCTCTCTGTGAAGAGGAACAGGGATGATTCCCTCCACACCTGCACGCCTGATTGCGGCACCGAACTGCTCCGCCATCCACCTTCCATACACCCTGCCATATTCTGCACGATGCTGGTATTTGAATCTGTAAATGCTTTTTTTCATAATCTCATCATAGGTACAAAGTGCGAAGCCCCGGTCAAAATAATGAAGCTTACCATATTTCCGGCAGTCTCTGCAAAGCTCCTGTTTGGCATCTTCCACAGGCTTTCCGCACATAAAGCATCGTGCTCCTCTGATTACAGGCACCTTTTTCATACATTCCCTGCATACTCCCCTTTTGTTTCCATACATAACCGCACTATCGCATACCGGACACCGGCCCGGGAAAATCCACTCTGTCACATCTTCCCATAACCAATCATATTCCTTCACGATTCTGCTTATTTCTTTTTTTAAGCTTTTTGCTGTCACATCTGCTCCTCTTTGTGCAGCCTCTCCACTTCCCCAATTCTAAATCCTAATCCTGTATATCTTTTCTGTTTATTTTCCCCCGCTATCATCTCTGTTAAAATTCTGTCGTTTCCAAGAATTGTCACGCATTTCCTTGCCCGTGTCACTGCAGTATATAAAAGGTTTCTGTAGGTCAGCATACCCGGAACCTGCCACAATGGCAGTACCACTGCCGGATATTCACTCCCCTGAGACTTATGTATGGTAATGGCATAAGCAAGCTCAATTTCATCCGCATCCTCGAAACGGTAATTTACTCTTTTTCCCTCTTCATATTCAACCTGGATGGTGGATGCATACTCGTTAATTTCCCGAATATATCCAATGTCTCCATTAAAAACACCTGCTCCGCTGTCAAGAGGGAGGTTATATTTTCCGGTTATTTCCCATTCCAGCTTATAGTTATTTTTGATCTGCATTACCTTGTCACCTTCTCTGAAAAGAGAGTTTGTTGTTGCATGCTCTCTCTTTCCCTTTTCCGGCGGATTGATATACTGCTGCAGGATATGATTCAGCTCCTCCACTCCCATGGGACCCTTCTTCATAGGCGTCAGCACCTGTATATCCTGCACGGAAGCCTTTACATATCTCGGAAGCTTATCTGTAATAAGCTGTACGATGTTATTATACATAATCGGCACATCGTTTCGTTTCAGGAAATAGAAATCTCTGCTGTTTGCATTGTCTATCTGAACCATCTGTCCATCATGAATCCGATGTGCATTCATGACTATATCACTCTGTGCAGCCTGTCTGAAAATTTTATTAAGCATCGTAACCGCAAACGCTTTGCTTTCAATCATATCACGCAGAACACAGCCCGGTCCCACGCTGGGGAGCTGGTCCATATCGCCCACCAGAATCAGGTGCGCTCCTTCAGGTACCGCCTTCAGTAATGCATGAAACAGAAAAATGTCCACCATGGACATCTCATCCACAATAATGACATCTGCCTCCAGTGGATTGGATTCGTCCCGTGCAAATCCCGCACCACTTCCACCATCCTCTGCAGCTCCTGACATTTCCAGAAGCCGGTGTATGGTTTTTGCCTCCATCCCGGTTGCCTCGCTCATTCTTTTTGCTGCTCTTCCCGTTGGCGCTGCCAGGGCAATTTCCATTTTCTCCTGCTTAAAATACTGGAGCATGGTATGAATCGTTGTGGTTTTTCCGGTTCCGGGCCCCCCGGTAAGAATGGAAACTCCTCTTCCAATTGCCTTTATGACCGCCTTCTTCTGCAGTTCATCCAAAACAATGCCTGAGGTATCCTCAATCCTGTCCAATTTATCATAAATCAGGGCTTCTTCCTTTGATTGAAACTCTTCGTTGATCTCAAAAAAGGTCATATCCAGATTATAGAGCATGGAAGCGCATCCATTTTCTGCGCGGTAGGCGGCCGGGCTGTAAACGAATCTCGGCCCGTCCTTAGTCTCTTTTCTGACAAAAACTTTGTGCTCCATCATAAGATTTCCAAGCTGAACAGACACTTCCTCCTCTCCGATTCCAAGAAGTCTTGCGCCCTCACCAATCAGCTTATCCTCCGGGTAGCAGGTATGCCCCATACCCTGTAAAAGTGTCAGCTCATAGAGGAGACCACACCTGATCCTATATTCGGAATCTACCATGATTCCTGCATTTTTTGCGATTTCGTCAGCTCTCTTAAACCCGACTCCTTCTATATCCTCAGCCATTTTATAAGGGTTTGTTTTCAGAATATCATAGATGCCATCTCCATATTTTTCATATACCTTAACCGCAAGCTTATCGGAAATTCCATATTCCTGCAAAAAAAGCATCGCCTGACGCATCTGTCTTTTCTCATATACCTGGGAGGCAATCTCCCTGGCTATTCGCTCACTGATTCCTTTGATCTCCACCAGGCGCTGAGGCTCCTCCTCAATAATGCGAAAGGTATCCTCCTTGAATTTTTTCACAATACGCTTCGCCAGTGCCTCTCCCACACCCTTAATCGCTCCCGAGCCAAGGTAGCGTTCGATACTTTTGCTGTCCTCCAGCGGTAATATTTCAAACTGTTCCATTTGAAGCTGTTCCCCATAGCTTGGATGCTCCACAATTATACCCTCCACATCCAACCGGTCTCCCACACTGACTCCGTGAAAGTTTCCTGTTGCAGTGATTTCTGTCTTATCATCCGCAAGCGTCAGCACAGTATAACCATTTGACTCATTTTGGTATACAATATGGTCCACATAGCCTCTCATTGTTGTCTTTTCCAATCTAACACCTCTTACATTTTCGGACGCAAAAGGGCTGTCATTTCTGACAGCCCCAAAATATTAACGTTACAAATTATAATTTCGTTTCATCTGCTCATACAGAGTCTGTGCAAGTCCAAGACTGTTCTGATCCGTGGACTCCTGCGCCAGTTTGGCAATAGTTGAATCCTTGTAAAAATCAACCAGCTGTGAGTTGGCAGAATCTTCATCGCCCATAATGGAAACCGTTTTCTGCATCTCTTTAAATATCTGTTCCATAAAATAGGATTCAAACTCCTTGCAGACATCCATCAGTTCGTCATCAGTTGCATTGGACATGTCCTTATCAGCAAGACCTGACAATTTGTTGGAGGTAACAGATGACGCATCTGTAAGAGCACTATTATAATAAGAGCTTAAACTGTTTAAATCCATATGCTACTCCTCTCCGGTGCGTTATCTCCTCAGCTGGTTTGCCTGCGACATCATATCATCCGATGCCTGAATGACCTTGGAATTCATTTCATATGCACGCTGTGCCACAATCAAATTAACCATTTCATCCACGACCTGAACATTAGAGCCTTCCAGATACCCCTGTTCAATCTTACTTTTTACAATCTGTGCATTGGTTGTTGCCTCATTAATTGCATTACCGCTCGCCGCCGTAACACTGTACAGACTGGAGCTTTCCTTTTGCAGTCCCGATGGATTCTGAAACTGAAAGGTTCCAATGGTAACGCCCAGCGACTGTGCATTGCCCGAAGCATCCGGATAACAGATTGTTCCATCGCTGGTGATTGTAATATTTGCAGCATTATACTGTGACGAAAGGGAGATTGGCTGTCCTGCGGAGTTCAGCACCTGATAGCCATCGCTGGTAGTCAGCTGTATGGTATTCCCGCTTCCAATCATCCAGTTAAAATTACCGTTTCTTGTATACTGAATTTCTCCACCCGGAGTACGAACTCCAAAAAAGCCTTTTCCATCTATGGCAAAAGCGGAAGAGCTTGTGGATTCATAAAAGTTTCCCTGTTTAAAAATAGAAGCTATCGATGAATTTCTAACGCCCAGACCGACCTGTGCTCCAATCGGCTTGTTTTCTCCGTTTGCAGAGGTTGTCCTGGTCTGAAGATCCTGATAAAGAAGAGTTTTAAACTCTGCCACTTCTGTTTTGTATGCTGTGGTATTTACATTCGCAAGGTTATTGGAAATTGTATCTACATTTGTCTGCTGTGAAATCATGCCGGTTGCCGCCGACCATAACGATCTAACCATATGCTACCTCCTATACCCTGCCAAGCTGTGTCGAAGCCACTTCCAAAGTGGTGTCGATTGTCTGTAATGCCTTCTGACTGCTTTCATATGCTCTGGTCACGCTGATCAGATTAACCATTTCAGAAACCACCTGTACGTTGGACGTTTCCAGGTATCCTGCAACAATCTGTACATCGGCTGCCTTCTGTCTTGCTCCATCCACTGGCTGAAAATAGTTTTCTCCATAATGCTCCAGATAATCATAATCTTCAAAGTCAGTAGTTCCAACTCTTGCAACTACCCGGTTATTCTGTGTGATATTTCCAAATTCATCAACTGAAGCGTCAAGCATGGTGTTCAGTCTGATTCGATTATTATCCTGTCCCAACACATAATCACCATCCTTGGTAACCAGATATCCATCCTTGTTCAAAGTAAACGAACCATCTCTGGTATACTTGGTCGAGGTGTTTCCTTCCTTATCCGTAAACTGAACACGAAAGAAGCCATCTCCGGAAAGTGCCAAATCATAGGTGTTGCCTGTATTGCGAAAAGCTCCCTGGGAATAATCAACATAATTTTCTCCGATTTTCACACCCAGATTCATGGTCCCTATCTGCTGGGAGCGGGCGGCATATGACTGGTCCTTAATCTTATATGCCAGAACAGAATCAAAGGACTGGCTGGTACTGCCTTCCTTTTTGAAACCGGTGGTATCCGCATTGGCAAGATTATTGGAAAGCACATCCATTCTATTCTGTTGATTTACCATGCCTGTATAGGCTGCATATAGTCCTTTTACCATCTGTTTCCTCCTGGCATTTGTCAAAGACTGTCAGAAACAACTTTTCGTTTTTGGTTAGCTTTGCTAACTTTAGATTTCATCCTTATAGCCTACAAGGAATTCTACATACTTTCCTGTTCCGATTGCCACACAGGTCATTGGGTCTTCTGCAGTCATGGTGTTAATTCCGGTCTTGGATGCAACCAGATCCTCCAAACCTCTGAGAAGACTTCCTCCACCTGTAAGAACGATACCACGATCTGCAATATCGGCAGCAAGCTCCGGTGGTGTCTGCTCCAGCACAGAATGAATTGTTTCAATAATCTGAGATGTTGTTTCTTTTAAAGCTTCTTCTGTCTCTTCTGATGTAACTGTTACTGTTCTGGGAAGACCGGTTACAAGATTTCTGCCCCTGACTTCCATTGTATCTACTTCTGGTCTCTTATAAGCAGAGCCAATCTTAATTTTCAAGTCTTCTGCTGTTCTTTCACCGATTAAAAGGTTATGTTTCTTACGCATAT
>CAZUCI010000076.1:0-11677 GCA_964619485.1 uncultured Lachnospiraceae bacterium
AGCCAGTAGCCGGCGCTAAAGCAGAAGTAGTTGAATTCAATCCTGGATTCACTCCTGATAACAAATATGTTGAGATTCTTGACATTGTAAAAGCTGTTTCCACAACAAAGAACATCATGGATGCAAAAATTCTTGTTTCCGGTGGTCGTGGAGTTGGCAGCAAAGAAAACTTCAAATTATTAGATGACCTTGCAGAGGTTCTTGGCGGAACAGTTTCCTGTTCTCGTGCCGTTGTTGAAAACGGATGGCAGCCACAGGATCTTCAGGTTGGTCAGACTGGTAAAACAGTTCGTCCTAACATCTATTTTGCTATCGGTATTTCCGGAGCAATCCAGCACGTTGCAGGTATGGAAGAATCTGACTTAATCGTAGCTATCAACAAAGACGAGGATGCTCCAATCTTTGACGTAGCTGATTATGGTTTAGTAGGAGATTTAAACAAAATCGTTCCTGCTTTAACAGAGGCTTTAAAAGCAGCAATCGCTGAGAAATAAGCTTGTAGAGAAGCACGAGAAATGTTGCTGCTAAAGAGCAGCATAATAATTTAATCGTAGCTGCCGTGAGGCAGTGAAGATACAGGTAATTTGTTTTACTCACAGTTATGACTGTACAGAGGCCTTTGGCCTGTCTGACTGTGAAACTGATTAATAATATTTCAGTACAAAGAAAAAGCCCGGACGCTGGTTCCGGGCTTCTTTTTTGTGCTTTTATAGATTTAATCCATTCATATATAGTTGAATAATCTGTTCAATGTTTTTTCGATGATTTTCAGGAATTGTAGATAGCATCATACTGATCCGTGAATTGTCTTTTTCTGATATTTCACCTTTTAGTATGTAGTCAGTAGAAATGTGAAGTGCATTTGAAAGTTTGTATAGAGTATAGGTTGTCATTCCCTTTCTTCCACACTCAATGTCAGCTAAAAATTGAACAGAAGTATCTGCATATTCTGCCAGAACTTCACGTGTTAAATGTTGATATTCTCTTAAATCCCGGATACGTTTTCCAACGGATTTATCAAATGTAATCTTAGATATTTGTTCTATTTTAATCACCTCGATAAATGTTTTAAATAAATGATATGCTACAATTGCTATTATCGTAAAATATCAATAGCAGTTTACAAAATATAGCTAAAGAAGTAGTATTGAAATAACTATAGAATAGAACGGTGAGATACATGTCGTGAAATTAATTAAGTTATGAGGAAAAAT
Organism: uncultured Lachnospiraceae bacterium; assembly: GCA_964619485.1. Classification (GTDB taxonomy): domain Bacteria; phylum Bacillota; class Clostridia; order Lachnospirales; family Lachnospiraceae; genus UBA2882. The sequence goes on from CAZUCI010000076.1 coordinate 1,215, forward strand.
GAATGAAAAAGAAAAGTGTAGTAAAACTTTTAGCAATAGTAACACTCTCGTCCATGCTTTTAGCCGGTTGTGGCACAAAAGTCTCAGCAGAACCAGTGGAAATTGAACTGGGAACAGAGCTTTCTGATAACATCCTTGATTACGTTGCATTTGATGGTGGGATTGATGAAACTGCGCTTGTTGAAGCACAACTGAATATTGATACTGTAGATATAGCAAAAATTGGCGATTACACTGCAACCGTCGTTTACGACGGACAGACCGTGGAAGTTCCTGTAAAGGTTATTGACACCACTGCACCAGAACTTTCTGAAGATGATACAAAGGTTAATGAAGGCGAAGTTGTTGAAGCGGAAAAGATTGCGAAAGCAGAAGATCTGTCTGGAACAGTTACACTTACTTTAGTAGACAGTGACGGAAATGCTCTTACAGACCTTGTGGCAGAACCGGAAATGACGGTAACAGTTATGGCAGTTGATGCGTCTGGAAACAGCACAAGCCTTGATATTGCACTTGATGTAATATTAAAGGACAGTGTTGCACCAGTTATTGATGGAGCATCTGAAAAAATCGAATTGGAAGTAGGAGATGAATTAGATCTCATGGCTGGTGTAACGGCTACGGATGATGTGGACGGAGATGTTACAGCAAATATCGTAACGGACGGTGAAGTTGATACCAATACCGCAGGAACCTACACTGTTACTTACAAGGTATCCGATAAGGCAGGAAACGAAGCATCTGTCGAAAGAGAAGTGGAAGTAACCAAAGTGGTCGCAAGCAATAAAAAGAAAACTACTACAAAAACCACAACAGAACCTGCAAAAACGTCAACCAGTACAGCGGCTACAACACAGCCAACAACATCACCAGCGGATGTAAGCACACCTAGTACTCCAACTACGACAACACCACCTGCGGATTATAAACCGTTGCCAACTTCGCCAACGATAGCTACACCACCGCCAACACCTGCTGATACATCTAATAATCCACCTGGATGGTCTGATTTGACACCTGGACAACAGTTGAATGAAATTGCAAATGATCCAAACCCAGTTGTTGTAGTAGTAGACTAATATAAAATAAGAAAGCCATCACTACAATTGTGATGGCTTTTGCTTTTTTCATGAAGCTGCTTTTGGGTCAGATAGTTTTGAAAGGAATGAGGATACATAGACTTAGAGAATATTGAAGAAATGAGAAAAATCTTTTTTAATAGTATTTACAAGTTAAAAACTAGAAGGTAATATAACCATATAAACGAATCAGCCTATCATTCTGAATAGGCAATTTCTGGCGTTTCGCCAAATTTTCAAATGAACAAAACTAAATACAGAGGAGACTATGCGTATGACGGAAGAAAAAGTGAAAATTACGTTAGAAGAGGAGGTGCGACCAACTGGAAAGCTAAAATACACATTGACAAATGACTATTTGTTCAAGGCTTTTTTGCAGAGAAATGAAAAGGCGCTACGTGGATTACTATGTGCAATTCTCTTAATGAAAGAGGAAGAAATCAAATCAGTGCAAATCTTAAATCCCATACAGGATGGAGATACAATCGATGAAAAGACCTTAATACTTGATATCAAGCTGATTCTCAACAACGAGCAAATCATCAATATCGAAATGCAGGTGCGGGATTTAGGGGACTGGCCGGAGAGGTCATTGGTGTATCTTTGCAGGGCATTTGATCAGCTATCTAAAGGAGAGGATTACGCCAGTATTAAGACAAGTATTCATATCGGAATTTTGAACTTTACACCTGTGGGTTTTCCACAAGAACTCTTTTCAGAATATTATCTTATGGAGACGAAACATCGTCATATTTATACTGGAAAATTTGCAATTAAATTGTTACAATTAAATCAGTTAGGAAAACCAGAGGATGAGAAAGCAAATCCAAATCTGTACTATTGGGCGCAGTTATTTAAGGCGACAACCTGGGAGGAAATCTATATGCTGGCAGAGAAAAATGAATCAATCCGAGAAGGAATTGTAACATTAAAAGAATTAAGTGCGGATGAAAAGGAACAGATGCGCATGGAGGGCCGTGAGCGTTATGAAATGGATATCACTGCGGCAACCAGACTAGGAGTGAACCAGGGAAAGACTGAGCTGAATCAACTGTACTCATATCTACTTGCCGAAGGAAGAAATGATGAGCTTGCTAAGGCAATTTCAGATGAAAAGTACCGAGAAGCTTTGCGTAGGGAACTGGGAATATAGGAATATATCTTGTTTAAAATGATACATCTTCGGTTCAATGAAATATTTCAATTTATAGCCAGCGCAAGGTGCAGTGTCGGATTTAAATCTGGACAGTACTATAACCATATATCTAATCAGCCTATCATTCTGAATAGGCAATTTCCGGCGTTTCGCCAAATTTTCAAATGAACAAAACTAAATACAGAGGAGGACTATGCGTATGACAGAAGAAAAAGTGAAAATTACGTTAGGAGAGGAGGTGCGACCAACTGGAAAGCTAAAGTACACATTGACAAATGACTATTTATTCAAGGCTTTTTTACAGAGAAATGAGAAGGCACTGCGAGGACTATTATGTGCAATTCTCTCAATGAAAGAGGAAGAGATCAAGTCGGTACAAATTTTAAATCCGATTCAGGATGGAGATACAATTGATGAAAAGACATTAATACTTGATATCAAGCTGATTCTCAACAGCGAGCAAATCATTAATATCGAAATGCAGGTGCGGGATTTAGGGGACTGGCCGGAGCGGTCATTAGTGTATCTTTGCAGGTCATTTGACCAGTTATCTAAAGGAGAGGATTACTCCAGTATCAAGACAAGTATTCACATCGGAATATTAAACTTTACACCTACCGGTTTTCCGGAGGAGCTCTTTTCAGAATACTATCTGATGGAAGCAAAATATCGTCATATTTATACTGGAAAATTTGCAATTAAATTGTTACAATTAAACCAGTTAGGAAAGGCAGAGGATGAGAAAGCAAATCCAAATCAGTACTATTGGGCACAGCTATTCAAGGCGACAACCTGGGAGGAAATCTATATGCTGGCAGAAAAAAATGAAGCAATCCGAGAGGGTATTGTAACTCTAAAAGAATTAAGTGCGGACGAAAAGGAACAGCTGCGCATGGAGGGTCGTGAGCGCTATGAAATGGATATTGCTGCGGCAACGAGACTTGGAGAGAGTCAGCTTAACCAATTATATTCATATCTACTTGCCGAAGGAAGAAATGATGAGCTTGCCAAAGCAATTTCAGATGAAAAATACCGTGAAACTTTGCGTAGGGAATTGAAGATGTAAAGGTATTTCATATTATTATTATCAAAAAAAGGGGAAAAAGATGAATAAACTTATATTGTACATAGCTCTTGCGTTGGATGCTCTTTATGCCATAGTTTTTTGTGGAACGCTGGCCTTTCAAAATCAGATTAAGACTATTTACATGTCAAATGCTGCAGATTTCATTGCATTGTATCCTGCGGGAGAGCTGGTAATGGGGTTACTTTTATTTGCAGTAATTGCAGTATTTGGAATTCTTTTGCTGGTATGTAAAAACAGCGATGGAAAGGAAATGGCTTCACTTATTGTACTGACGGTATTTTTTGTTTTATATCCATTCGTGGCAAGGGGGATAAGTACAGTGGCAAATATCAAATATGCTACATTTGGTGGAGCTGTCGTTCTGGCTAATTATGGGGTACTTCATTCTATTCTGAGTGGAATAAGCCAAATTGCCATGGTGGCTTTGCTGTTTGTAATTATCTATTCTGCCGGAATGGTCGGTTACCGCAGGAGAAGTCAGGTATAATTTCATATATGAGGAGAAGTGAAAAATGAAGTTTTTAAAAAAAATTGATTACAATTCGCCAGTTGTTTTAAGCTTTGCTTTTCTATCCTTTATTTCATTAATTCTGGGATATTTGACAGGTGGCTTTACTACTCAACAGTTCTTTTGTGTTTATCGTTCATCACCGCTTGATTTAACGACCTATATTCGACTGTTTGGGCATGTGCTTGGACATGCGAATCTTGCACATTACGTTAATAATATGATGATGCTACTGTTGGTTGGACCAATGCTGGAAGAGAAGTATGGAAGCAAAACACTTCTTGAGATGATTCTGATTACTGCCTTTGTGACGGGGCTGATTAATACACTTTTATTTCCCACAGCGCTTCTCGGTGCCAGTGGCATTGTTTTTATGATGATTATTTTGTCATCAGTTACCAGCGTAAAGAACGGAAAAATCCCACTCACACTGATTGTAATTGTAATTCTTTATCTTGGGGAACAGGTTACAGCTGGAATTATTTCCAGGGATAATATTTCCCAGCTGACACATATTGTCGGTGGTGTCTGCGGTGGAGTATTTGGAATGATGAAGGGAAGAAAATAAATGGCAAAGCAAAAAGAGGTTAAAACCAATGCCATGCGCATTCTGGACCGTTTGAAAATAGAATATACCCATGATTCCTATGAATGTGACGAATTTATAGATGGAATCGCAACAGCAGACAAGCTGAAGCTGCCCCATGAAAAAGTATATAAGACCCTGGTTACCCAGGGAAACAGCAGGCAGTATTTTGTCTTTGTGCTTCCAATCGAGGGTGAACTGGATATGAAGAAGGCGGCAAAGGCTGTGGGAGAAAAGTCGATTGCCATGATTCATGTTAAGGATATTACTGCCATTACTGGCTATGTGAGAGGCGGCTGTACTGCTATTGGGATGAAGAAGCAGTATAAAACGGTTATAAGTCAGACGGCTGAAGCTCTGGATGAGATGTATGTCAGTGGCGGAAAGATAGGCTGTCAGATGAAACTAAAACCGCTGGACTTATGCAAAGCCAGCGGCGGTAGTTTTGGTGATATTCTAATGGAATAATCAAAATGAATTCATCGAACAAATAAAATCAAATTTCAAACTGAATTCATCGAACAAATAAAATCAAATTTCAAACTGAATTCATCGAACAAATAAAATCAAATTTTCAAACTGATTTTTAGAATTAGAATCCCTTCCCTTTCAGTTCGACAACAATATTATAGTAAATCTGGAGGACGTCGAACCCTTTGATGTCCTCTCTCTTCAAATCAATCATATCTCCGTGGGAAATGCCACGTCTGTATCTGTTTGCTAAGGTTCCACAATAAAGAGCCCATTTAGCACTTTCTTCATCGACCAATCCATCATTCTTTGGACCGGATACCAGCTTCATAATGAAATAGGGAATAGACAAAAGAGAGTCACTGAAGCAGCTTTTCATCACAGAGCCATAGCTTTGGTAAAAGACACGCTCATCATCTCTGTTTGCTTCGTTAAAAGCAGTGCAGAAGGCAGGCTCCAGCTGTTTGCTTGAGGAGTAGCAGTCAGGCGCTTCATCACCTGTGACTGCAAAGGCTTTATCCAAAAGTCCTGCAATAAAGTGGTAAACAGAGTCAGGAAGCTTATTTAACACATCAATCAGTGGAGAACCTAGATGAGGGGTGCTCATGGTGGTGAGGGAAGCAATTTTATCACCGTAACCCATAGTTGATATCAGGTAACGGCTGTCCAGACCTCCCTTGGAGTGAGCAATGATGTTAACCTTATCGGCGCCTGTTTCGGACAGAGCCTGGTCGATGGTAGCGGCAATTTTTGCAGCATTTTCTTCAATGGTTCCCCATGCCATCTGATGACCGTAATATACGGTGGCTCCATGCTTCATAAGCAGAAGGGGAATGCGTCCCCAGTAATTGAAAAAGCGCAGGTCACGGAAACCAATGCCGTGAACCATAATCAGAGGATAGGCTGTTTTACACTCGTCACCCTCCACACGTAGATTTTCCAGCTCTTTTCGCTGTAAAGCAATCTGGTATTCATCCTTGGCCGCTCTGCACATAATATGCGCCAGATAAAAGTTAATCAGGGGGACCCAGAGAAAGAGTACAATGAGCAGTCTTTTTACAACACCAAGATTTCTGGAGGTAAAGAAGACCCGCAGACCACCATTTATAAGAAATAGTCCCACAAAAATAATGGAGTAAATGACATCAAATACCACAAAGCCAATCTGACTGGAATAAAAGCCGGTTTTATAGGGACTGTCTGGTAAAAGGAGATAAACGGTCAGATAGAAAAAGCCCAGCAGCCACATGCCCCAGATCCCGGCGTGAATCAGAGTTCTGCCGCCATAGAGTATTCCAACACGGGTGGAACCGCTTTTGTTTCCAAAGAAAGGCATGATGTGAAGACGCATTGTGGAATAAAAATGGAACAAAAGTAATCCACAAAAGGCTAGAACTGTGGATATCATGGAAAGTGGATGCTCCTTCACAAGCCAGACAAGAACAAGTGGAAGGTGCGGAAGGAAAAAGAGATAGGGCAGCAGCCATTTTTTATGGGAAAGGTTAATGACTCTGCACAGATCCAATATCATAAAAATAATGCTGAATAGTAATAAAAGAATTCCCCACATAATAATCCCCTTTAATTTTAAGAAAGGCCTGTCTCACAACGAGACAGGCCAGATTTTTATAAACCAAGAATTTCTTCAGCTATGGTAACAGCACGAGAAATACATTCCGGGCAGCTTGCAAGCATGTTTCCGGTCTCGATACCCTTTAAATCCTTACAGATGGTAGCACCGTTTTGTGCCTGAAAGGATTTCATCAGCTCACGGGAGAACTGGTAGGTAGAAGCCTTAGTACAGGGGTTCTCCAAATCTCCATCGCTGTTTTTCAGGCCGGCGGCCATAATGGCACCGACTAATGCACCACAGGTTCCTTCCATGTTTCCCATGCCGGAACCAAATCCCTCGCATGTTTTAAACAGAAGCTGTGAATCTGCATGTAAGTCCTCGGCAAAGACAGCGGCAACTGCCTGAGCACAATTGTATTTGTGTTCGTTACGAAGAACGACTGCCTTTTCTGCTCTAGTCATAAACAATACCTCATTGTCTTTTCTATCTTAGTTATAATTAGTACTCCATTGCTTTCTCTTCACCATTCATGACACGAAGACCACCCTGTGTGAGGGCAAGTAATTCATCTTCGCCAGGATAAACAGTGATAGGAGCGATAAAGCCAGCTGCTTCTGTAAGACCGGCAACAACACCCTTATCATAAGCGATTCCGCCGGTGATGATAATCTGGTCTACCTTACCCTTTAATACGCAGGCCATGGAGCCCATGTCCTTGGCAACCTGGAGAATGAAAGCGTCACGGATTTCTTTTGCTTTTGTGTCTCCATCATTTACCATCTTTTCTACATCACGCATATCGTTGGTTCCAAGGTAAGCATTGAAGCCACCGTTTCCAACCATTTTTTTATAAACTTCTTTTTCTGTATATTTTCCGGAGAAGCACATTTTGATTAATTCTCCGTTTGGTACGCCACCGGCACGTTCTGGAGAGAAAGCACCATCACCATCCAATGCGTTAAATACATCGATGACCTTTCCCTTTTCATGAGCACCAACGGAAACACCGCCACCCATATGAACAACGATTAAGTTCAGGGAATCATAAGCAACACCCTGCTCTTTTGCATAACGCTTTGCAACTGCTTTCTGATTTAAAGCATGGAAAATACTTACACGTGGCAATTCTGGAACACCGGAATATCTTGCAGTTGGAGCCAATTCATCAACAACAACAGGGTCAACGATGTAAGAAGGAACTCCGATGGAGTCACCAATTTCACGAGCTAAAATTCCACCCAGGTTGCTGGCATGCTGTCCCTGAACACCAACCTTTAAGTCAGCAAGCAGGGCGTCTGTTACAGCGTAGGTTCCGCCTGGAATTGGTTTTAACATTCCGCCACGGCCCACAACAACATTTAAGGATTTGATATCAAAGTTTTTCTCTTTTAAGAGGTTCACAATGATGTCCTTACGGAAGTCCTTCTGATCTACGATAGTGGCATACTGTGCGATTTCTTCGGTGCTATGTCTTAAGGTTTCTTCAAATAATAATGTCTCGTCTTCAAAAACACCGATTTTGGTTGAAGTGGAGCCTGGATTGATAATTAAACTTTTGATTGACATATATCTTTCTCTCCTTTGATCTGTTTGGCATGGCGCTCGTCTCAGAGGACGATGTCTGCCAGCATTTTATTTTAAGGTTTCAGCAACAACAGCACCAAGTGCTAAGGAATTCACTTTTACTTCAACAGAATCGGAACGGCTTGTTAAGATAACTGGCGCTTTTGTTCCGGTTAAAAGATTTCCGTTTACAAGCTTTGCTGTATGTACCATTGCCTTGTAAACCAGGTTTCCGGCATGAATGTCAGGGAACAGTAATACGTCTGCGTCTCCGACAATTTTACGGTCAGAAGCACCGGCCTTATGCTGTGCAGCCTCCGGGCAGATAGCCAGGTCCAGAGAAAGAGGACCATCAACGATACATCCGGTAATTTTTCCTTCTTCGTTCATTTTGGTCAGTTCATCAGCCTCTACAGTAACAGGCATTTTAGGATTAACAACCTCAACAGCAGCTAAAGGTGCAACCTTTGGATTTGGGATACCACAGGCATGACATATTTCAACAGTATTGTTGATGATGGAAACCTTATCCTCTAAGGTTGGGTAAGGCATGAAAGCAACATCTGTTAAGAATAAAAGATGGTCGATACCCTCAACATCAAATACACAGACGTGAGATAATGGTTTACCGGTTCTAAGTCCTACTTCCTTATTTAAAACACTCTTTAAAAATCCTTTGGTATCGATAGCACCCTTCATGTACATATCTGCTTTGCCCTCATGAACAAGGGAAACAGCTTTGGTAGCAGCCTCAGTGATATCTTTTACATCAATAATTTCGTAGCTGGATAAATCCATGTTGATGGAAGCAGCGATTTCTTTAATCTTGTCCTCGTCACCAACTAAGATTGCATCAGCGATATTGCGCTCTTTTGCAACTCTGACAGCCTCTAAAACAGGAGCATCCTGTGCAACTGCAACGGATACTTTTTTCAGTGGACAACCGTCCAGCTTGGCAATTAATTCATCAAAAGTCTTTGTCATTTGATTTTACCTCTTTCTTCTTTGTAATTTCGTAGCATAACCTGTATGCCCATTTGTTAAAATAATATCACTATTCCTATGAAAATGCAACGGAAGTACAGGGTGCTTTTTGGTTTTATTGGGATATAATTTTTGTATTGTTCATAAAAAGTTAACGAAATGTATATGGGGCTTTTGGTTGAATCCTCACAGCAAATCTGTTACAATAAGCTTTAGGTTTTTGACTTTTGGGATTTTTTTATTCCATGATATAGGAGCGACAAGAATGAATGTTGTAGACAAAGTATTTGGTACCCACAGTGAAAGGGAATTAAAGAGAATCTATCCAATCGCAGATCAGGTAGAGGCTTTGAGAGATTCCATGATGGCTCTTTCTGATGAAGAGCTAAGGGACAAAACAAAGGAATATAAAAACAGATTTGCTGATGGCGAGACACTGGATGACCTGTTGCCGGAAGCATTTGCAACTGTGAGAGAAGCAGCCAGACGTGTGCTTAAGATGGAGCATTACCGTGTGCAGATTATCGGTGGAATTATTTTACATCAGGGGCGTATCGCAGAGATGCGTACCGGTGAAGGAAAAACTCTGGTTTCTACGTTGCCGGCATACTTAAATGCACTGGAAGGAAAAGGCGTTTGTGTTGTAACTGTCAATGACTATCTGGCTAAGCGTGATGCAGAGTGGATGGGACAGGTACATGAGTTCCTGGGTCTGAAGGTTGGGGTTGTTTTAAACCCGATGAAGCCTGAGGAGAGAAGAGAAGCATACAACTGTGATATTACTTATGTAACAAACAATGAGCTTGGTTTTGATTATCTTCGTGATAACATGGTTATTTATAAAGAACAGCTTGTTCTGCGGGATTTACACTATGCGATCATAGATGAGGTTGACTCCGTATTGATTGATGAGGCACGTACTCCTTTGATTATTTCCGGTCAAAGTGGAAAGTCCACACGTATCTATGAGGCATGTGATATTTTAGCACGTCAGTTAGTACGTGGTAAGGACCTTGAGGAACAGTCCAAGATGGATGTTCTCATGGGGATTGAGCAGGAAGAAACCGGCGATTTCATTGTTAATGAAAAAGATAAAACGATTAACCTGACAGCAGATGGTGTTGGCAAGGTGGAACAGTTCTTCCATTTGGAAAATTTAGCTGATCCGGAGAATCTGGAGATTCAGCACAATATTATTTTAGCTCTGCGTGCACATAATCTGATGACAAGAGATCAGGATTATGTTGTTAAGGATGATCAGGTTCTGATTGTCGATGAATTTACCGGACGTATCATGCCGGGACGTCGTTACTCTGACGGACTTCATCAGGCGATTGAGGCAAAAGAGCATGTAAAAGTAAAGCGTGAAAGTAAAACGCTGGCAAGCATTACGTTCCAGAACTTCTTTAATAAATTTGAGAAAAAATCCGGTATGACCGGTACTGCGCTGACAGAG
>CAZUCI010000077.1:0-11643 GCA_964619485.1 uncultured Lachnospiraceae bacterium
GAGTGTTGATTTTCCTACGTTTGGTCGTCCAACCACGGCAACAATCGGTTTTACTTTTTTACTCATTCTTAACTCCTATCCTTTGGCATGAGGTGTCAGCGCTGCTGACGAAGGCCTGATGCCTGCTACATATTTCCATTGACACATTTTATTGTGTCTCTCCATATAAAATGGCAGCAACAAAATCCTGACCGCTTGATTTTACAATATCTATGGGAACTTGTAAAGTTTCAGACAATTCCGGTACCGTAAGATCATCCAGAAAATAGTTTTCCCCGCTTCTCAAAACATTTTGCGGAAGCAGCAGACGTTCTCCCAAATCCTTCCCTTTTAACTGACTTGCTATATCTCCACCTGTTAAAAGCCCTGATACGGTAATCATCTCTCCAAAAAAATCATTGGTAATTGCAACAACATTTAAGTCCAGCTGCGGAAATTTATCCATCAGTTCATCTGCCAGCTCATTGATGGTAGCATATGCTAACTTTCCTGTGGCAAGGGTCATCCTTTGAGCTCTGATCTGCTTTCCCATTGTCTCATTCGAGAGCTCTGAAAGTGCCTGATGAAACTCATCCTTTAAAAGTGTGAGCATGCCAACCCCGTTTTCCAGCTGCAGATATCCATCATAATTGGATTCCTCCGGAAGTTCCTGCTCTGCAAGCAGATACCATTCATCGCTGGCATGAATAAAATGAACCCCATACTGATCATACATTTTCTTCTGCCACTTATGAATAATGGAAAGAACCTCTCTTGCGTCTTCCTTATTAAATGACTCCAGTGGAAACAAGCCATCTCGAAATTTTGACAGTCCCACAGGCACAACAGAAACGCTCTCCAGACAGGGATGATATTTTACCAGTCTGCTGATGCTGCTGTCCAGCTCAGCGCCGTCATTTACTCCCTTGCACAAAACAATCTGCCCATTCATGGCAATGCCTGCCTCATAGAACTCGTCCACCTTTTTTAATGCCTCGCCTGCAAAGCGGTTGTTTAACATTTTACAGCGCAGCTCGGGATTCATGGTCTGAAAAGAGATATTGATTGGCTCCAGATGATATTTGATAATACGTTTCACATCATGCTCCGACATATTGGTTAATGTCACATAATTTCCCTGTAAAAAAGAAAGTCTGGAATCATCATCCTTGAAGTACAGTGTATCACGCATGCCCTTTGGCATCTGGTCTATAAAACAGAAAATACATTTGTTATGGCAGGAACGATACTCATCCATCAGACCATTTTCAAATTCTATTCCCAGATCCTCCTGTTCCTCCTTGTCAATCTCCAAAAGCCATTCTTCTCCATCCGGTTTTTGAAGAAGTACCTCTATATACGTATCCTGAATCAGAAACTGATAATCAAAAATATCCTCAATTTCCTCACCATTGACCGCCAGCAGCTTATCACCGACTTCCATTTCCAGCTCTTCGGCAATACTGCCCTTATCTATTTTTTTTATAATATGCTCTATTTTTTTCATAGCTGCTCCTTCTCCTCTATTCTACTAGAATTTTCTTGACGTGTCACTATTGGAATGATAAATTAAGTGGGTAGGAATTTTAGGATTATCCGTCATTTTTATGACAGACTGGGAGGAAATCATGCCAAACTTATCTGTACTCGAAAATGCCATGCCTGTTGCACCACTTAAGATTATTGCAACAGACAGCTGTCTGACTTTAGCTCAAAAGGTAAATGAATACCTGGTAGATTTTCGTGCAAATGTACATAACGATATTACAAGCGATCCTGCTTTTCAGGGTTATTCCGAAGACAATTATTTAGCAAAGGCTTCCTGCCCCCGTTTTGGAAGCGGTCAAGGCAAAGCTGTTTTAAACGAATCCATACGTGGAAAAGACCTGTTTATCATGGTTGATGTATGTAATCACAGCATCACCTACAGTGTCAATGGTTATGAAAATCACAAATCTCCTGATGACCATTATCAGGATTTAAAAAGACTGATTGCAGCCTGCAATGGCAAGGCTCACAGAATTAATGTCATTATGCCGTTTTTATATGAAGGACGCCAGCACAAAAGAAGCGGCCGTGAATCCCTGGACTGCGCTTTTGCCTTAAAGGAGCTTGCTGACATGGGTGTAAACAACTTTATTACCTTTGATGCCCACGACCCAAGAGTTCAGAATTCTACTCCATTAAATGGTTTTGACAATTTTACGCCACCCTATCAGTTTATCCGTTCTCTCTTAGAATATGAAAAGGACCTGGTTATTGACAAGGAGCATACCATTGTAATCAGTCCCGATGAAGGAGCTCTTGACCGTGCTGTATACTTTTCTTCTGTTCTGGGTGTTGATACCGGAATGTTTTACAAGAGACGCGATTACTCCAAGGTTGTAAATGGTAAAAATCCGATTGTTGCCCACGAATTTCTCGGTGACAATATTGAGGGAAAGGATGTCATCATCATCGATGATATGATTGCATCCGGCGGAAGCATGATTGACACTGCCAAGCAGTTAAAGGCAATGCATGCCAAACGGGTTTTCATCTGCTGTACCTTTGGCTTATTTACCGAGGGACTTGCCGCTTTTGACAAAGCATATGAGGAAGGACATTTTGATCGCGTTATTACAACAAACCTCACTTATCTTCCTCCTGAAATAGAAAGCCGCGAATATTTTGTAAAGGCTGATATGAGCAAATTCATGGCAAGTATTATCGACTTCATGAATCACGATCTTTCCATGGGGAATGTTCTGACTCCAACCCATAAGATTCAGGAGCTGCTTACAAAATATAACCGGGAAAATGATGTTTTATAATAGCTGTGCCCCATAGTCATATGATTATGGGGCACATTTTCTACTCTTCAATCATTAAGAACGCTCCCAGGTTTCCTCGTTTTCCATGGGATGCTCTGTGGGAAAACAAATAGTCCGGATTCTCACAGGTACAGATATCCGTCACCTCAATACACTCCGGTCTCACACCGGCCTCCAGCAGCGCAAATTCACATGCCTTCCAAAGATTAAGCTGAAACTTTCCGTTCTCCTTTTTATAAAACAAAATCGGCCACTGTTCTTCCTGAAAGCTCTTTTTCATCTGAACAATGACGTCCTCACTGACTTCATAGCATTCCTGGCAAATACTCGGTGCAATGGCGGCGCAAATATCCTCCGGTCTTGTATCAAAATGCTCTTCCATTGCCTCAACGGTCTTCCTGCCAATCTTTCCCACACTGCCACGCCATCCTGAATGACAGAGGCCTATTGCCTTTGTTTTCCGGTCAACAAGAAAAATAGGCACGCAATCCGCATAAAATGTAGAAAGCACCAATCCCCTTTCTCTGGTAATCAATCCGTCGATATCATGAAAGCCCCTGTCCTTTGTAAGACCGGCTCCTGCATCCTTAGCTGTTACAACACGAATATTGGTGGTATGGGTCTGATCAGAAAACACAAACCGGTTCGTGCCAACATTCATAACCCGGGCAATGCGGTCAAAATTTTCTCTGACAGCTTCCTCCCTGTCTCCCCGTGTAAAGCTCAGATTCATAGAGGCATATATTCCTTCACTGACGCCCCCAAGCCTTGTGGAAAACAAATGCTTTATTCCTGATATCGCAGATAACCCCGGAAAGGTCAGATATTCCACATCTTGTATTTTGTTTTGAATCAAAGCAGTTTTTGCATTTTTCTTTCTTATGACAGGATACATATCTTCTTCCTCTGTTTTCGCCTTATTTCTTCCATTCCATTTATTTGCTTTAATGGATAAAGGGAAATGCATTTCTATACCATTTCAGCTGATTTCCACAGATACTGACCACATCATAACGGCACGGAAGCTCTTCCGGAATATGATGCTGTGACAAATAAAACAGAGATACTCTGCAGATTTGTTGTTGCTTTCTGATGTCGACAGCCTCCTCCGGCATTCCACAGGCCTTATTTTTGCGGTATTTCACCTCGACAAAGACATAGGCTTTTCCTTCCTTTGCGACAATATCAATCTCCCCCTGGCGCACCCGGAAGTTTCTTTCTAAAACAACAAGCCCCTGTCTTTCCAGATAATCGCAGGCAGCTTCCTCATAAAAACTGCCCACTTTTCTTTTGTTTATTTCCATTTGTCTCCTTCTTCTCTCCAAAGTCTCTCCAAAGAAGACACACTCAAATCAGTTTCTTTATTTTACAACCCCACAGTGACACTAATGCCATACAGCACAAGCAGATGAACCGGATAGAATAAATAGAAAACATATTTCAGCTTCAGCCCACGGGTTCCATTATATTTCCTTACAATCGGAACCGTTGCAAAGGCTGTCACCTCCATCAGATTCATCACAGTTAAAACAATACAGCCACCGACCATCTCCCAGGTTCTTGACTTCTCTTTGAAAAAATACATGATAATCAGTGTTGCTACACCAATGCCTGCATAATCCGTCTTCAAAAGATTTGCAACGGTGATTCCAATACCACCAATCACAATTGTCAAAAGCACCTTCAGAATGCGCTGTCCCCATACTTTTCCTTCGAATCTCGGAAGCAGCCATTTCAAGCCTGCATCCAGCGCCCATATCGTTAAGAAGCCCAAAAACAGGGTAAAGAATACGTTTTGATAGGTGAATTCCAAAACCTGATCCTTGAAGGCCAAATCAAAGGGCACCTCGGAAATCAATGCAAACAGAAACAGACGGACTGCATACTGTAATCGGCTGTGTGTATAATGAAAGCCTTCTATTAAAAGAAAGCAAAAAAGCGGAAATCCCAACCGGCCAATCAGTCTCATAAAAAGATCTATCAACGATACAACTGCCAGTGTCTGGTTTGCTGTGGGATTTACACTAAATGCTGCCAAATCACCAATTTTACCTGACATTAAAAGCCGGTCCAATATAACCGCTGCCGTATGATCAATAAACATTGTTCCAATGGCAATCAGCTTCAATGTAGAACCGGGAATCCCCAATCCTTTTTGGGCTGTTTTCATTTGCTTTGTTTCCTGCATTTCCTGCACCTGTTCCACTTTTACCTCTTCACTCATCTTTTTTTCCTTTCCTTTTTCAATTCCGTTTTCCTCTACACAAAACAATATATATTCTCACTATCACACTCTAGATTGTCTTTGTTGTCCATCTGCTGCAGTCCCAGACATCCGTAACCAGATCCTCATAGAAGTCCGGTTCATGACAAACCATAAGAATACTTCCATTATATTCCTTTAGTGCACGTTTTAATTCCGCTTTTGCTTCCACGTCCAAATGGTTGGTAGGCTCATCCAAAAGCAGGATATTGCTTTCCCGGTTCATGATTTTACACAGACGAACCTTTGCCTGTTCCCCACCACTCAGTACCTTTACCTTGCTCTCAATATGCTTCGTTGTTAATCCACACTTTGCAAGGGCACTTCGTACCTCATACTGTGAAAAACCAGGAAATTCCTGCCAGATTTCCTCGATGCAGCTGGTCTGAATATCCTGACTCATCTCCTGCTCAAAGTACCCGATAGAAAGATATTCTCCCAGCTGTGCATAGCCGGAGATTGGGGGAATCAGACCAAGAATACTCTTCAAAAGTGTCGATTTACCAATACCATTGGCACCGGTCATGGCAATTTTACTTTTCCGCTCCATCTCCAGATTCAGAGGGATGGACAACGGCTCATCATAGCCAATCACAAGGTCCTTCGTCTGAAATATGTATTTTCCCGGCGTTCTGGCTTCCTTAAAATAAAATTCAGGCTTTGGCTTTTCAGCTGCCAGGGTAATCATGTCCATCTTGTCCAGCTTTTTCTGTCTGGACATGGCCATATTTCTGGTTGCCACTCTTGCCTTATTTCTCGCTACAAAATCCTTCAAATCAGCAATTTCCTTCTGCTGTTTATTGTAAGCAGCCTCTAACTGAGATTTTTTCATCTCGTAAACTTCCATAAATTTATCGTAATCGCCCACGTAACGGGTCAGCTTCTGGTTATCCATGTGATAAATCAGATTAATAACACTGTTTAAAAACGGAATGTCATGGGAAATCAGAATAAAAGCATTTTCATAATCCACAAGATAACGTTTCAGCCACTCAATGTGCTCCACGTCCAAATAGTTGGTAGGCTCATCCAGAAGCAGAATATCCGGCTTTTCCAGTAAAAGCTTTGCCAGCAAAACCTTGGTTCTCTGACCACCTGACAGCTCCGTTACATCACGCTCCAGCCCCAGATCAAGAATTCCCAGTGCCCTTGCAACCTCCTCTACCTTTGCATCAATCAGATAAAAATCATGGTAGGTCAACAGATCGGTGATTGTTCCAACCTCCTCCAGATATTCATTCATCTGTGCTTCATCGGCAGTTGCCATCGCCTCATACATTTCATTCATCTTTGCTTCCAGCTCAAACAAAAAGGCAAATGCGGAATTTAAGACATCGCGGATGGTCATTCCCTTCTCCAGTGCAGTATGCTGGTCTAAATATCCCACACGCACATGCTTTGACCACTCGACCTTCCCCTCATCTGGCTTCAGCTTTCCGGTAATAATGTTCATAAAGGTAGATTTACCTTCTCCGTTTGCACCAACTAATCCTATATGCTCTCCCTTTAACAACCGAAAGGATACATCATCAAAAATCGCTCTGTCTCCAAACCCATGTGTCAAATGCTCTACATTTAAAATACTCATTTCTTATCCTCCATTTTGGCTTTAATCCGATCCATTCGGTCTACAAAAACCAGAATTTCAGCGACTACTTCATACAGCTCCGGTGGAATCATATCGCCGATTTGTAATTTTGAAAGGGTCTGCGCCAGCTTGTCATCCTGATGAATGGGCACAGATGCCTCCTTTGCTTTCTCAATGATTTTTTCTGCAATGATGCCTCTGCCGGTGGCAATAACCCTGGGTGCATCATCGCCTGGATCATAGGATAGGGCCACTGCCTGTTTTACAGATTTTTGATTCTTATTTTCACTCATATCAGGCCCTCGCTTCAAAAGACTGATGGGAAAGCGGCATATTCAGACTATGCTGCTCCTTCTGCATTTCTTCTGTTATTCGAACAGGTTCTTTGCTGACAGAGGCCTTCATTTCCATGTGATACCCCTTCTCCTCCAGCCGTTTATTCAAGAGACCGATATTCTGCTCCACAAGGTCAAGAACCTCATCCGAAGAAACACGAAAATCTGTTAAAATCCGCTCTGCCTGCATATTGACCATAACGTCCACAGGCCCTAAATGCTCCATATCAAGATGCACAAAAGCACTGATGGAACCGTCAGCGGATGCCATATTCTTTTTGTTGCTGTACACATATAAATCTCCATGTGCATTCTGTCCAGTCATCTTCAGCGGAAGCTGTACGTAAGAAAAGGTCTGATTGAGCTGATTCATAAAATCAATATTCTCACTCATATGACTGACTGTCTGAAAAAGAGCGGAATCCTTTAAACCTGCATTACTAAGTGTCTCAGACAATTTTCCAGTCTGACTCCTTATTTGCTCATAAAACTGTTCTACACTGCGCTTATCTGCCACCGATTCCGGTGTCATAAGCCACTGCCTGGCAGAAAGTGCACTCAGGGTCTTTTGGAACATGCCCCGTTCCAATATACCTTCAAACGCATTCAGGTTGGTTTTACTCATGTGCGAAAAAAGACTCATCAGCTTCTCAAGTGGATAGGTTCCGTTCTTAATTTGAGTAACTGCTGCTTCCTCTATCCCTGCATGGTTAAAAATACGAGCCAGCGAATTCTGTTCTGCCTGGCTGAATATCTGATTCATCTGTGTTGTAGCAGTTAGCTGTTGCTTACTTTCCTGCTGTTCTCCAGTAAAAATCTTTGTTAAGTCATCCACCAGCTTCATAAAAACTTCGTTTTTCTGCTGCACAGTATTTTGTTCCAGATTTTCAGGCCTGCTCAACAAGCCCGACTGTTCCGGGTTTTCAGGCTTACTCAACAGGTCCGGCTGTTCCAGGCTTTCTGATTTGCTCAATAATCCAGACTGTTCTAAATTTTCGAGGTTATTCCGGGAGCCAGACTGCTCTAAAACACCCTTCTGTTCCAAGTCTCCTCCCTGGAAATTCCATAAAGAATTTACTGTTATGGAAGCTTCTCCCGTCTGACCGAGCCCTTCCTTTAATCCGTTCACAAGCTCCATCAGCGTTTTGGTCGCCGACGCACTCACTTCCTCGATTGCTCCAAGCATCTGATGATTGGTGTTTTCGTAATTTTGAAACCACTGGGCATTTTCCTCTGTCACCGGAATAGAAAGTGCATTCATTTTAACAATGGTTTCTGCGGGAACGGATGGATGTTCCCCTAGCATATGATGCATCTGCAAAAGAGAATTCTTATCGATTCCCATTCCCTCCTGCATCATCGTATTCGCCATGGAAAGTGTTTCCCCATTTACAGCGATTCCCGCCTGATTTAATGCAAGCGTCGCCGTATTTACCGCATTGGTATTGGTAAAAAGAGGACTGAGTATAATCTGATTATTCTGTGTGGATGAAACCCGAAAGGTGATCTGACTTCCTTCTGTCAAAGGAATATTGGCCGCCAGCTTTGCGGAAAAAACGGAATTATCCTGCATTTGAACAGTAATAACTCCATCTTCATTGGAAATGACCTGTCCGCTGATCTGTGTGCCTGCTGTAAGCTTTGACACATCTGCGGCACTTCCTGCCACTGTGGAATCTACAGAGGGATTACCGGATACAGGGCTAATATTGGTGTTTGAAAATAAATTTTGTAAAGAAATTCCCATAAGATACTCCCTGATGATCTGTTCAAATTAAACAGATACAAAGTGACCTATAAATGATTTTCTATGTATTGGTGTGGGTCCCAGCTGCTTTAATGCCGCAATATGTTCTCCGCTTCCATAGCCCTTATTGGATGCAAAGCCATAGCCCGGATAAGCTTCCTCCATGGATTCCATAAGGCGGTCTCTGGTAACCTTTGCAATGATGCTCGCTGCAGCAATGGACGCACTTTTGGCATCGCCCTTGATAATGGGAACCTGCTTCACATTCACTCCCGGAATCGTAACAGCATCATTTAATAATAAATCGGGTGAAATCCTCAAATTCTTAACAGCTTCACGCATGGCTTCATAGGTTGCCTGCAAAATATTGATTTCATCGATTCTCTCGTTGGAAGCATAACCGATTCCTGTCGCAACTGCTTTTTCCATGATAATATCGTAAAGCTCGTCTCTCTTTTTGGCAGAAAGCTGTTTGGAATCATTCAAATATAAAATATCACAGTCCTTTGGAAGGATAACAGCTCCAGCCACAACCGGACCAGCCAGAGGGCCACGTCCAACCTCATCAATTCCACAGATTGCACTATATGCAGCATATTCCCGTTCAAAGGAGAACATCTTCTCCATTCGGGATATTTCCTTATCGTAGGCTGCCATTCGCTTTACCGCCTGTGTACACAGACTGACTACACCAGCACGCTCGTCATCCTTGTACTGCTCCAGAAAACCAAGCAGCTCCTCTTCCCGACAATTCTTCAGTTTTTCTTTGATTTCTCCGATTTTTTCTGCCATTTAATCAGACACTCCCAATCACCCCTAGTGAACACTTCCTATTTTAGAAAAAGGATAGATTCTAATCCAGGCTCTTCCGATGATATCTTTTCTTTTAATATTTCCGACACTTAACACACGACTGTCCGCGCTGTCATTACGATTATCTCCAAGCACAAAATATTCATCATCTGCCAGCGTAATCTTTTCCCCCGCCAGACCAGGGTCCTTGATGGTCTCTTTCCCATAAGCCTCTGTCAAAATCTCATCATTAATATAAATTGTTCCATTGGAATCAATAAAAACCGTTTCGCCCGGAAGCCCAATCACCCTTTTGATATAGTTGGTATTGGTATCATACTGATAAGGGAAAACAATCACCTCAAAGCGCTTTGGCTCTCTGAACCGATAGGTAATCTTATCTGCAATCAGGTTATCACCATCCTGCAGCGTAGGCTCCATAGATGCTCCAATAACAAGGGTTCTCTGTCCAACAAATGTGATAATACAGTAGGAAATAGCCAAAATAACCAGTATATACAGGCTGGTACTCAAAATTTCTTTCAATGCACGTTTCAATTTATTCCCCTTTTTCCGGCTTTTCCAAAGTAATCCGGCCAAGTCTTCCACTTCTGAAATCATCCAACAGCAAAGCTGCTGCTTTTGTCCAGTCCAGTTCTTCCCCTTTTCTGTAGCAGTTTCGAACTGTTGCAATCTGTTCCAGCACCTTGATTGGTTCACCCTCCTCTAAAAGGGTATACCTCTTTTCAAGAATTCCGGAATAATCAGCCTGCAGCTTCTTGATCAGCTCCAATGCCAGCTCATCGATATTTAAAATTTCATCATTCATGGAGCCAATAAGGGCAAGCTTCAATCCCACATTCTGATCCTCAAATTTTGGCCATAATATTCCTGGTGTATCAAGAAGCTCCAGACTCTTGTTCAGCCTGATCCACTGCTTTCCCTTGGTTACCCCAGGCTTATTTCCGGTCTTTGCACAGGCTCTTCCTGCAAAGGAATTAATGAATGTTGACTTTCCCACATTGGGGATACCGACAACCATTGCCCGAACCGGCCTGTTTATAATTCCACGTCTCCGGTCTCTCTCTATTTTCTCCTTACATGCTTCCTGAACAATGGGATTAATCGCTTTCATACTGTCTCTGTTTCTGGAATTCAATGCCAAAACAAAATATCCCTTTGCCTTAAAAAAAGCACTCCATTTATCATTTTGAATCGGATCTGCCAGATCGGCTTTATTCAAAAGAATTAACCTTGCCTTTCCCTGTCCTAATTTATCTATTTCAGGGTTTCTGCTGCTTAATGGAATTCTGGCATCAACCAGCTCAATTACAAGATCAATGAGCTTCATGTTTTCTTCCATCATTCTTTTGGCTTTGGTCATATGACCTGGATACCATTGAAAATTCATATCTTCACCTATTCTACAAATCCCATACCACTTCCCGAGGATGCCATATGGAACCATGCCTTTCCTATAATAGAACTTTTTTTCACAGGCCCGATATTACCTGACCTGCTGTCCTCACTGTTGTTAATATTATCACCAATCACCAGATACTCATCCTTCTCCAGCGTAAGCTCATTTTCCAGAATCCCGGCATCGGCAATCTTATCCAATTCCACATCCATGTATGGAACACCATTCACATAGAGAACACCCTCCCTGATTACAACCACATCTCCAGGCTCTGCTGCAACTCTCTTCACATAATAATGGGTATTCTGATTCCCATTCGGGAGAAAGACAACAACATCTCCGTTCTGTGGTGAGAGAACCTTATAGATCAGCCGGTTCACAAGGACTTCCTGTCCATTATAAAGCGAAGGCTCCATGGAAACACCGATAATACTTGTTTTCATCCCAACAGAGAACACAAGTACAAACGCCACCAGAACAGCTGCCCCAATAATAAAAATGTAGCTCCATATCTCATGAATGACGGACGCATTCAATTTCTTTTTTTTCTGATAAAAGGTCAGACCTTTTCTTTTTGCCATAAACCATTACACTCCTATGGACTTCTCAGGCTGAGTTTCAAATCCAAACCCATTATATCATGAACAAAGTTCATGATCGACATTCGCCGTTCGCCAAAGGTGAGCAAGCTCCCCATGGCTCTCTT
>CAZUCI010000078.1:0-11448 GCA_964619485.1 uncultured Lachnospiraceae bacterium
CGTGCAGTAAAATTAATCGTTTCCAAGATGGCAGATGCTGTTATCGAAGCTAACCAGGGTGCTGCTGAAGAAGTAGTAGAAGAAGCTGAAGCAACAGAAGAGGCTTAATCAAAATCCCTTTTAACCGAAATTGACAGAATGAATGGAGGAAAAGAATCATGGCAATTAGTGCTTCCATGGTAAAAGAATTAAGAGAATTAACTGGTGCAGGAATGATGGACTGTAAGAAAGCTCTTACAGAGACTGATGGAGATATGGAAGCAGCAGTAGAAGTATTAAGAAAAAGCGGCGCTGCTAAAATGGAAAAGAAAGCCAGCAGAATTGCTGCAGAAGGTATTGCACGTGTTGCAGCTGATGCAACAAATGCAGTTGTAGTTGAAGTAAACTCTGAGACAGATTTCGTTGCTAAGAATGAAGTTTTCCAGGAATTTGTACAGACTGTTGCAGATACAGCCCTTGCTTCCGGCTTAGAAGGTGGAAAAGATGGCGAAGATATCGAAGAAGTTGTCGAGATGAATGGCTTAAAAGAGCTTATCGTTGAGAAAACAGCTACAATCGGTGAGAAATTATCCGTTCGTAGATTTGCTAAGGTTTCCGGTGACTGTGTTGCATCTTATCTTCACGCAGGTGGAAAAATCGGTGTTTTAGTAGCAGCAGACGGTGCTGGTGATGATGCAGTAAAAGAGGCATTAACCAATGTCGCAATGCAGATCGCAGCTATGAATCCACAGTATATCAGCAGAAATGATATTTCCGCTGATGAATTGGCAAAATTGAAAGAGATTACAATTGACAGTGCTCTTAATGATCCAGCATCACTTCCAAAACCAATTTTAAATAAATTGATTGAAAAAGCTGTAAGTGATAAATTATGGAGCGATGAAGATATTACTGTTTATGAAGAGAAGAAGAGCAATATGAACTTCCTTTTCAACTTCCTGTCAGAAGCAGCAAAGGTTAATCTTGCTGAGTTAGCTATGAATGGAAAAGCTGATTATGTAAATGATAAGATTTTCTCCGGATTAGTAGAAGGTCGTATTTCCAAGCATGTAAAAGAAATCAGCCTTATGGATCAGACCTATGTAAAAGCTGAAGATGGAAAACAGTCAGTGGCTAAATATCTTGAATCAGTTAACAAAGCTATTGTTATTACCAAATTCGTTCGTTTTGAAGTAGGCGAAGGAATGGAGAAGAAGAACGAAGACTTTGCAGCAGAGGTTGCAGCTCAGATGGGCAAATAATATACACGATTTTAATGAGAGAAGTAAAGTCCCTGAAACTGTTGAGTTTTATCAACAGTTTCGGGGATTTTTTTATCAATGAGATTTGATATGTACGGGACTGCACCGACGGACATACAAAAACCATTCTTTTTAGATTTATGAAAAGAATGGTTTTTGTGTTCTTAATTGAAAAATTTACCTTTGTCCAGCTGGTTATAAATATGGAAAAGGAATCAGGGCGTCTAGTACTTTTTTGCTATAAAAAGTGTGCTCTTGCCCATATAATGCTATTGAGTATAAAATATGACAATGATATAATGATAAAGGGTTAGTAATGTGTTCGTTACGTAAGAAAAAATGAATTGAATGGGGCAGGTAAAATGAAAAAGAGAATGAAAAAACAGACAACAGGGGATTTTCTTTGATTGAATTGGTAATTGTGGTTTCCATCATGGCAGTACTGACAGTGTCTATTTCGATAGTGGCTTCACATTTTATCCGGAAGGCCAGAATACAGGCACAACCATGCAATTTCCATGATGACAAAGTTCGTGTGATTGTTGTCTATACCGATAAGGGTGTGATACGCGTGGAATATTTCCAGTATCCCGGAATTATGACCACAATAGAGAATGGAATTAAGGTAAAAACGGAAGTGTATTCCAGTGAAAACATAGTTAAGTTTTCTCACGTTAATTAAAAAAGAAATCCAAGGAGAAATTATATATGAACGAAAAGGTGAAAATAGTACATTCCATCAAAGCAAAGGTCTGTTCTCTGGTGAATCTGGCAGTGATTGTGGCAGGGCTTCTTATGATGGTTGTTTTCCTCCCTTCCATTCAGAAACAGATTCGTGAAATATCGCAGAATTATATCAGTGATCTTTCCTTTGCTTATGGCAGTACACTGGATAATGAAATTAAGAAGGCAGATGGAAAAGCGGACAGTGTTTTAAAGCCCGACAATCTTTCCTTAAAGCTTGACGGAGTAGGGCTGGAGGGCGTTGAATCCAGCTACGTTTACGTGGCAGATCAAAATGGAACCATGATTTATCATCCGGTTGGCAGTAAGATTGGCAGAGCTGTTGAGGATAAAGTGGTTAAGAATATGACAGATGAACTGAAGGCCGGTAAAAAGGTTGAAAATACAGTTTTGACAAGTGATTTTGAAGGAGAATCCAAGTATACTGCTGTTTATGTCAGTACCTATGGTGCTTTTGTGCTTGTGGTAACTGCAAACGAGAGCGAAGTACTTAAGCCAATCCGTGTGCTGAATTACCGTGGACTTGGCGGAATGGTTTTTGCAATGCTGTTCTGCGGAATTGTCGGCTACTTTTTTGCAGGCTTTATCATTAACCCCATTAAGAGAATTACAAAGGCAACATCCAAAATTGCCAATATGGATTTTACGCAGGATTCTGATGCTGAAAAACTGAACAGAAGAAAAGATGAGGTTGGAAGCATGAACCGCGCTCTTACCACCCTTCGTCAGGAGCTGGTTCATGTGGTGGGAAATATCAAGGATCAGTCTGGTGTTCTGATGGAAGCATCTGAGGTATTAAGCCAGAACGCCGGTGAGACAGCCGTGACCATGAGCCAGGTTGAGCTTGCGGTGAATGAAATTTCACAGGGAGCCTCCACCCAGGCAGGAGAAACTCAGAAGGCAACAGAAAATGTTGTGATTATGGGAAATATGGTTGAGGAGACAGACGAGGTTGTGAACGCATTGGTGGATTATGCAGAGAGAATGCAGCAATCCAGCAATAATGCCAAGTCAATTTTATCCCAGCTTGAGAAGGTAAATAAAGAGACAGAACAATATATTGACGAAATTGCAGGTCAGACGGCAACCACCAATTTGTCAGCCATAAAAATCAACGAAGCCGCCAGCATGATTACGGAGATAGCAGAGGAAACGAACCTTCTTTCCCTGAATGCTTCTATAGAAGCGGCAAGGGCAGGAGAGCAGGGGCGTGGTTTCGCAGTTGTGGCTTCCCAGATTCAGAAGCTTGCGGAGCAGTCCAATGATTCTGCAAGAGAAATTGGAAATATTATTCAAATATTATTGCAGGATTCCCAAAAGGCGGTTACTATTATGGAGGACGTGAAAAAAATCATGTCCGAGCAAAGTGAACATGTCGGAAGAACAGATGAGGCATTTGAAGAAATTCAGGAGGGTGTCAACAAGTCTATTTTGGGAATGAAGCACATTTCTGAGAAGACCGGCAAAATGGACGAGGCAAGAGTCAATGTTGTGGATGTTGTCCAGAATCTGACTGCAATTGCACAGGAAAATGCGGCAAGTGCAGAGGAAACCAGTGCCTCGGTAACCGAAGTATCCTCCATTATCTCCGGTATCTCCGACAGATCAGAAAAGCTTCGGAAAATCGCCCAGGAGTTAGAGGAAGGAATGGACATTTTCAAGCTTTGAGAATAGTATGGACAGGCAGGTAATCAAATGAAATTTTCACCACTTAAAACGCAGCTGGAACAGAATTTACTGGAACAGGATTATGGGCAGGCAAGTGAAAAGGGTAAAGTAACCCTGGGAGAGACCTGTATTTATGTAAAAAAGGTCACGAAACAGCTCTATCTTCCCTATTCGGATATTGTATGGGTATTCCGCAGAGTGGAGCAGGTAAACGGAAGGCTCTGCTGTGGAAATACAACCTATGAAATCCAGCACCTGATCATGGTTTCAAAGGACAGAGAGCAATTCGATGTTCTGTTTGAAAGCAAAGAGCTTGTGGAGAAGGCAATCGATTTTATAAAAAAACAGAATCCGGAAGTGGATACGGCCTATTCGGCTGAAAAAAAGGAAAAATATTTGGGTACAACAGAATAGCAATGAAAAGGGTTCCGGATTTTTCCGGGACCTTTTTCATTAAATAGCATGCGTATTCTATTGACATTTTATCTGCAAGGAAAGTGATTGTTTTACATGAAAATCTATGATACAATGCAAAGTAGTGTGTAAATACGAGATGGAGAAAATTATGGATTCAATACGGGAAAATGAAAAAGACCGTAGAAGAAAAAGAGTGAATTGTCTAAAAAAAATCATTCTTTTTTCTATTCTTTTTGCAATATTGCTTCCTTGTATGCTCGCAGTCATTTTAGGTGTCCGACTCCATTTTGAGAGCAGGGAGAATGAGGCTCTCAGGGCTCTTAATGAGCAGCTGAACCAGGATATGAAGAATCAAGAGCAGGCACTTTTGCAATTGCAGGAGCAGCTTGGAAGGGTCACTGTGGACAGCGTTGTTTCAGAGGCTGAGGGAAGTACGCAGGACGTGCAGGTCTCAGATGGAAAGAAGAAGGTATATCTGACCTTTGATGACGGACCTTCACAGAATACAACGACCATTTTAGATACGCTGGCAGCCTATGATGCAAAGGCAACTTTTTTTGTCGTGGGAGACACCTCCTCAAGTGGAAAAGAGCTGTATAAGCGCATCGCACAGGATGGTCATTCCATTGGAATTCATTCTTACAGTCACATTTATAATCAGATTTACAGTTCAAAAGATGCATTTTTGGACGATTTTTATGAGATGTCGGATCTTTTGTATGATGTGACGGGACAACGACCGGTTATATGCAGACTTCCCGGGGGAAGCAGCAATACGGTCAGCTCCATTGACATGGCTGATCTGGTATCAACCCTGAACAGTCAGGGAATCACCTGTTATGATTGGAATATTTCCGGTGGAGATGCCGATGGAGCAACGGCGGATGCACAGGAGATTGCAGACCGGGTTATAGCCGGGGTCAATCAGTTTGAAACATCCATTGTGCTGCTGCATGATGGAAAGGACAAACAGAGTACAGCGGAAGCACTGAAGCTTATTTTAGAGCAGTTAAAGCAGAGAGATGATGTAGAAATCTTACCTATTACAGAGAAAACACCTGTAATTTTACATATCAGGATATCATGAAACGGAGGAACAAAAATGGGTTTTTTTCAGGATTTAAAGGAAGACTTATCGATGGCAGTCAATGAGCTGATTCCAGAGGAAAGTCTGGAGGAAAAGGAAACCACTGAGTCGGAGCAGGCGCAGAAGAATTTAGAAGCGGGTGAGGAATCCGATACAGAAAACACGGAGCAGGAGCCTTTACAGACGGAAGGGGCGGCAGAGCTCAGCGAAGAAGACTTTTTTGCTGCAGTAGAAAGACTGGATGAGCAGACGGATGTGTTTGACAAAATGGAAGAGGCTGGAGAAGCAGAGCCGGATGATACAGATGCAAAGTCGGAGCAGACCGGTGATGAGATAGATTCCACAGAGGAAAAAACACTGGAAGAGGCACCGGGAAAAGAGGAAGCTGTCTTAACGGATAAAGAGGAAACTTTAGAAAAAGAGGAAATCCCGGAGAAAGAGGAAATCCCAGAAGAAAGCAATAATCTTGCAGAAGAGGTTTATAAGGAATTAGGCAGACAGACAGAAGAAACAGAATTGGAAAAAGAGGTTGGTAAGATTATGACAGAGAGAAACGAAAGCACAATGAATGGCGAAGCACTTGATGAAACAGCTGTTATTACAAAGGGAATGACCATCAAGGGAGATGTGAGCAGCCAGGGCTCCATGGATGTCATGGGAACTGTTCAGGGAAATGTAGATATTCTTGGTAAATTAAATATATCCGGTAATATTGAAGGGAATTCTGTTGCGGAAGAAGTATTTGCTGACTCTGCAAATATCACAGGAGAAATCCATGCCAAGGGCAGTGTAAAGGTTGGACAGAGCTCTGTTATTATCGGCAATATTTTTGCAACCAGTGCTGTGATTGCAGGTGCTGTAAAGGGAGATATTGATGTGCAGGGACCGGTTATTCTTGACACCTCTGCAATTGTCATGGGCAATATCAAATCCAAATCTGTTCAGATTAACAATGGAGCAGTTATCGAGGGTATGTGTTCACAGTGCTATGCGGATGTAAATCCTTCCTCCTTCTTTAAGGATCTGGGTAAAAAATAAAATTCGGAGGACAGAATCATGAAGAGAATTATGCTTAAGCTCAGTGGAGAAGCACTGGCTGGAGAAAAAAAGACTGGCTTTGACGAGGAGACTGTTCGTGGTGTTGCACTTCAGGTGAAGCAGCTGGTTGATGAAGGCGTTCAGGCTGGCATTGTAATCGGCGGAGGAAATTTCTGGAGAGGAAGAACCAGCGAGCATATTGACCGCACAAAGGCTGATCAGATTGGAATGCTTGCCACAATCATGAACTGTATCTATGTGTCAGAGATTTTTCGTTCGGTAGGCATGAAGACCGGAATTTTGACACCCTTTGAGTGTGGGTCCTTTACAAAGCTTTTTTCCAAGGATCAGGCAAATGAGTATTTTGATAATGGAATGGTTGTCTTTTTTGCAGGAGGAACAGGTCATCCTTATTTTTCCACAGATACCGGAGTGGTTCTTCGTGCAATTGAGGTTGAAGCAGAGGTTATTCTGCTGGCCAAGGCAGTAGATGGCGTTTATGATGATGATCCAAGAACCAATCCTGCTGCAAAGAAGTATGAGGAAGTTTCCATTCATGAGGTGATTGAAAAGAATCTGCAGGTAGTTGATATGACTGCGTCGATTCTTGCAAGAGATAACCGGATGCCTATGTGGGTATTTGGCTTAAATGAAGAAAACAGCATTGTAAATACAGTATCCGGAAAATTTAACGGAACTAAAGTAACAGTTTAGGAGGAAATAAAAATGGATGCAAGATTAACAGTATATGAAGATAAGATGAAGAAGGCAATTGATTTCTTAAGCAGTGATTTGGCTGCCATTCGTGCAGGAAGAGCCAATCCTCATGTCCTTGATAAAATCAAGGTTGATTATTATGGTACACCAACCCCAATTCAGAGCGTTGGCAACATCACAGTTCCTGAGGCAAGAATGATACAGATTGCTCCCTGGGAGAAGGGATTGATTAAGGAAATCGAAAAGGCACTTATGATGTCAGATGTTGGAATTACACCTTCTAATGATGGAAATGTAATTCGTCTTGTTTTTCCGGAGCTGACGGAAGACCGTCGCAAGGAGCTGGTAAAGGATATAAAGAAAAAAGGCGAGGAGAACAAGGTTGTTGTCCGCAATACCCGTCGAGACGGAAATGATGCGTTTAAGAAAATGGCAAAAGGCGAGCTTTCCGAGGATGAGGCTAAGAATCTGGAGGATGAGCTTCAGAAGCTTACCGATAAATTCATTAAGCAGATTGATACCATGGTTGAAGAAAAATCCAAAGAGATTATGACAGTTTAAAAAGAAAGGGGAGCAGTTATTTTTTGCTGTTCCCTTTTTGTAAATGGAAGGATGAAGATGGGATGGAGCTTGATAAGCTGAATATGCCAAAGCATGTGGCCATCATTCTGGATGGAAATGGGCGCTGGGCAAAAAGCAAGGGTATGCCACGTAATTATGGACATGTACAGGGCAGTAAAAATGTGGAAATAATCTGTGAAGAAGCATATAAAATGGGAATTCAGTACTTGACTGTTTATGCATTTTCGACGGAAAACTGGAATCGTCCGCAGGATGAGGTGGACGCACTCATGAAGCTGTTGAGAAGCTATATGAAAACCTGCTTGAAAACCGCAGAGAAGAATAAAATGTGTGTGAGGGTTCTGGGTGATAAATCCGGACTGGACGAGGATTTACAAAACCGGATTGCACAGCTGGAAGAGGCGACAAAAAACAATACAGGTCTTCACTTTCAGGTTGCATTAAATTATGGAAGCAGAGATGAAATTCTCCGTGCAGTGAAAAAGATTATGAGAGACACAAAGGATGGCAGGATTGAGGAAGAACAGATGAATGAGGAAATTTTTTCATCCTATCTTGATACCAGAGGCATTCCCGAGCCTGATCTTATGATTCGAACAAGTGGAGAGCAGCGTATCTCCAATTTTCTTTTATGGCAGCTTGCTTATACAGAATTTTATTTTACACCGGTTCCGTGGCCTGCGTTTACCAGAGAAGAACTGATTAAGGCTGTGGAGGTATATAATAAAAGAGACAGAAGATTTGGACTGGTAGAGGAGGAGTAGCATGTTTTTAACACGTTTACTGAGCAGTATTGTTTTGGTGATTGTAATTGCGGCAGTATTATTGACGGGTGGACCGGTGCTCTTTCTGTTTACACTGCTGATATCACTGATTGCATTCTTTGAGATGACGAAAGCAATTCATGTCCGAAATGAAAATGAAAAAATATCTGTTTTGGAAATTGTCGGTGCATTGGGTGTTCTGGGGTATTACGGAGTTCTGTTCTTTGCCAATACAGAGACCTTCGTGATGCTTGCCATCACATTGACTATTATTGCCATTTTATTTGTCTATGTTTTTGGCTTCCCCAAATATCATGGGGATCAGGTGATGGGCACTGTTTTTGCGTTTGTTTATGCGCCAATCATGCTGGGATATCTTTATCTGACCAGAGGACTGGAAAATGGTATTTACATTGTGTGGCTTATCTTTATCAGCTCCTGGATATGTGATACCTGTGCGTATTTAGTGGGAATGACCATTGGAAAACATAAGCTTGCACCTGTTTTAAGTCCTAAGAAGTCCGTAGAGGGAGCCATAGGAGGAATTGTGGGAGCAGCACTTGTGGGATTTCTTTATGCCTTGATTCTTCGCAATATTGGGGTGGGAGATGCCAACAGTCTGTGGGCCTTTCCAATACTCTGTGGTGTAGGTGCCATGATCAGCCAGGTGGGAGATCTGGCGGCAAGTGCAATAAAGAGAAACTATTCCATCAAGGATTATGGAAAGCTGATACCTGGACATGGGGGGATTTTAGATCGCTTTGACAGTGTTATCTTTACAGCACCGATGATATATTATCTTGCTGTTTTACTCTTGAAATAATACCTGGTTAAGCTGTGGTAGTCAGGCATAGATTTTCATAAAGGGTATTCTTGGCAAATTGGAGGAAATACATGAAAAATATAGTCATTTTAGGTTCCACAGGCTCGATCGGAACTCAGACGCTGGAAATTTTAGACAGCTACCCGGAAAAACTTCAGGTTGTAGCGCTTGCAGCCGGACATAATTATAAAAAAATGGAGGAGCAGATTCGGAAATATCATCCCCTTTATGCTGTGATGTGGGAGGAGGAGGCTGCGAAGTCTCTGGCTCTTTTGGTGAAGGATCTTCCTGTAAAGGTTCTTTTTGGTATGGACGGTCTGGTTGAAATTGCAACAGCCAGGGAAGCGGATGTTGTTTTGACCGCTGTGGTGGGAATGATAGGAATTAAGCCAACGATTGCTGCAATTAAGGCACATAAGGATATCGCTCTTGCCAACAAGGAAACGCTTGTGACTGCAGGACATATTATTATGCCTCTTGCCAGGGAATGTGGTGTTTCGATTTTACCGGTGGACAGTGAGCACAGTGCAATTTTTCAATCCTTGCAGGGACAGCCGAAAAAGAAGGTTGAGAAGATTTTGTTAACAGCCTCCGGTGGTCCATTTAGAGGAAAGAGCAGGGAAGAGCTGGTTCATAAAACGGTGGCAGATGCATTGAAGCATCCAAACTGGTCCATGGGAAGGAAAATCACCATTGATTCAGCGACTATGGTCAATAAGGGACTCGAGGTAATGGAGGCAGGATGGCTGTTTGATGTTTCTTCCGATCAAATTCAGGTTGTAGTACATCCCCAGAGCATCATACATTCTATGGTAGAGTATGTGGATGGGGCAGTGATGGCTCAGCTTGGAATGCCTGATATGAAGCTTCCCATTCAGTATGCACTGTTTTATCCGGACAGACTGCCTATGGCGGATAACAGAATAGATTTCTATAAGCTGGGGCAGATTACCTTTGAAGAGCCTGATTTAAACACATTTGTCGGGCTGAAGCTTGGATATGACGCTTTTGTTGCAGGCGGAAGTATGCCAACTGTATACAATGCAGCAAATGAGAGGGCTGTCAGCATGTTTTTGGATGGAAAAATCCGTTTTCTGGATATTGCAGATATCATTGCGGAGGCGATGTCCAATCATAAGGTGATTTCCAATCCGGATTTGTCTGAAATTCTTATGACAGAATCCTGGTGTTATGAATTTATTGAGAGCAGGTGGTAAACCTTGGGTATTATTTTATTTATTTTGATTTTCTGTGTGGTTGTAGTGGCACATGAATTTGGTCATTTCATTATTGCAAAAAGCAATGGGATTCACGTGGTTGAATTTTGTATTGGTATGGGACCAACCCTTCTGCATTTTGATAAGGGTGACACACGGTATGCACTGAAGCTTCTCCCCATTGGCGGAGCCTGCATGTTTGAGGGCGAAGATGGTCTGAATCAGACCGATGAGAAGAAGGAAGAGGGAGAAGAGAATAAAGGAAGTCTGGTAAAATCGGGGGCTTTCCCGGATGCACCTGTATGGGCAAGAATTGCAACTGTCGTTGCAGGACCAATTTTTAATTTTGTGCTGGCATTTCTTTTTTCTCTGATTATTGTTGGAAGTCTTGGAACGGATCAGTCCTTCATTGGTGGTATCAGCGAGGGCGGTGCGGCAGAGAAGGCAGGCTTGCAGACCGGAGATCTGATTACGGGCATCAACGGACACAAGGTGCATTTGTTCCGGGAGGTTTCGCTGGAGGCTATGTTAAATGAGGGCGAGCCGATGACTGTTTCCTATAAGAGAGATGGTGTTGAGAATGAGGCGGTTGTTTCCCCGGAGTACTCCAAGGAGGCAGACCGTTATTATCTGGGTATCATGGGACAACGCGGCTATACCAAAATGGGTGTGGGCGGAACTGTTCTATACAGCTTTTATGAAGTCCGTTATTGGGTAAACACCACCTTTAAGAGTCTGGGCATGCTTGTTACCGGTAAAGCGGGAATCAAGGATTTGTCAGGTCCTGTGGGAATGGCAGATACGGTAGACGAAATTTACACAGAATCAAAGGCGGATGGAGCATATTATGTGTGGATTAATATGCTGAATTTTGCTATTTTACTGAGCGCGAACCTCGGTGTTTTGAATCTGCTTCCATTCCCGGCATTGGATGGAGGAAGATTACTGTTTTTAATTATTGAAGCAATCCGCAGAAAACCAATTCCGGCGGAGAAGGAAGGAATTTTCCATTTTGTGGGATTTGCCTTGTTGATGCTTTTGATGGTAGTTGTCATGTATAATGACATTGTAAAATTATTTGTTCATTGAGATGATTAAAAATATTTCTGTGAAAAACGCTGTTGACACGCTATAAAGATTGATTTTATAA
>CAZUCI010000079.1:0-10087 GCA_964619485.1 uncultured Lachnospiraceae bacterium
TTAATAAATTAAAAAGATATGTATCTGAAAGAGGAAAAATTCTTCCTAGAAGAATCACAGGAAACTGTGCTAAACATCAGAGAGCTTTAACTGTAGCTATCAAACGTGCTCGTCACGTAGCTCTGATGCCTTACGTTCAGGACTAAGGTATTTGGCAAAACAAATATTTGAAGAACCGTTGCTTAGGCAGCGGTTCTTTTTTATAGATTATTTTTCCTGAAAAAACGTATCCTGAATAAGCAATGATATAGAGCAAAAAAGGTTTTGCTCAAAATGTGGTGCAGAAATTGAACCAGGGAATGACTTTTGTAACGAGTGTGGTGCGCCAGTTCGTATGAATCATTCTACAAGCTCGGCAGGAATGGCAAACGCACAGGCGACGTCTGGATTTAATAGTGAGATGATTATTTATTGCGTAATTGGTGCAATGATTCTTATTTTGTTTGCATTGTCACTTGGCAGGTCTCCACTGCTTTTGTTTTTATCATTGATATGTGCGGCAGCACTTGTTGTTTTTATCGTGGTGAGAAATAATGATAAAAATGAAACGCATGAGCCAGTTGTATTGAAGGACAAATATGAATTCTTTGTCAATACAGATGAAGAACCACTGGCAGCCTTGGGAAATGGATATCTTCAGAACTTGGCTTCCTATGGTCTGTTTTCAAAGGGAAATTCCGTTTTGTCAAATCGTAGAGTATATTTTAATGGAAGAACATTTTATAAAGGAACTGGTAAAAAGGGCTGGGGTTCCGTTAGACAATCTAAAATCGTTGAGATTGATGATGTAAATGGTACAGAGTTTACATTATATTCCCCAATTGGATTGCTTATCACAGGAATCGTCTGCTGCGTTATTTCCTTTTTAGCTATTATCGTTTTTGCAATTATGGGTATGGGAGACAGTTTTTATTCAGGGAATATCAGCTCAGCAGGAATCACCTATATGTCTGCTGTCCTTCTTATTGGTATGATCAATATTATTACCTATCTGATCAAGAGAAAAACGTTTTTCTCTATTAATTATGCGGGTGGCAGTATCGGATTCCCAATTTCATGGCTGGGAATGGAAACAATTCGTGATTTCCAGAGGCAGCTTCACCTGGCAAAGGATAAGAGAAAAGATGAAATTAGAAAATAAAAAACAGTATGAGGTAAGCCAATGAGATGTCAGCGATGCAATGCAGAATTGAAACCTGGTGCAAAATTTTGTGGAAAGTGCGGAGCACCTGTTTCGCAGGAGAGTGAAAAGCCGTTTGTGGAAAATGGTGCTGCTCAAAAAAAGGCAGTTAATGCTAAGATGATTTTGATTGTTGTGATGGGAGTTGTTATCCTGGCATTAGTACTTGTAGTCCTGATTTTGTTATTAAAGAAGCCAAAGAATGAAGAAACAGCAGCGACACAGTCAGAGACATATGTAAATGAGATGGCAGAGAGCGATGAACCAGTGGATGATGACAGCAATCCTGTGCAGGATGAAGAAGCTGCTGCGGAAGCACCACAGGATGAAGAGTGGACGGCACCACAGGTACAGGAAGATCTTGTGGCTGATGGAGCCACAGAGACACCGCTGGAATATTATAATCCGGACGAACATAAATATGAGCTTATTGTTTCAGATGTTACCTGGAGTGAAGCAGAGAGCCTTTGCGAAGAAAAGGGTGGTCATCTTGCGTCGATTATCTGTTATGAGGAACGAGACAAGATTGAAGAGTATTTGAGGGAGATTTCGGCAGATCAGATGAATGTTCCGTACCAAATCTGGCTGGGTGCATATGCTGAAAATGGTGGATTTACATGGGTAACAGGTGAAGGACCGGGATTTTCAAACTGGAATTCCGGGGAACCAAGTGGGGTTGACCCAAATACCGGAGTAGAAGAGAATTACCTGGATATGTATTACAGCAGTGACACCGGAAACTGGGTATGGCAGGATGTTCCAGAGGATATCAGTGAATACTGGTCGGGACATATTGCGTATCTTTGTGAGTGGGAAAGAAAATTACAATAATGACGGGTAGAATTATTAAGACTATTGTTTCTTTTGGTATTGTGGCTGCGCTTATTTCAAGCTTCACGGCATGTGGGGAGCGCACCGCGGAACAAAAGGAAGCAGGTGTTAAAGAACAGATACAGGAGCTTGCACTCAGTGACAATGCAGTAGAGCTGCCGGAAAAATATGAGCTGACGAACACCGCGCTTACCTATTCTGGAAGATGGTTTGAAAAAGAACTGGATGGGAAAAGTGCTATGGTAACCTTAAATCAGGGAGCGATGATGGAGTTTGAGACGGAGAAAACCAGCCGGATCAGTGTGGAGTTTGTCGATATTTCAGAGCTGGAGACACCATACTATGCTTACAGTATCGACAGGGGGCCAATGGTTCGAAGGAAGATAACAGAGCCTGATATTGCTTTACCCGATGAAAATGCTCATCAAATCACAATTGTCATAGATGGTATTACGGAGCGGGAAGACAAATGGAATCGTGAAGTTGGTGTTGCTGTAAGGGGCGTGGATGCCCATGGCGGAGTAACCCATGGACTGGATTCCAATAAAAAAACGATTATGTTTATTGGGGACAGTATTACAGAAGGCATTATGTCCCTGAGTGATAATGCGATTAGCGACTATAACAGTGCAACGCATTCCTATGGCTGGTATCTGGCAGAGGCATTAGACGCCAGACCTTATTTTAATGGATTTGGTGGAACGGGAATTGTTGCGACCGGTTCCTTCAGTGACTGTATGCATATGCTGACCAATTTCTCATCGATGAGGGCTGCAGAATGGCCGATGGAGTGCAGTCTTGTTGTTTTAAATACGGGAACCAACGATTTTGGGGTTGAAACGGAGGAATTTGTAAATGGATACAGGGCAGTGCTTGATTTGATCCATGAAAAATATCCTGATGTAAAGGTACTTTGTATGGTTCCGTTTATGCAGTCACACAGGGATGATATTGCACTTGCTGTTCAGGGAACAGAATGGTGCAGACTGGTGGAGACAAAGGATTGGATATTAACCTATTCAGATGGAATTCATCCAGATGCAGAAGGCGCAGAAAGAGCAGCACAATATTTACTGAATGAGATTGACTAATTTTAAAGGAATCCCCGAAAAGTCCTGGTATTTCTAAGAACTTTTCGGGGATTTTATCTTGGTAAAAAACAGGCTTGATGTTATAATAAGACTGATATGTAAAAACGGCCTGAAAATGAAGAGAACAAAATAAAAAGGCTGTATATCTTCACTTAAAACCAAATGAGGCAATTTATATGAATAGTAAACTTAAATTAAAAGGAAGAATGAGGTTATATTTTCAGCTTCCGGTTCTTTTTGGAATCCTTCTGGCACTTACAGATGTCGTTATCTACACGATCGATGTCAGTGCCGGTATTATTTTATCGGGATTTACGCTGCTATATTTGATTTTTTTCCTGTTACTGGAGCATTTTAACAAGCCTGTGATTATGAATGAGCTTGTGAGCTTTGCAACCCAGTACGGACAGATTCAGAAACGTCTGCTTCGTGATTTGGAGCTCCCCAATGCTCTTTTAGATGAGGGGGGAAAGATTATCTGGGCCAACACTGCATTTATTCAGGCAGTGGGAAAAGAGAAACCATTAAATAAGGATGTTTCCACCTTTTTTGATGCCATAACCAAAGATAAACTCCCTGGCAGAGAAAGAGATTCCGCTGAAATAGAATTTCAGTCAGAGGGAAAGGACTACCATGCAAAGCTTAAGAAGATTCCATTGGCAGAGATGGTGGAAAACAGCGATATTTTTGAATCTGACGGTATTTACGAGGGTTGTCTGATTTCACTTTACCTTTTTGATGAAACGGCACTGAAAATAGCACTTCGTGAAAATGATAACCAGAGTCTTGCAATTGGACTTTTATATATTGATAATTATGAGGAGGCATTAGACAGCATTGAGGAAGTAAGAAGATCACTGCTCACAGCCCTGATTGAACGAAAGCTGAATAAATATTTTGCATCCTTTGATGGAATTGTCCGTAAGATGGAAAAGGACAAGTTCTTCTTTATTGTACGAAAGCAGTCTCTTCGTACCATGCAGGAAAACCGGTTTGATCTGCTTGAGGATGTTAAAACAGTAAACATCGGAAATGAAATGTCTGTCACATTGAGTATTGGTGTGGGCGTGGGTGGCCTTTCCTATGCACAGAACTATGAATTTGCGAGAACCTCCATCGATTTGGCACTGGGACGTGGCGGTGACCAGGCTGTGCTGAAGACGAAAGAAGGCATCAGCTACTATGGTGGCAAGAGTCAGCGGGTAGAGAAAAATACGCGTGTAAAGGCAAGGGTCAAGGCGCATGCTTTAGCTGAAATTATTGCATCAAAGGACCGTGTGATTGTTATGGGACATCGAATCACAGACGTGGACAGCTTTGGTGCCGCAGTTGGAATATACAGAATTGCCAAAACACTTGGAAGAAGTGCCTATATTGTTATAAATGAAGTTACCATGTCCATTAAGCCCATGGTAGAGCATTTTGTCAGTCATGAGGATGCAGATGAGGTTATCCTGATTAACAGTGCCCAGGCAATGGAATTTGCCGGACCAAATGCCTGCCTGGTTGTGGTGGATGTAAATAAACCAAGCATTACAGAGTGTCCTGATTTGCTGAAGCAATGCCACTCAATCGTTGTGCTTGATCATCACAGACAGAGTGAGGAAATTATTGAAAATGCAACACTTTCCTACGTGGAAACCTATGCTTCCAGTGCCTGTGAGATGGTATCTGAAATCATTCAGTACATTGAGAATGGTCTTAAATTAAAGAGTGCAGAGGCAGACTGTCTGTATGGGGGTATCGTTATTGATACCAATAATTTTAACAATAAGGCCGGCGTTCGAACCTTTGAGGCAGCAGCATATCTGCGCAGAAATGGTGCGGATGTAACAAGAGTCCGTAAGATGTTCAGAGATGACGCACTTGATTATAGAGCAAAGGCACAGATTATCAGTCGTGCATCAATATTTATGGACTGCTTCGCAATCTCCTACGGAGATGGAAAGGATTTGAACAGTCCCACAGTTATTGGAGCCCAGGCGGCCAATGAGCTTTTGAATATTACAGGGATTAAGGCAAGCTTCGTTCTGACAGAGTGGAATCAGATGATCTATATCAGTGCCCGTTCCATCGATGAGGTGAATGTCCAGCTGATTATGGAAAAATTGGGTGGAGGCGGCCATATTAATGTGGCAGCAACGCAGCTCAGGGATTTGTCCCTGGAAAGCGCAGAGGAATTATTAAAAAATACTATTTCAGATATGATTGAGAAGGGAGAAATATAAATGAAAATAATTTTATTACAGGATGTAAAAGCCTTGGGAAAAAAAGGTGAAATTATCAACGCAAATGATGGTTATGCAAGAAACTATATTCTGCCACAAAAAATTGGAGTGGAGGCTACCTCCAAAAACCTGAATGATTTAAAGCTTCACAAAGCAAATGATGAAAGAGTTGCAGCGCAGATTCTGGCTGAGGCAAAGGAGCTGGCAGAGGTCTTAAAGGATCAGACGGTTGTTGTTAAGATGAAGGCTGGAGAAGGCGGAAAAGCTTTTGGCTCTGTATCAACCAAAGAGATTGCAACAGAATATAAAAAGCAGTATGGAAGAGAAATAGATAAGAAAAAAATGATATTGGCAGATCCTATTAAGAATTTTGGCTCTTATGAGGTGAAGGTTAAGCTTCACCCACAGGTTACCGCATCACTAATGGTAAAAGTACAGGAAAATTGATTTGGAGTAAAATGAGATGGCAGCAGAAGAACAGGTTATAAAAAGAATAATGCCACATAGTGTGGAGGCAGAGCAGTCTGTTATTGGCTCCATGATGATGGACAGAGATGCAATTGTCACAGCATCCGAAATGCTTGTACAGGATGATTTTTACGGGAAACAGTTTGGCGTTTTGTTTGAGGCAATTATTGAGCTGTTCGAGAGCGATGGAGTTGTGGATGTGGTTACACTTCAGGATAAGCTTGGAGAAAAGGGCGTCCCAATGGAAGTCAATAACCTTGAATTTCTTGGAAATCTTGTTGCTGCAGTTCCTACGTCGGCAAACATTAAGCAGTATTGCAACATCGTAGCGGAGAAGTCACTTCTGCGTAAAATGATACGTTTAAACGAAGATATTGCAAATTCCTGTTATGCCGGAAAAGAGGAAACGGACACTATTTTAGAGGAGACGGAAAAGAAGATTTTTGCCCTTGTTCAAAAGAGAAACACCAGCGATTATATTCCCATTCGTGATGTTGTAATGGATGCAATGAATCGTATTGAGAAATCTTCTCAGACAAGCGGGGCAGTAACAGGTATCCCCACCGGCTTCCTGGATCTGGATTATAAGCTGGCCGGTTTGCAGCCTTCTGATTTGATACTGATTGCTGCCAGACCTGCCATGGGTAAAACGGCATTTGTATTAAATATCGCACAGCACATTGCCTTCAAGGAAAAGCAGACGGTTGCAATCTTCAGCCTGGAGATGTCAGAGGTACAGCTTGTTAATCGTCTTTTCTCTCTGGAATCCGGTGTCAATTCAGGAAATATCAGAACCGGTAATTTAAGTGATGATGAGTGGGAGCGGCTGATTGAGGCAGCGGGAGTAGTTGGTAATTCTAATCTTATTATCGATGCCACACCTGGAATCAGCATTTCTGAGCTGAGAAGTAAATGTCGTAAGTATAAGATGGAAAAGGATTTAAAGGTTATCATGATTGACTACCTGCAGCTGATGAGTGGAAGCGGAAGAAGCTCTGCCGAATCCAGACAGCAGGAAATCTCCGAGATTTCCCGTTCCTTAAAGGCTCTGGCAAGAGAACTGAATGTCCCTGTAATTGCTTTGTCTCAGCTTAGCCGTGCAGTGGAGCAGAGGCCTGATAAGCGTCCAATGCTTTCTGATTTGCGTGAATCTGGAGCAATCGAGCAGGATGCCGATATTGTTATGTTTATTTACCGTGATGATTATTATAACAAGGATTCCAAAGAGGTGGGTGTTGCTGAGATTAACATTGCAAAGCAAAGAAACGGTTCCATTGGTCCCATTAAGCTGGCTTGGCTGCCTGATTACACAAAGTTTGCGAATCTGGAACACTATACAGTACAGGAAGATTAGCATTTAAAAACTGGATACAATGTATCACATACTTTGCAAATGGTACATTATTAAAAATAAAAAGAGACATCATCCGATGTCTCTTTTTGGTAATATCTCAGTTGAAATTATGCTTCTTCAATAGCACCTGAAGGGCATGTTCCTGCGCAGGAACCACAATCAATACATTTAGCTGCATCAATTTCAAACTTGCCGTCTCCCATGCTGATTGCTCCAACTGGGCAGCCAGCCTCGCATGCTCCACAACTTACACAACTGTCGTTAATTACGAATGCCATAGTAATATCCTCCTTAAGGTATAGGGTTTTTGATAAAATATTATCAATTCATATTGTTATTTTAATACAAACATTGCAAGAAAACAAGACCTAATATATGGTATGAATTCCAAATTTCATTTTAGTTATGTCGTGTGATTCCAAGCTCCGCCCTGCGCTTGCGAATACCATCTAAAATGACTGCCTTTTTTTCGGGAATTTTATTTTTATCCATTGGAGGAACATCCTCAAGGACATAATCAATTCCCAATTCTTTGTATTTTTTCTTTGCCATATCGTGGTATGGCAGCACATCCAGAGCCTTCAAATTGGTAAACTGCCCAATGAAGTAACCCAGTTCGAACAAATACTTATCATCATCTGTGATACCGGGAACCACTACGTGACGAATCCACATATCAATCTTTTTCTCGTTTAAGTATTTGGCAAAGGCAAGAATACCTTCATTTGGCTGGGAGGTTAATTCCTTATGCTTCACAGGATCAATATGCTTGATATCCAGCATCACAAGGTCCGTCAGTGCCATAAGCTTGTCAAGCTTTTCAATAAAGGGCTTATTATCGGGTTTGTAGGCGATGCCTGAAGTATCAATGCAGGTATGAATCCCCTTCTCTTTTGCAAGAGTAAATAATTCAATCATAAAGTCGACCTGCATCAGGGGCTCCCCGCCTGTTACTGTAATTCCACCGCCCTTATAGAAGGGGGCATTTCTTTCATATTGTTCTATAATGTCTTTGGCTTCCATGATTTTGCCACCGCTCATTGCCCAGGTGTCCGGGTTATGACAATACTGGCATCTCATAGGGCAGCCCTGGACAAAGACAACGTATCTGGTACCTGGGCCATCTACGGTACCAAAGCTTTCTAAAGAATGAATTCTACCGCTCATGTGTTACCTCTTTCCATTTCTATAGAATAGAAATATTTTTTTCTCTAAAGAGTAGTATATCAGATATGTTCCATCTTTACACGAAAAAACAGAGAAGATAGGAAAAAAAGCCTTCCGGAATTTCCGGAAGGCTTTAGAAAATTCAATAAAACTTAGATTGTCTCATGGAATG
This sequence comes from uncultured Lachnospiraceae bacterium, assembly GCA_964619485.1. Classification (GTDB taxonomy): domain Bacteria; phylum Bacillota; class Clostridia; order Lachnospirales; family Lachnospiraceae; genus UBA2882. Next base: position 8,492 of record CAZUCI010000079.1, read on the forward strand.
TTCTGCTGATTACGTCTGCCTGCTGTTCTGGTGTTAATTTGATGAAGTTAACAGCATATCCAGAAACACGGATTGTTAACTGAGGATAGTTCTCTGGATGTTTCTGAGCATCAAGTAATGTCTCTCTGTTTAATACGTTAACATTTAAATGATGTCCACCTTTTGTAGCATATCCATCTAATAAGTTTACTAAGTTGTCAACCTGAGTTGCACTAGCATCTGTCATGATAATTACCTCCTATAGTAGTTGGGGATGTACGGCGACATCCCCGTAATTTTTGAAATGTTATTTATAATATCCTGTTCGCAAATGCGAAAAGATATTATCATCCTGCTTATTCGTCTCCGTCTAAGCCATCGTGAAGTGTTGGAACACTACAGGCAAATGGAACCTTAGAACAATCCGTGCATCCCATTGTCTCAACATTCTTGGATCCCTGAACAGATTCATCTGTATCAACATTGACGTGGCCAACGCCCTTGGACATACCACCATCAAGCTGTTTAATCAGGTCTTCAATCATTGCATTTTCGTCCATACTATCACCTTTCTAAGAAAAGCAAATTATTTGCTTAAATCAACATCGATATCGCCAGCGAATACTTTGTCTTCTTTTCCAAGAGCTCCAGGAATAATGGAGAATGTATTGGAAATACCATCCTGAGAAAATTCAAATGGAAGTTTTGCTACAGAAGATAAGGAAGATACAGCACCGTGAGTATCACGTCCGTGCATTGGGTTAGCACCTGGAGCGAAAGGCTGTCCTTTCTTACGTCCGTCTGGTGTGTTACCTGTTGCTTTACCATAGGTTACGTTGGAAGTAATGGTTAATACAGACATTGTAGGGAAGGAATCTCTGTAAGTATGATGTCTTCTTAACATAATCATGAATTTTTCAACCAGGTCATGAGCCATTACATCAACACGGTCATCATCGTTACCATATTTAGGGAATTCTCCCTCAATCTTGAAGTCTACGATGATTCCATCTTCGTCACGAATAGGGAATACCTTTGCATATTTGATTGCGGATAAGGAGTCAGCTACAACTGAAAGACCAGCGATACCTGTTGCAAAGTAACGAAGTACGTCTCTGTCATGTAAAGCCATCTGAGCTCTCTCATAGCAATATTTATCATGCATGTAATGGATAACATTTAATGTATTTACATATACATCTGCCAGCCATTCCATCATATCTGTGAATTTGTCCATAACATCATCAAAGTCAAGAGGACCGTCACCGGCAACTGGACGATATTTAGGTCCAACCTGTTTCTTGGTTACTTCATCAACACCACCATTTAAGGAGTATAATAAGCATTTACCAAGGTTTGCACGAGCGCCGAAGAACTGCATCTGTTTACCGATAACCATGGAGGATACACAGCATGCGATACCGTAGTCATCACCGTGGGTAACTCTCATTAAATCATCATTCTCGTACTGGATAGAAGAAGTCTTGATGGACATCTTAGCACAGAATTTTTTCCAAGGTTCAGGCAGTCTTGTGGACCACAGAACTGTTAAGTTTGGCTCTGGAGCAGCGCCTAAGTTGTTCAATGTATTTAAATAACGGAAGCTCATCTTTGTTA
>CAZUCI010000079.1:10097-11086 GCA_964619485.1 uncultured Lachnospiraceae bacterium
GACGTCCATCGATACCAACACCACCAAGAGACTCTGTAACCCAAACTGGATCACCGGCGAAAATCTGGTTGTATTCTGGTGTACGAGCGAATTTTACACAACGTAATTTCATGATGAAATGATCTACAAATTCCTGAATCTGCTCTTCAGTAAAGGTACCATTTTTCATATCTCTCTGAGCATAGCAGTCAAGGAAAGTAGAAGTACGTCCAAGGGACATTGCAGCACCATTCTGCTCTTTAACTGCGGATAAGTATCCGAAGTAGGTAGCCTGAATAGCTTCCTGAACGTTTGTAGCTGGTTTGGAAATATCACAGCCATAAGAAGCTGCCATTTCTTTCATCATCTTTAAAGCAACGATCTGCTCGGAGATTTCTTCACGAAGACGGATAACATCATCTGTCATAACACGTCCGGTAGAATCCTTCTGAGCAAGCTTGTCTTCGATCAGTCTGTCAATACCATATAAAGCGATACGTCTGTAATCGCCGATGATACGTCCACGGCCATAAGCATCTGGAAGACCTGTGATAACGTGAGCGGAACGACATGCTCTCATCTCAGCATTATAAGCATCGAAACATCCAGCGTTATGTGTTTTTCTGTGTGTTGAGAAGAACTCGGAGATTTCAGGATCTACTGTATATCCATTATCTGCGCAAGCTTTCTCTGCCATACGGATACCACCGTAAGGCTGCATGGAACGTTTGAAAGGTTTGTCTGTCTGGAAACCTACGATAGTCTCTTTGCTCTTATCAAGGTATCCTGGGCCATGAGAAGTGATAGTGGAAACAACCTTTGTATCCATATCAAGTACTCCGCCTGCTTCACGCTCCTGCTTCTGTAAGTCAAGAACCTGGTTCCATAAATCTTTTGTGTTCTGTGTAGGTCCTGCTAAGAAAGTATCATCTCCATCATATGGAGTGTAGTTCTTCTGGATGAAGTCACGTACGTTAACTTCGTTTTCCCATTTGCCGCCTACAAAATCT
>CAZUCI010000080.1:0-9988 GCA_964619485.1 uncultured Lachnospiraceae bacterium
AGTATACAACAGATGATAATGGTAAAATAAGCACAACGTTGAATGCTGGAACATTTTCCTTTAACTGAGCTGCTTCGATTTCTTTAATAATCTCGTTCATTGTGTATCTCCTTCCGTATTGGATGTTCTTAATACAATCTGTAACAGAGGACCATCTCTTTTCACAACGTGAATAGTTTACCATAATGGGCAAGGGTTTGCAAGCGTTTTTTCAGGAAATATATGATGAAATATGTAATGAAAATAATCCTTTTATTTTAAGCCATAAGAAGCCTTCAGCTTACCAAATTCAGCAGAATTGGTAAGTCCATACACAAGGCTGTCCCTCGTTTCCGCTCCCGAGTTCAGCTTGCTAACCCAATCATTATACCCGGCGGTATCCGGCTCTCGATTTAAAAAGGTACGATACATTCTGCTGACAAACTCTCCGTCTGATAAATTTTGGTTTTTTAACTCCTGTGAATGTAAAAATCCATTGCTGGCAACAGCTTCTATACTCTGTTTCCCAGTCAAATACTGTTCACACCAGTATTCAAGGCCTCCATCGTCGTATCCTCTTCCAAGCATCTTGGTATATAATCTTGCAACAAAGCCTGTTGCACCTTCATTCTGATCTCTGTAGGCTGAAAGAGTAACCTGACCACGGTTGATTCCATAGCTGCTACACAAATTGGAGAACTCCTGTGATTCTGCAAAGCCATGGTATACGTATTCCCGGCTCATCCCATTTTCGAGACTGTTAAGCCATCCCTTTAAACCACCCTGATCTGCCTCTCGTCCAAACATGGTACGATATAAAATTTTCACGAACTGTGTATCGTTATAATTAAAATTCTTAAACTCCTTACTGAAAATAAATCCCTGTGCAACTTCAGCCGCTGTATTGGTTTTATTTCGCAGTTTACTGTTCCAATCGTTAAATCCATCTGTATCTGCTTCTCTTCCCATTGCGACATTATAAAGGCGATAAACAAAGCCTTCTGTTCCAGTCTTACCCACCCAGGTCTGTGGTCCCTGTGGAATTTCATCCGGATCATCGGGTGTTGGCGTTGGAGTTGGAGTTGGCGTTGGCGTTGGCGTTGGAGTTGGTGTTGGTGTCGGTGTTGGTGTCGACGTTTTTGTCACGGTAACAGAGCACGTTTTAGAAATATTGCTGCCATCTGTACTGCTGCAGGTAATCACTGTGCTTCCCTTTGCCACCGCAGTAACCAGTCCATCTGCATTTACCTTTGCAATGGAAGGCACCGAAGATTTCCAGGATACCGTTCTGTTATCTGCTCCTGCTGGATTCACAGTTGCCATAAGCTGTCTGGTTTTTCCCTCTTCCAACGTGATGGAGGTCTGACTCAGCGATATAGAAGACACCAATACCGGTTCTGGTTCAGGTTTTGGCTCGGGCTCAGGTTCTGGCTGATCGATAATGGAAAATGTTGCCTCTTTCGTTCCTGTATACATTCCTGCACCTGTAACGGTCACAGTATAAGTTGCTTTTTCTCTGACAGAAACATCACCAGAAAGTATATAATCAATTCCTTCGGTTAAAAGAACCCCATTATAACGAACTTCCACCTCCGCTGCCTGATTCTCACCTGTATAATACAAATCCGTCGCAGTCACAGAGGCCGATGCCAGATCAGAAGCACTCATCTGTACAAGAAATCCAACAGCACTTGTAACTTCCTTCGAAAAGGAATAATTGACGGATAAGCTTCCATCTGTTTGAGACTTGTACTGATTAATAAACAGAAGATTATCGGATGCAAATGGCTCTTCGGCTTCCCTGTCCTTCATAATATAGAAATTATATATTTCATTGGGAAGTAGATTCTCAAATTGAGCCGTAGACTGTTTCTGTGTCACGGTAATTTCATTGGCATTTTCTTCTGCCGCCAGAGCACTTGCCCCATCCATCGGAATATCTACTAACGTTGGCTCTTCAACAATTTCCGTATTTCCAACTCCGGCCTCACCGTGGGAATTATTTCCCCAGCAATAAACGCTTCCATCTTCTGCAAGTGCTATACCATTGTCACTTGCCAGTGAAACCATGGCCATATGCTCCATAATTTTTCCCGGTGTAGGGTCATAGGTGCTGACGGTATCTCTGCCCAGAACATTACCGTACATCCCCCATGTATATAATACTCCCTGATCATTGACAGCTGCTGTTGCATCTCGTCCACCGGCAATCGATAATGCCTTCCCTATTAAATTTGTCCTTGGGGGATTTAGAACTGCAACAGTTGTGGAAAGAATCCCAAGCCCCAACTGCCCCTTTTCGTTCAATCCACTGACATAAAGTGTTCCATCACTGGTAATTGCTCCCAAAAAGCCATCATCCAGCTTGTCCTTTTCAATAGAAACAATGTCAGAAAGCTCCGTAACCTGTACCGGATATTCTCTAAATGCTCCTCTGTCACCATAATTGCTTCCAAATTGCTGTCCTGAATTGGTTCCCCAGCCATAAACCGAACCTTTATCCGTTAAAATTGCAACAGCTGAATATCCCACCTCAATCTGCTGTATATTTCCCTGCACTCCAAGTACTGACATATCAACCCATGTTGGTGTTGTGATGGGAGTCGTATTCACACCCAGCGCAGTGTGATGTATATTACATCCCCATCCAAAAACAGTTCCATCTGTCTTAATCGCAGCAACGGCGGTTGGGCCAAGAGATACACTCTCCACATCATTTAAAACCGGAATTGCCTGATAAATTTTCTGGTCGTCTGATTCGCTGACCTTGTGAAAATAATTATCTCCCCACATGAGCAGCGTATTATCCTCATCAATTGCAGCAATTGTACCATTACATAGCTCAAAATCAATGATATCATCCGCAACCTTAACAGGAACCAGACTGCTCTCTATGGACTTATCCAAAAACTGACCGCTTGTTCCCGATCCCCAGATATAAAGAGAACCATCCTGCGTAAGAGCAGCTGAGTTCTCAGCGGAGGCATCTATAAGCGTGACAACCGTTGACGGGTCCTTTTCTATATTGACTGTGATATTTCGAGGCAGCTTATGAATGTTAAACTCACGTTCACCCGCCATAACTCCGGCCTTATAGATATAAATGCCATAATTTCCTGGTGACAGCATGAATTTTGCATATCCATAGCTATCCGTAGTTGCTTCTTTATCTACTGCCTCTTCCATTTCTGTTTCACCCGAAAGAGAAATAGATGCATTTGGTATTCCTGTTCCATTTTTATCAACAATACGAATATTTGCCGCATATCTAAAATATGGGCACTCCGTAAAATCAAAGGTCTTGTATTTAAAAGAATAATAGAAGTCAGCCACCTTCACGCTTGCACTTGCTATTGTCCGCTCAAATGTTAATGTCTTATTCAAAAAACTTGTCTTAAATTTAAACTCTGAAACAAAATTAACATCACCATCCACACATGAGATGCCACAATCATGCACAATATCTCCACCTGCCAGTACATCATCTGACATGGTTGCCGAGATTTCCAGTCCACCCTTTGCTGCAAATCCTATCTCTGCAATTTTCGGAATCGTAAATTCAAACTTTGGTTCCATTTCTACGCCCACAAAAAATTTTGCCTCAGCCTTTATCTCCAGCTTCGGTTCCGGCCATTTGGATATGTTTTTAATTCCCTTTGCAGCTGTCGAAGCCTGAAAACCAATACTTCCTGTAATACTGAAATCAAGTCCAACCTCGCCCTCTGCCTCAACAACAATCTTAGGTTCCAGTGTAATATTAATTGTTCCTGGCACTACATTCATTTTGAATTTACCAATCGGAACATTTGCTGTAAGCTTTCCAGTCAATTTTACATTGAAGGCTTCTGTATAAGTGATACTTGCCTCTATGTACTCATATTGATTCTGTTTGTAAAATTTAATACCAGCCTCTACGGAAAATGTCATGGTACCGTCAAATCCGCCTGAAGCTTCAAAAATCCCCTCTCCCTCATCCGGCTTTTCCTTGGGCGGTAAGAATTTGTAGGACAAAGAATAGCCCATTGTTCCTTCAAAATCCTCTGTTTCCAGGTTTCCTTCCTCTGACTGTACCTGCGCAGCATTATTTATGACACCCGTATATTACAATCCGGAATCACAGGTTGACATATCCACCTCAGGCTCTGCTCCAAGTCCATTGGAACCATCTATTTTAATAAATCCAAAAACCTCACTGGCGGATGTTTCTGCACCGGTTATTGTAGCCAGATTTCCTTCTATGGAAACAGATGCCACTTTAATAATCAATTGTGTCCCATCATTACAGGTATAAGAAAAGATGTCTCCCTCAGACAAACCTTCAATCTCACTGTCTGGATTCTGAAACTGATAAATCATTGCTGTTTCATCTGCAGATATGAGAATATTCTCTGTTTCAGAATTATCAAGTATAACAGCATCATCATTAAAAACCACAAAGTTGTTTGATTCATCAGCATCTAAGTTGATGGTTCGCTCTTCTGGAAAATCACCTGTTGTCTTTGCAAAAAACGCCTGCATCTCCTGCGTATAGTTCGGGGAAGCGTAGCTCTCACAAAGAGGCTTCATGGTATCCTTATTAACCAGAAAAGCTTTGAGATAAAAATACTGAGGCATCACTTCAATGTCAATAGTAACCACAGCTGATTTATCTGTATTGATAACGTCCTTAGACCCTGTTGCCAAAAGTGTTGTTGCACTTTCATCATAAATGCCCACAATAATGGTACTGTTCTCTGCTGTTGCAAAGGATACTGTCGCTTCTTTCCCTGCGACCTCCACCGATGCCAGACAATACCCACTATTATTCTGCATATCCTCTATCTGTTCTTCTATGGGTGCCGAAAGAAGGTTGCCCAGCGAGCTGACAGCTTCTATAGAAACATCCTGCGTTTCTATTCCCGCCATCGCCTCTTTATTCTGTCCTGCCGCTCCTTCTTTCAATTCAGCTGCCGTATCATCATTTTGATCAATTTGATTGTCACTGACTGTAGCTGCCAGAGTATTAACTGACTGCATTGGACAAATCATCATTCCAGCCAATAATAATGCTAATATTCTTGTAGTCATCTTCTTCATTTACTGTATCTCCTGCTTTATGCATGTTCTCGAAATGTAATATACTATGATGTTTCTTTCAGTAATCTCCAGCCCAAAAATCCGGCAAACACAACCACCGCCAGAATCAGACAAACATCAGATACGCTTAAGCTCTCTTTAAGCAGAAACGGCAGCACACCACCAATCTGCTTTGGATATTTGGTCAATGCCACGGAGAAAAGATTGTTTAAAAAATGCATGCACATCGAACAAAAGATGCTCCTAGACTTAAATGCTGCATAAGTAAATGCAAATCCAACAATACCAATGGTAAACATTTTTACAAGACTCATATGGTAAGCGGCAAAAATCAGAGTCGTTACCAAAACAGCAATCCATGCTTTTGTTTTATTTTTTAATGTGCCAAGTACAAATCCACGGAACAGCAGTTCCTCTCCTACGGCTGGCATCACAGCTGCAACAACAATCAGCCAGAAAGTCGGAACAGTTTTGAACCATTCATCGAGGAGCGTCAGACTCTCCGCACTATCAGGGAAAATTGGTGCAAGAATTCCTCCAATAATCAATGCCGCAAGGAATGCGCTGATTCCCAGCAAAATAGAACCGGCTAACTGTTTTACCCTTGGCTTACGCAGAGAAAACAGCTTTTTATAATCGGCTTTCATATACCAGGCATAAATGAATGGCAAAAGCAGAATAATGCTTTGCTGAACAGCAACGCCACCAAATCCAAGCTTAATCTGTGCATAAGAACCAATATAGAAGATCAGCAACGCAACTACACTCAGGAGAAGAATAACATCTCCGTAACCGGGCATCTGTTTTTCTTTCATTTCACTTCTCTTGTCAAACAGCTTGAGAGAACCAAAGCCCTCTGAGAAAAGCACCGCCTCACTGTTATAAATTTTGGCAAGAATCAAAACTGCAAGTAAGCTATAGGCAACATTTGAAAACAGTACAATGGCAAACAGACCATAATCATAGGAGAATTGGAACAATCCCTTGATCATCAAAGCCACATTTACAACCGGGATTGCTGCTGTCTGCGTGGACAACTCCAGATCGGGCAGCATGGTCGCATAGCTTCCAAACATAAATATCAGCATAACCGGTGTAATATAGTTATTTGCCTCCTTAAAACTCTTGGCAAACACGCAGGTACACATACAGACAGCCGTCACCAGCAAAGCAAAGAATATCATTACAAGAAGTGTAAATAAAATCCCCGGTATAAAGGTTCCATAATTAATTGTGATATTCATATTGGCCATACTGGAAAGCGACGATGCCACAAGGAAAATCATTGCAGCTCCCATGGAAAACACATTTAAAAATGCTGACACACAGGAAATAACAGAAACAGCCAAAAACTTGCTCATAATCATTTCAAAGTTAGTCACAGGTAACGTTAAAAGTGTTTCAAGCGTTCCCCGCTCCTTTTCGCCTGCTGTTACATCAATGGCAGGATAAATGGCACCAAGCAGAATACTTGTAATAATCAAAAAAGGAATAATAGATCCAATAATATTACCAAGTGACTCCTCGGTTGTGGACAAATCTTCATTGGTGTAACTGATAGGATTCAAAATGGTATCCTTATCAAGTCCCGCTTTTTCAATATTCTCTTCTCTAAGTCTTTCTCTATATAGATCAAAAGCCGATTTCAATGCTGATACTGCCGTCTGTGAATCGTTCTTGGCGGAAAGATAGCACAGCTCATAGCTGGTCCCATCGGCTTTAACATAGGCGTCTATTTTTTCTTCTGTAAGCTGATTCTTAAGCTCTTTTTCAGAGGCCCTGACTGCCTCACACCGATAACCGATTTCCTCTTCTTCCTTGGCAAAAATGTTTTTCATTTCATCAAAAATTTGCTGATCAGATTCAACAAAGCCAATGGTATAGGTCTTTTCAGCCTGACCGGACATAACTGCATTCATAATCAAGGTCATGACTACAATCAAAAGCGGATACAGAATTAACGGCAGCACTACCATCATAAACAGAGTCTTTTTATCCCGGAAAATATCCTGAATTTCTCTTTTAAAAAGTGCTTTCATGCGATTGGTATTCATGCTTCCACCTCCTTCATAACAATATGAAAGGCTTCACGTAAATTGTTTACACCACATTCCTTCATGATTGCCTCCGGTGTACCCTCTTTCACAATTTTGCCCTGATAAATCATAAGAATTCTGTCACAGAGGAACTGTGCTTCCTCCAGATAATGCGTAGAATAAAGCACTGTTTTTCCTTTTTCCTTCTGTTCCTTCATAAAGCTGACAATGGAATCAGCACTGATAATATCCAGTCCCAATGTAGGTTCGTCAAATATATAGATGGAAGGCTCATGAATCAGGCATCTTGCAATGGAGGCTCTCTGTGTCTGCCCTGTTGAAAGCTTCTCAATACGATTATCAATAAAAGAATCCATATCCAGAACTTTTGATATTTCTTCAATTCTTTCATTTACCAATTCTTTTGGCAATTCATAGATTTCTCCAAGCATACAAAGCATTTCTCTTGTACTCATTCTATGATAAAGCTTTGTATTTCCGGAAAGATAGCCAATAGATTTTTTTAACTGGACAGGGTCTGTCACCAGTGCTCCGTCCTCACTTAAAATCTCCACATGACCCTCCGTTGGTTCCATCAGTGACCCAAGCATTCGCAAAAGAGTGGTCTTTCCTGCTCCGTTTGGTCCAAGTATCCCTAAAATTTCCCCTTTTTCAACCTCAAAGGATACGTGGTCTACCGCATAAAACGTTTCCTTCTTACGTTCTTTTTTGAATTCTTTTTTTAGTTGTTTTGTACGTTCTTTTCGGCTCTCTTTTTTCCCGTTCTTACTGGTTCCCCCGATATTTCTTTCAAATTGCTTACACAAACAGTCAGCCTTTATCATGCTTTTTCCTCCACACTTCATACAAATCCGGTCTACGCTCTCTGGTTCGTTCTATTGATTTTTCCAATCGCCATTTTTCCACGTTGGCATGATGTCCGCTCATGAGGATATCAGGCACTCTTTTTCCATGCCACTCCACAGGTCTTGAATACTGTGGATATTCCAAAAGTCCATCCTGAAATGATTCCGTCTGTGCAGACTCCTCATTGCTTAAAACGCCAGGTACCAGCCTGGAAATGGCATCAATCATAACCATGGCCGGCAACTCGCCACCGGTAAGAACATAGTCACCAATGGAAATATAGTCTGTGACCACTTCCTCCAAAACACGCTCATCAATTCCCTCATAATGACCACACAAAAAAATTAAATCATCTTCCTTTGCAAGCTCTTCTGCCTTACTCTGGTTGAAAACACTTCCCTGCGGTGTCACATAAATAACTCTGGTCTTTTTTGCTTCATTAGCTGATTTTCCTACTTTGTCTCTTGCCTCATCAATTTTAGAGAGAACACTCATTGCACAGTCATAAACAGGCTGTGCCTGCATCAGCATTCCCGCTCCACCGCCATAGGTGTAATCATCCACTTTTTTATGCTTTTCAATGGTGTAGTCCCGAATATTTACAGCTTCCGCCTGAATGGCCCCACGCTCCATTGCCTTTCCGGTAATACTTGTTCCAAGGCCATCCATAATCATCTCTGGAAATAGTGTTAGTACATGAAAAAACATTCTTATTCCTCTTCCTCTTGTTTAACATCGTCAAACAGTCCTGGCATAATGTGAATGGTCACCAGTCTGCCTGTCATATCTACATTCAAAACACATTCCTTTATGGCCGGAATCAGATATTCCTTCCCTTCCTGTGTCTTAACTTCATATACATCATTGGCACCGGTCTGAAGTACATCCGACAGTGTCCCAATCTCATTTTCATCTTCATCCTGTACCTTCATGCCAATCAGGTCGGCAATAAAATATTCATCCTCCTGGCATTTAACCGCATGCTCTCTGTTTACCAAAAGCCGGCAGCCTTTATATGGAAGTACATCATCAAGGGTGTCAATTCCTTCAAACTTTAAAATTACAAACTGTTTGAAAAATTTTACACCCTCCACTTTGATTTCTTTGTTTCCCTGTTTTGTTTCCAAAATATAATCTTTATTCTTTTTAAAGCGATTTACATCATCCGTTGTTGGAAAAACCTTCATTTCTCCCCGCACGCCGTGTGTAGAAGATAAAACTCCTACCTGTAATAAATCTTCCATTTGATTTCTCCTATTGAAAAGGCAGGGATAACACTCGGTTATCTCTGCCATTATAAGTATCACATGTCTGCTGCGAAACATATGATGTTAGATGTCTGTTAAATAATTTCTACATCTACTTTCTTATTGTCTCCTAATGAAGCCGCTTTTACAACAGCACGGATTGCTTTCGCAATACGTCCCTGTTTTCCAATAACTTTTCCCATGTCAGATGGAGCAACATGAAGTTCAACTGTAACATGTTTTCCTTCTTCTTTTTCCGTTACAACAACTTCATCCGGATTATCAACAAGAGCCTTTGCGATTACTTCAACTAATTCTTTCATAATCCACCTCCAAAGTGTTATGACAGGTTCCTGGTCTCATTTATAACAAATGAACAAGCATTTATTATTTCTCGATTCCAGCATTTTTGAAAATTCTGCCAACTACTTCAGTAGGCTGAGCACCTGCTGTTAACCATTTCTTTGCTAACTCTTCGTTAACTTTGCAAGAATATGGCTCTGTGTTAGGATCATAAGTTCCGATTTCTTCGATACATCTACCGTCTCTTGTAGATCTGGAATCTGCAACTACGATTCTATAGATAGGATTCTTTTTCTGTCCCATTCTTCTTAATCTGATTTTAACTGCCATTGTTTTTCACCTCCGAAATTTTTTCTTTTTCTTTTTATATGAATAGATTTCCTAAAATGGAAATCTCATTCCACCTTTTCCGCCAAACATGCCGCGACCCTTTTTGCCACCCATCATGCCTGGAAGCTGCTTCATCATTTTCTGTGACTG
>CAZUCI010000081.1:0-9647 GCA_964619485.1 uncultured Lachnospiraceae bacterium
TAGTGTTCTCAAGAATGGAGTCCTTTTGGTTTTCATATCTATTAAGCAGAGAAGATAGGATTCTGGTCACCTTCTCGCTCCAGGTCAATGCACGTAATGCACCACGATCTTTGGCTACAAGAGATTTTTGATTTCCTTTGTCGAAACTACCAGAAAGATCTTGCTCAATCAGTAGCATGAGTTCTGATAACTGGGCGTGAGTAACGGTCGCAGATTTTTGCTTGTAATAATTTGCTAGTTGAAGAAATAAAGAAGCTTCTTCTGTAAGGTACTGTTTCTCACAACCCTTTGAGAGATTGGAACAAAGAGCACTTAATTCGCCGAAAGATAGTTCCCTTATAGATTCTTTTTCTTCTTCTGATGATTGCGTTATTACTGTGGTGGTTTTTGGTTCTGTTTGCAACTTAAATTCATTCTTTGTGGCTCCGCATAATGGACAGATCCAATCTTCTGGGACATCCTCCCACTTGGTACCGGGAGCAATGCCGCCTTGCGGATAACCAGCAGTTTCATCATATACGAAACCACAAATACTGCATACGTATTTCTGCATAATTCGACCTCCTTTTCTACAACTATTTTAACATACTGAAATTGCGTATACAATAATTATTTGCATATGCCCATAAAATAAAACATCTTATTTGGGGTATGGAATTTTATGAAAACGAATATGTAAGTATACTTTTAGGGACACTCGTGAGAGTGTCTCTTTTGGTGTCTGAAAAAGTGAAAAAATAAATAAATGAACGTTTATAAATAGCCGAGACATTTAAGGATAAATTTTTGTATTTAATTTATGAATAATTAAAGTTGTTTTTCAGTATATTCAATTATTTATAAGTCACATTAATGCGACATATGGTATAATTCATAAGTGAAGTATCATAATCAGAGCAATAAGAAGAGCAACTCTTGGATAAATCTAGAGTTGCTCTGAGTGTGATTCTTCATGATTGTACCATGTCGCGGACCTTTCGCCGGTATGTATGGGGATTGAATCTTTTTCCTTTTCATGAATTTTGAAATAATAAAAGACATTTTATTGAAATTAGAACTTCTTAATCCTCTAACTTCGTTTTTATGTAACACAAATAAGCCCTCTCATGAGAGCCAAAAAGAATATTTAGTTACATGCTTCAATTACGCATGACATAAGTTCGTCCAGCGTGTTTCATTCCCAAACAGCCGCATGCCAGCCATATTCACATAATCTGTACGATCAGGGATGAAGGCTGTGGCATGAGCAGAGAGTTTCAGAAGAAAATGTTTCTTCCATTTGAACAGGAGCACAATCAATACAGTGATAAAACGCCCGGAACAGGACTCGGACTTTCAATTGTGAAGAGTCTGATAGAGCGCATGGGTGGTACAATTGAATGCGAAAGTGAGTTGGGTAAGGGTACGGCTTTTGTCATTCAGATGGATCGGGAAATAAGTGCCCAGGCTCCTGCAGAGCAGACTCAGACTGAAAAGATAGACGAAAAGGCCCTGAAAGGCAAGCATATTTTGCTGGCTGAGGATAATGAGGTCAATGCTAAAGTTGCCATTCATATGCTGAAGAGCCGTGGACTTCTGGTTGAGCGCGCCGGTAATGGAAAAGAAGCACTGAGGCTTTTTGAAAAAGAACCGGACCTCTATGATGCAATACTGATGGATGTGCGTATGCCGGTGATGGATGGCCTGGAAGCTACAAGAAGGATAAGAGCACTTGGAACAAAAAAAGCAAAGAATATCCCGATTATTGCCATGACAGCAGACGCATTTCGTCAGGATATGGACCGGACCAGGGAGGCTGGAATGAATGCACATTTGTCAAAGCCAATCGATGTGAAAATTATGTTTGAGACATTAATGCAGTTTATTAATCAGTAAGGAAATACTTCTGCCACTTAACAGCCATACTGTTTCTTGACAGAAGTATTTCTTTTTATTATGATTACATAGTAAAAAAGTAGGAAAACAAAGACGATGAAATAAAGGGTGAAAGATTTGAAAAAAGCACTGATAGCAATGAGCGGTGGCGTTGATTCCAGCGTTGCAGCATGGATTATGAAGAGTAAGGGATATGAATGTATGGGTGCCACCATGAAGCTTTATGACAGCGATATGGTGGAGACAAATGGGTGTTCCCTAAATGCCTGTTATTCCAAAACCTGCTGTTCTCTGAGCGATGTGGAGGATGCAAAAAGTGTTGCAGCAAGGATTGGTATTCCCTATCATGTATTTAATTATAAGGACTCCTTTCAGGAGCGTGTTATTGAGCATTTTGTATGCGAATATGAGCAGGGCAATACACCGAATCCCTGTATTGACTGCAATCGATATATGAAGTTTGAAAAAATGATGGACCGAATGAGGGAACTTCAGTATGATTATCTTGTAACAGGACATTATGCCAGAGTAGAGCAGGATGAGGAGACGGGAAGATTCCTGTTAAAAAAGGCACTGGATGATACCAAGGATCAAAGCTATGTATTGTATCACTTTACCCAGGAGCAGCTTGCACATACTCTTTTTCCTCTTGGGGAATATACCAAAAAGGAAATTCGTGTCATGGCGGAGGAAAATCATTTTATCAATGCAAAAAAGCATGACAGTCAGGATATCTGCTTTGTACCAGATGGCGATTATGCATCGTTTATTGAGAGATATCGCAACAAAAAGTTTGCAGAGGGTAACTTTGTCCTTGAGGACGGAACGATTCTGGGAAAGCATAAGGGCATGATTCATTATACAATTGGACAGCGCAGGGGCCTTGGAATAGCGTATAAGGAATCTCTGTATGTACTCAGAAAGGATATAGAGAGAAATGAGATCATCCTGGGCAGCAATGCTAAGCTGTTTCAAAGGGAACTGGATGCTTCTGATATCAATCTGATTGCCATGGATTCCCTGAAGGGGGAGCTGCGGTGTAAGGCTAAAATCCGCTATGGACAGAAGGAGGCAGCAGCATGCGTCACCCAGACTGGAGCAGATACACTGCACGTGGTTTTTGACGAACCACAGAGAGGTATCACATCCGGACAGGCAGTCGTTTTTTATGACGGAGACCTTGTTTTGGGTGGAGGCACCATCTTATGATGTTGAAAAACAGAATCATAAAAAACATGTGAAATTTTCATAGCTTTTGTTTTTTTGCACAGAATAAGTGTTACAATATCAGTAACCAGATTTTCAAAAAACAATATTTCATGTTGAAATGATTGAAGGCGATAAAATGTGCAGAAAAGAGAAAAAAGCTTGGAAACTGGCGGGAAGAAAAGAGACAGAAAATAATTTTTGGGATACTTTTCTTCATTTGAGAGATGATCCGAGAGTACTGGAGCTAAAGAAATATCCGCAGCATAATTTTTCCAATATTTATGACCACAGCTGCAGAGTTGCGGCGTGCAGCTTTGACCTTGCAAAGAGGCTGCACCTGAGAGTGGATGGGGAAAGTCTTGCGAGGGGTGCAATGCTCCACGATTATTATCTATATCACGCCAGAGGAAAGGATGTGCCTAAACGGGCTCACTGGTTTGGACATCCTGTTACTGCTTTGAATAATGCAGAAAAAATTTTTGAATTAAATGATAAAGAAAAGAATATTATCTTCAGCCACATGTGGCCTTTGACATTTTTACATTTTCCATTGTCAAAGGAAGCATTTCTGGTTGGAATGGCAGATAAGGTCTGCGCTTTTGGAGAAGGTGTTTTTAAACATACCACACATAAAAACAGAAAAGTTTAGGAAAAGTACAAAATGGAAGAAAAGGTAATCACAAAAAATCCTCTGGGAGAAGAACATATCAATAGACTGCTGCTGCGTTTTGCGGTTCCCAGCATTATTTCTATGTTAGTGGGGTCTTTATACAATATCGTAGATCAGTTTTTTATCGGAAGAAGAGTTGGAGAGCTTGGAAATGCGGCAACGAATATATCGTTTCCACTTTCCATCTGCTGTCTGGCAGCAGGGCTGGTATTTGGAATCGGTGGGTCTGCGGCGTTTAATCTCTCCATGGGGAAAGGCGAAAAGGGAAAAGCCGGCTACTATATGGGCAATTCTCTGGTGATGCTTTTTAGCCTTGGAATCTTTTTCTGGATTATCACACAGATCTTTTTGAAGCAGCTCATGGTATTCTTTGGATCGCCGGATGATGTGCTTCCCTATGCCATGACTTACTCAAGAATTGTATCCTTTGGATTTCCCTTTGTTATGTTTGCAACGGGTGGTGGACATCTGATTCGAGCAGACGGAAGTCCGAAGATGACTATGATCTGCAATATGTCAGGCGCTATTTTAAATACTGTTCTGGATGCTGTTTTTGTCTTTGGTTTTGAATGGGGAATCGCAGGGGCAGCTGTAGCAACAGTCATTGGACAGGTGGTTTCAGCATCCATAGCCTTTGGTTATTTGCGACACTGTAAATCGGTTACTCTGGAAAAGAAGCATTTGATTATTCAAAAGGAATATGTTTCCAGGGTAGCCGCTCTTGGTGCGTCCGCAGGATGTAATCAGGTTGCCATGATGGTGGTTCAGATTGTTATGAACAGGTCGTTGAAATATTATGGTTCCCGCTCTATATACGGTGAAGCAATTCCCATTGCCTGCGCCGGTATTATCACCAAGGTGAATCAGGTGTTCATGTCCTTTACCATAGGATTATCTCAGGCATTACAGCCTCTGGCCAGCTTTAATTACGGTGCAAAGAACTACAGCCGTGTAAAAGAGAGCTACCGCAAAGCAATCAGCTGCGGCATGGTAATGGCAGTTATTGCATTTTTCCTTTTTCAGATTTTCCCAAGACAAATTATATCCATATTTGGCAATGGTTCAAAGGAGTATTATCAGTTTGCAATCAGCTACTTTAGAATATATCTTTTCTTTACCTTTTTAAATTTCCTGCAGCCAATTTCATCCAATTTCTTTGCGGCAATCGGCAAGCCGAAGCGCGGTACATTTTTAGCGCTGACAAGACAGGCAATTCTGTTGCTTCCGTTGATTCTGACTCTTCCATTAATTATGGGGATTGATGGAATTATGTATGCCGGTCCAATCTCTGATGGTACAGCGGCACTGATCACCATAGTTATGATTGTCATGGAGCTGAAAAGACCGGAATATAAAAAAGCAAATTAATCCATTAAAAAAAGCAAACTTGACAAGGATTAAAGCTTTGACAGATGGTATTCTGTCCATACAAACAAAAGAAAAGTCGCGACAATAAAACGAAAAAGAAATATGACAAACAAATTGGAAAAAGAAAAGGAGCACAAATATGTCAGAATTTAAATTTTCAGTAGGACCTTGGAATGTTCATTCAGGAGCAGATTCATACGGACCAGCAACAAGAAACGAAATTGATTTTGAAGAAAAAATCAAAAAATTTGCAGAATTAGGATTCTCAGCAATCCAGTTCCATGATGATGATGCAGTTCCAAACATCAACGATTATACAGAAGAAGAAATTAAAGAGAAAGCAAGAGATTTAAAGAAACTTTTAGATAAATACGGCTTAAAAGCGGAGTTCGTTGCACCAAGACTCTGGATGGATGGACATACAGCAGACGGCGGTTTCATGAGCACAAGCGAAGAAGACAGAGAGTACGCTATGTGGAGAGCATATCGTTCTATCGATATTGCCAATGAATTAGGCTGCGATATGATTGTATTATGGTTAGCAAGAGAGGGAACCCTCTGTGCTGAGACCAAATCTCCGGTATGGGCAACCAAAATGTTAATTGAATCTATCAACAAAATGTTAGCATATGATTCCAAGATTCGTGTTTGCATTGAGCCTAAGCCAAATGAGCCAATCGACAGAAGTATCTGCGGAACCATGGGACATGTTATGGCAATTTCCGCTGCTACAACAGATCCAAGCCGTGTAGGTGGAAACCTGGAGAGCGCACATGCAATCCTGGCTGGTCTTGATCCGGCTCACGAAATCGGTTTTGCCATGGCAATGGGCAAGCTGATGACAGTTCATTTAAATGATCAGAACGGAATCAAATACGATCAGGATAAATCCTTTGGTGTAGAAAATCTTCGTGCTGCATTCAACCAGGTAAAGGTTTTGAAAGAGAACGGATACGGAAACAACGGTGAGTATGTTGGTCTTGATGTAAAAGCTATGCGTACAACAAAGGATGCTGACAGCTATAAGCATCTGGAGAACAGCCTGAAAATCTTCAAGGCACTGGAAGCAAAGGTAGACAAATTTGACTATGATTTCCAGAAAAAATGTGTTGAGAACAGAGATTTTGAAGGACTGGAAATGTATGTTATGAATCTTCTGATGGGCGTAGAATAATTACGTGGAAGAAAAAGCGCATAGAAAAAATGCAAAGAAGAAAAAGCATAAAAGAAAAATGCATAAAAGAAAAATGCATAAAAGAAAAAGCGCATAGAAGATAGAAATAGGAAATTAAAAACGAAAAAACAAGCATGACAATGTTTGAAGCAGGTGAACAATATGAAAAGTAAGATCATTGCGGCAGGACATATCTGCATTGATATCACTCCGGTTTTTAAGGGAGAGAAGTGTGAAAAAGTGACAGACCTTTTGGTCCCGGGCAGATTAATCCATGTTGGTGCTGCGGATATCCATACCGGCGGCAGCGTGGCAAACACGGGACTGGGAATGAAGCTGCTTGGAGCAGATGTCTCTCTCATGGGTAAGGTTGGAGATGATGAGTTCGGCCGCATGATCTTAAATATCCTGGCAGGGTATCATGCAGATAAAGGAATGATTGTAGATAAAAATTCTTCCACGTCCTATTCTGCAGTACTGGCTATTCCAGGAATAGACCGGATCTTTTTACATAATCCGGGGGCAAATGATACCTTTACAAGCGCAGATTTGAATGAAAAGGAATTGAAGAAGGCAGCTCTTTTCCACTTTGGTTATCCGCCTATTATGGCAAAAATGTACGAGGGAAAAGGCGAAGAACTGACAAAAATCTTTAAGATGGCAAAAGATAATGGTGCCATGACAAGCCTGGATCTGGCAGCAGTAGACGAAAATTCAGCAGCGGGACAGGCAGACTGGGAGACAATTTTTAAGAATACGCTTCCCTATGTAGATTTCTTTCTCCCAAGTATGGAAGAAATCTGCTATATGTTAGACAAAGATAAATATAAAGAATTGCAAACAAGAGCAGATGGTAAAGATATGACCACTGTTTTAGATATAGGAAAAGATGTTGTCCCTCTGGCAGATAAAATTCTGGCCATGGGAAGCAAATTAGTCATTATTAAATGTGGAGCAGCCGGCTTCTACTATAAGAGCGCCGGAGAGAAGGAATTCGGAGAGCTGAGCAAATGCTCGGGAATTGCACTGAGCTCCTTTGCAGACAGAGAGGGCTTTGAAGTAAGCTACGAACCTGATGCTGTCATTTCCGGAACAGGAGCGGGAGATACTACAATTGCAGCATTTTTGACGGCAATGGTAAAGGGCTACAGCTTTGAAAGGTGTATCGAGTTAGCAGCAGCTACCGGTGCAAGCTGTGTCGCAGCAGTAGATGCTCTCAGCGGCTTAAAGAGCTTTGACGTGCTAGAAAAGAAAATCAATCAGGGATGGAGGAAGAACGATGTTAGTAAACTTAAATGATGTGTTGAAACCGGCAAGAAAGAATCACTACGGTGTTGGCCTCTTTAATACAGTAAATCTTGAGATGGCAAAGGGTGTAATTGCAGCTGCAGAAGAAGCAGGTGCACCGGTTATCATTGGTACAGCCGAGATTTTGTTACCATATGCTACCCTGGAGGAGCTTTCTTACTTCCTGATTCCCATGGCAAAAAAAGCATCTGTTCCAGTTGTTATCCACTATGATCATGGTCTTACCTATGATAAATGTGTGGAAGCATTGAAGCTGGGATTTAGTTCCATTATGTATGACTGCTCTACGGATTCTTATGACGAGAATGTTCGTAAGGTAAAAGAGATGACAGAGTTAGCACACTCTTATGGTGCGACTATCGAGGCGGAGCTTGGTCATGTAGGCAACAATCCAACCGAGGATGGACAGACAACTGATCCGACCGCATTCTATACGCAGCCTGAACAGGCAAAGGATTATGTGGACCGCACCGGTGTTGACGCCCTTGCCATTGCAGTGGGAAGTGCTCACGGTGCATATAAGCTGCCACCTAAGCTTGATTTTGAAAGAATTGAAACTATTGCGAAAACAATCCCGGATACAGCACTTGTTCTTCATGGTGGTTCCGGACTTAGCGACAGCGACTTCAAGGAGGCAATTGATAAGGGAATCAGCAAAGTCAATATCTTTACAGATATCAATGTTGCGGCAGTTTCCGCAATCGTAAATAATTGCAAAAATACTGGAAAAGGTATGACAGAAATGATACCATATGAGGTAGATGCCGTGAAAGCAGAAACCTTGAAGAAAATGAGACTTTTTGGTTCAAACGGCAGATACTAAATGAAGGGTCGGTCGAAATTTGGAACAGAAACCAGTAAAAAAGACAGAGAAATTTGAGCAGAAATTAGTTTGCAAGGCAGTGAAGCGTTGTGGCGGCTGCCGCTATAGAGAAGAGACTTACGTAGAACAGCTTGGTAAGAAGCAGAAGTTTGTGGAAGAGAACACCGGGCAGTTTGGTAAAGCAGAAAAGATAATCGGCATGGAACATCCTTATTATTACAGGAATAAGGTCCATGCCGTATTTGCGTATGAGAAAGGAAAGGTTATTTCCGGAACCTACAAGGAAGGAACCCATGACGTTGTTACGATTGAGGTATGTAAAATTGAGGACAAGCAGGCAGATGCAATCATTGGAACTATCCGTGAAATGTTGAAATCCTTTAAAATCAAAACCTATGATGAGGATACCGGCTATGGATTGCTGCGTCATGTTCTGGTGCGTACCGCAAAAGAGACAGGGCAGGTTATGGTAGTGCTGGTGCTTGGTTCACCAATTCTTCCATCAAAGAACAATTTTGTAAAAGCACTTCGGGCGAAGCATCCGGAGATTACAACCATAGTTTTAAATATCAACAACCGTCGTACCAGTATGATACTTGGAGATAAAGAGACCGTGCTTTACGGAAAAGGTTATATCGAGGACGTTCTCTGCGGGGTGCGTTTCCGTATTTCATCCAAATCCTTCTATCAGGTAAATCCGGTGCAGACAGAGATCCTTTATAATAAAGCAATCGAGTACGCAGGACTTACGGGAAAAGAACGGTTAGTGGATGCTTACTGTGGAATTGGAACCATCGGTTTGATCGCTTCTTCCAAAGCAAAAGAGGTAATCTCTGTGGAACTCAACCGCGATGCAGTTCGTGATGCAGTAAATAATGCGAAGATGAATGGCATCAAGAATGTTTCCTTCTACGAAAAAGACGCAGGACAGTTTATGGTACAGATGGCTGAAGCAGGGGAAAAGGTGGATGTTGTATTCATGGACCCGCCCCGTGCAGGAAGTGATGAGGCATTCATGTCCAGTGCTGTAAAATTATCACCTAAGAGAATTGTCTATGTATCCTGTAATCCAATTACACTGGGAAGAGATTTGAAATATCTGACTAATAAGGGGTATAAAGTGCAGAAGATACAGCCACTTGACATGTTTCCGTGGACGGAGCACGTGGAATCCATCGTGCTTCTTGCAAGAAACATACAGAAAGCACGATAGAGAGAAT
>CAZUCI010000082.1:0-5354 GCA_964619485.1 uncultured Lachnospiraceae bacterium
GGGTGGTAAGTTAGCTGGAGACGCCGGTGCCGGCGATATCCTGTTATTAGATGTAACTCCACTTTCCTTATCTATCGAAACAATGGGTGGTGTAGCTACTAAGTTAATCGAAAGAAATACAACAATTCCTACCAAGAAGAGCCAGGTATTCTCCACTGCCGCTGATAACCAGACAGCTGTTGATATCAACGTTGTTCAGGGTGAGAGACAGTTCGCAAGAGATAACAAATCCTTAGGTCAGTTCAGACTTGACGGAATTGCTCCAGCTCCACGTGGAATCCCTCAGATCGAGGTTACATTTGATATCGATGCAAACGGTATCGTAAATGTATCTGCCAAAGATCTTGGAACAGGAAAAGAACAGCATATCACAATCACTGCTGGTTCTAATATGTCCGATGCTGATATCGACAAAGCAGTAAAAGAAGCTGCTGAGTATGAAGCTCAGGATAAGAAGAGAAAAGATGCAATCGATACAAGAAACGAAGCAGATTCCTTCGTATTCCAGACAGAGAAAGCATTGAAGGATGTTGGAGATAAATTATCCGACAGCGAGAAAGCTCCGGTAGAAGCAGATCTTGCAGCATTAAAGGATCTCTTAGAGAAGACAAAAGATACACAGGAATTATCTGACAGCCAGATCGATGAGATGAAAGCAGCAAAAGAAAAATTAATGAATTCCGCACAGGCTCTGTTCACAAAGGTTTACGAGCAGGCTCAGGCTTCCGGTGCCGCAGGCGCTGGCCCAGATATGAGCAACATGGGTGGAGCCGCAGGAGCTGATTCAGCCGCAGGTGCAGCAGATGATGTAGTAGACGGAGATTACCGCGAGGTATAATTGCATAAATCAGATGTCCTCACGCATTACGCGTGAGGACATTGTTGATTTTGTAATGTACCGCTTGCGGGATATTGCTGGTTTGTAATGTGCCGTTTACGGGATATTGCTGATTTGTAATGTGCCGTTTACGGGACATTGCATACAGAAAAATAGATAAGAGGAACAGTTATGGCAGAACAAAAAAGAGACTATTATGAAGTCCTTGGAGTAGATAAAAATGCGGATGATGCCGCATTAAAAAAAGCATATCGTGTCCTTGCCAAAAAGTATCATCCGGATATGAACCCTGGAGATGCGGAGGCTGAAAAGAAATTCAAAGAAGCATCTGAAGCTTATGCAATTTTGAGTGATCCGGAAAAGAGAAGACAGTATGATCAGTTTGGTCATGCTGCTTTTGAAGGTGGAGCAGGCGGAGCTGGCGGCTTTGATTTCAATGGCATGGATTTCGGTGATATTTTCGGAGATCTTTTCGGAGGTATGTTTGGTGGCGGTGGCCGCAGAAACAGCAATGGCCCAATGAAAGGTGCCAATATCCGTACCAGTGTGAACGTATCCTTTCTGGATGCGTGCTTTGGCGTGGAAAAAGAGCTGGATTTGAATTTAAAGGATGAGTGTAAAACCTGTCACGGAACCGGAGCAAAACCAGGTACAACCAAAGAAACCTGTAGTAAATGTGGTGGTAAAGGCCAGGTGGTATTTACCAGTCAGTCTTTCTTTGGTACCGTTCGTAACGTACAGACCTGCCCGGATTGTGGTGGAACAGGTAAGATCATCAAAGAGAAATGTACAGATTGCCACGGAACAGGTTATATTACCAGCCGTAAGAAGATAAAGGTAACCATTCCTGCAGGTATTGATGCCGGACAGAGTATCAGGATCAGAGATAAGGGTGAGCCTGGAACAAACGGCGGACCAAGAGGAGATCTTCTTGTGGAGGTTCTGGTTCAGAGACATCCAATTTTCCAGAGACAGGATACCAACATTTTCTCTACAGTCCCAATCTCCTATGCAATCGCAGCCCTCGGCGGAGAAGTTTTGATTGATACCATCGATGGTCGCGTTGCCTATGAAGTAAAAGCAGGAACTCAGACTGATACCAGAATCCGTTTAAAGGGAAAAGGTGTACCCGTTCTCCATAGAGATGGCGTGCGCGGTGACCACTATGTTACCCTGGTAGTTCAGACACCAGAGAGACTTTCCCACGAAGCAAAAGAATTATTGAAACAGTTTGATCAGTTGACCGGCAATTCCCTGGAGAGCGTTAAAAATACGTCATCAGCCGGAACAGCCACCGGAAATACAACAGATTCCAAGGAAAAAAAGAAAAAAGGTTTTTTTAATAAATAAGGTGTTTTAATAAATAAAGAGCTTTAACAAATAAAGAGCCTTAATAAATAATGTGTTATAAATTAGTTTAGTCAAAACAGCAGGGACGTTTTTCGACCGCATCAGTGTACATATAAAGGTGCGTATGAGAAAAAGTCTCTGCTGTTTTTTGAATTGCTTATATTCTAAGCTATGGCACTGCTATGGGGCTTTTGGGCGGGGGAAATTTTAGAGGTGTCTGCCAGAAAGATAGGGGAAATATTGATCTTTTTCTGTATCCAGCTTATGGGGCGTATTACAAATTCCTGCTTGGACATTGAGATATGAAAAAGGCGGTCTGTTGTCCAAGCTATCCTCATTTTTTGGACAACAGACAGGATAATTTCCATACATTGTCCAAACGGTTAACATAACACAAAAAGTGCCGTTAGTTTTGCACAGTATTTGGACAACAAAGCGTGAAAAAATTCAATAATTGTCCAAGCGCTGCTGACAGGCCAAAGCTTGAAGCGAAAAGCCAGGCAATTCCCCCACCAGACTGACAGGCCAAAGCTTGAAGCGAAAACCCAGGCAATTCCCCTACCAGACTGACAGGCCAAAGCTTGAAGCGAAAACCCAGGCAATTCCCCCCACCAGACTGACAAAATCCACTGTGCCTTTCAGCACAAAATCCATCTTAAATGAAAAATTGCCCCAAACTTGCACCCACAAAAGTAATCGTGCTATAATACCAATGATATTGCGGATTTTTAAACGGAAAGGAAGTATTTTCGATGAAATATTATAAGAATGCAAAAGAAGCGAAAGCGGTCAGAGACGCGGAGGCAACCAAAACAGTTGCAGACCTGATTTGTAATGTGAGACAGAATGGAGATCAGGAATTAAAGGATCTGGCAAAGAAGTTTGACAATGCAGAGCTGGAACATCTTCGTATTACCAAAGAAGATATGGAAAAAGCATATGAGCAGGTAGATGCTCATGTTGTGGAGAGTTTTAAAAAGGCAGCAGCGCAGATTGAGTTTTATGCTGAGAAACAGCTGGAGTGTATGAAGCCTTTAGACATTGAGAGCCCAATTCAGGGTGTTGAGCTTGGACATCGCCTGATTCCTGTGGATGCAGCCGGTCTCTATGTGCCGGGTGGAAGATTTCCGCTTCCAAGTACAGCTTTAATGCTTTCTATTCCAGCCAGAATTGCAGGAGTAAAACGTATTGCAGCCTGCTCACCGGCGGGAAAAACAATCGGAGCAATCAATCCGAATACCCTGGTGGCCATGGATATCGGTGGCGTTAATGAAATTTATACGGTTGGCGGAGCACAGGCAATTGCAGCTATGGCATACGGAACAGAGTCCATCGCCAAAGTAGATTTGATTGCAGGACCAGGAAACCGCTATGTAACAGAGGCAAAGAGACAGGTTATGGGAACGGTGGGAATTGATTCCCTTGCCGGACCAAGTGAAGTCCTGATTGTGGCAGATGAGACTGCGAATCCGGAATACATTGCCATTGACCTTTTGGCACAGAGTGAGCATGATGCTTTTGCCAAATCAGTATTAGTCACCACGGATGAGAGTAAAGTGCCGGCTGTTTTAAAAGCAATGGAAGAATTATCCTGCAAGCTTTCCACAGGAGAAGCCGCTATGAAGAGCTTTGAAGATAATGGAACCATTATTATTGCAGATGATATGGATGAGATGGCGGAAATTGCCAACGAGTTAGCACCGGAACATTTGGAGGTTCACACCAAAGATCCAAAGGAATACAGCCTGAAATTACATCAGTTTGGTTCTTTATTTATTGGAGAAGATGCAACAGTTGCTTTAGGAGATTACTGCTCCGGAACAAACCACACCCTGCCAACCATGAAGAATGCAAAATTCTCCAACGGTGTATGGGTTGGAACATTCTTAAAAATGGCTTTCTTCCAGTATATTACCAAAGAGGGATTAACAAATCTTTCAGATACCTGCATGACTATGGCACATACGGAAGGACTTGCTGCCCATGAGATGTCTGTCAGACTGAGACTGCAGTAAGAGAGAAGCTATATAGGAGAAGCTATATGAAGTGGAAAAAACTGACCATTAAAACGGTGACAGAAGCCGAGGATATTATTATCTCTGACTTATATGATATTGGTCTGGAGGGGGCTATGATCGAGGATCATGTGCCGCTGACAGCCTGGGAAAAAGAGCAGATGTTTGTGGACATTCTTCCGGACGGACCTGCTGATGATGGAATTGCATACCTGAGCTTTTATGTGGAGGTACCTGAAGAAGGGGAAGAATCCGAGAAAGAGGGAAGCGTATCTGAGCTTGCACCGGGACTTTCTGATGATGTTGACAACTCCTATTTTATGGTTAGCAGTGGACAACCAGTTGACATGGATAAGCTGGTGGAGGCTGTTAAGGCACAGCTCGATGGAATCGCCCAGTATATGGACATTGGTGAAGGCAGTATTACCGTGTCTGAGACAGAGGATAAGGACTGGATGAACAACTGGAAAGAATTTTTCCATCAGTTCTATATTGATGATCTTCTGGTTATCCCATCCTGGGAAGAGGTAAAGCCGGAAGATAAGGACCGCATGAAGCTGCATATTGATCCGGGAACAGCCTTTGGAACCGGTATGCATGAGACAACGCAGCTCTGTATCCGCCAGTTGAAGAAATATATTACACCGGAAACTGTTCTGCTGGATGTGGGAACAGGAAGCGGAATTTTGGCCATTGTATCTTTGATGTATGGAATCAAAGAGGCGGTGGGAACAGACCTGGACCCATGTGCTGTGGAGGCGGTAGCCGAGAATATGAAAATGAACGGTGTGGCTGCGGATAAGTTTGAAATGATGATTGGAAATATTATCTCCGATAAGGAAATCCAGGACAGGGTCGGCTATGAAAAGTACGACATTGTTGTGGCAAATATTCTTGCTGAAGTTTTGCTTCCACTTACCCCTGTTATAAAACAGCATTTGAAAAAAGGTGGTGTTTACATCACTTCAGGAATTATTGCTGAAAAAGAGCAGCTTGTTGTGGATGCAGTTACCAGAGCCGGACTGCGAGTTGTTGAAGTAACCAGACAGAATGAGTGGGTAAGTGTTACAGCTCTATATGAATAGGTAAAGTTTTATATGAATAGGAAAAGCTTTCAATAGTCAACTGCTAAATTGTATAAAAAGAAGCTG
>CAZUCI010000082.1:5454-9336 GCA_964619485.1 uncultured Lachnospiraceae bacterium
CTGCTAAATTGTATAAAAAGAAGCTGTTAATTTGTATAAAAAGAAACTGTTAATTTGTATGAAAAGAAACTGTTAATGTAATAATAGAACAGAGGAATATATGTATCATTTTTTTGTTTCACCGGAGCAGATTACCGGGCATAGGGCAATCATCACCGGAAGTGATGTCAATCATATTAAAAACGTTTTACGAATGAAAGTGGGCGAAGAGTTAGCATTGTCTAACGGCGAAGACGGAAAAGAGTATCGTGTCGGAATCTTGGAATTGCAGGACGATGCCATTATCTGTGAGCTTCGTTTTATCAAAGAGGATGCCATGGAGCTGCCCTGTGAAATTACACTTTTTCAGGCACTTCCCAAGGGTGATAAGATGGAATTTATCATTCAGAAGGCGGTGGAGCTGGGCGTACATGCCATTGTTCCTGTTGCAACGAAAAGATGTGTTGTAAAGCTTGAGCCTAAAAAGGCAGAGAGCAGAGTGAAAAGATGGCAGGCCATAGCGGAAGCCGCAGCGAAACAGAGCAAACGGGGAATCATTCCACAGGTGGAACCGGTGCAGAGCTTTAAGGAGGCACTGAAATCTGCCGGCGATATGGAAGTAAAGCTTATCCCCTATGAACTGGCAGAGGGCATGGAGGAAACCAGGAGAATTATTTCGGGGCTGGAGCCGGGTCAGAAGGTTGCGGTTTTTATCGGGCCGGAGGGTGGATTTGCCGAGGAGGAAATTGAGGCAGCCATGCATGTGGAGGTGAAGCCTATTACCCTGGGAAAAAGAATCCTGCGCACGGAGACGGCGGGGATGACAGTTTTATCCATTCTTATGTATCAGCTTGAAAAGGATTGAGTACAGAGGACGGAATCTTTGCATATCATACTGTAGAATGATATTGCATCGGAAACCTTTGAAGGGAGAACAACATGGAGATATATTTGGATAATTCTGCAACGACGAAAGCTTACCCGGAAGTGGCAAAGCTGGTGGCAGATATTATGACAAATGATTACGGCAATCCTTCCAGTATGCATCAAAAGGGTGTGGAAGCCGAAAAATATATGAAGTACAGTAAAACAACCCTGGCCAGAATCATGAAGGTTCAGGAAAAGGAGCTCTTTTTTACCTCTGGTGGCACAGAGTCAGATAACTGGGCGTTAATTGGAGCAGCCATGGCAAACTGCCGTGCAGGCAATCATCTGATTACAACCAGCATCGAACATCCTGCAATTTTACAGACCATGGACTATCTGAAGGAGCAGGGCTTTGAAATTACCTATCTGCCTGTGGATTCCTATGGAAGAGTCCGCCTGGAGGATCTGGAAAAAGCGATTCGCAGGGAGACAATCCTGGCATCCATGATGCTGGTAAACAATGAAGTGGGAGCGATTGAGCCGGTAGAAGAGGCCGGAAGATTAATCAAACAGATCAATCCAAAAATCCTGTTTCATGTGGATGCAGTACAGGGCTTTGGCAAGATGCGCGTCTATCCAAAGAAATGTGGTATAGATATGCTTTCTGTCAGTGGTCACAAGATTCATGGACCAAAGGGAACCGGCTTTTTATATATCGATGAAAAGGTGAAAATAAAACCGCTGCTTCACGGTGGCGGACAGCAGAGAAACTACCGCTCAGGCACAGAGAACGTTCCTGGTATTGCCGGACTTGCAAAGGCTTCGGAGCTGATTTATGCCAATATGGAAAAAGAGACAGCCTATATGTACGAATTGAAGAAGTTTTTTGTCAGTGGCGTAAAAAGGCTGGATGATGTGGTTGTAAACGGACCACAGGACGAGACAGGAGCACCGCATATTGTCAGTGTATCCTTTGCGGGAGTGAGAAGCGAGGTTTTGCTTCATGCGCTGGAGGAACGTGGAATCTATGTTTCCGCGGGAAGTGCCTGCGCGTCCCATAAGCACACCCTGAGCTCCACGCTGGAAGCCATGAAAATTGATAAGCTTCTTCTGGATTCCACACTGCGATTCAGCTTTAGTGTATTTACAACCAGAGAGGAATTGGAGTATACTCTGAAATGTTTATATGAAATTGTTCCAATGCTTCGCAGATATACAAGGCGTTAATCAGGCTAAATACTGCAAAGGCAAAAGATAAACAGGAAAGAAACAGGAAGAAAAAAGGAGAAAAAATGTTTACAGCTTTTTTGATTAAGTA
Organism: uncultured Lachnospiraceae bacterium; assembly: GCA_964619485.1. Taxonomy (GTDB): domain Bacteria; phylum Bacillota; class Clostridia; order Lachnospirales; family Lachnospiraceae; genus UBA2882. The sequence goes on from CAZUCI010000082.1 coordinate 7,619, forward strand.
CGCTGAAATCGGCGTAAAAGGTAGAAACCGATATATGTTCGAGGATGCATTGGTCAGACAGATTAAGTTTGCACTGGCTAAGCTGGATGCTTCCTTTGAGGTGCACAAAACCCAGGGAAGAATCTATGTGGACGCAACCTCGGAATTTGATTTTGATGAGACGGTTGCAGCACTTCAGAAGGTGTTTGGCATTTCCGGTATCTGTCCTGTAGTTTATGTGGAGGATAAGGGCTTTGAGGAACTGGGCAAAGAGGTTGTCAGGTTTATTGATCAGGTTTACCCGGATAAAAAGAAAACCTTTAAGGTCTGTGCCCGAAGAGCAAGAAAAAATTATCCTAAGAATTCCATGGAAATCAATGCAGATTTAGGAGAGGTGATTCTGGATGCTTTTCCGGAAATCCGTGTAGATGTGCACAAACCTGATTTTGAATTAAACGTGGAAATCCGCGAAAAAATATATATTTACTCAGAGATAATTCCGGGTCCTGGTGGAATGCCGGTTGGAACCGGTGGAAAGGGCATGCTGTTATTGTCCGGTGGAATAGATTCCCCGGTTGCCGGTTACATGATTAGTAAGCGTGGGGTAACTCTTGATGCAGTCTATTTTCATGCACCGCCATATACCAGTGAGAGAGCAAAACAGAAGGTTGTAGATCTGGCAAAATATGTGGCACGCTATTCGGGACCAATGAAGCTCCATGTCATTAATTTCACAGAGATTCAGCTCTATATTTACGAGAAATGTCCACATGATGAGCTGACGATTATCATGAGAAGATACATGATGCGTATCGCCGAGCTGATTGCCAAAGAGTCTGGCTGTCTTGGCCTTATCACAGGCGAAAGCATTGGTCAGGTAGCATCTCAGACCATGCAGGCACTGGTTGCAACCAACGAAGTATGTGAGCTTCCGGTTTACCGCCCTCTGATTGCCTTTGACAAACAGGACATTGTAGATATTTCAGAAAAAATCGACACCTATGAAACCTCCATTCTTCCTTTTGAAGACTGCTGTACTATTTTTGTGGCAAAGCATCCGGTTACCAAACCCAATTTAAAGGTAATTCGTGGTCATGAGGAGAATGTGTTTGATAAAATTGACGAAATGATCGAGACTGCAATGACAACAAGGGAAATCATTGACGTGGAATAGAAATAAGAAATGTAAAAAATGGACAAAAAACAGCCGCCAGATTTCTCTGTCGGCTGTGTTAATTTCCTTTTGACATTGGTCATCTGCAAAAAGCAGATGACTTTTGATTTCCTGTAATGCGCCACTCGCAAATCGTGGGGAGCATTGTCTGAATTAGATTAAGTATGGCTTTAATGTAGCTAATACATCATCAAGGCTTTCCTCAGCGTGGATATTTAAGTCGATTGGCTTAGATAAATCTAAACTGAAAATACCCATAATGGATTTTGCATCGATTACATATCTGCCAGATACTAAATCAAAATCGAAATCAAATTTTGTAATATCATTTACAAATGATTTTACTTTGTCGATTGAGTTTAATGAAATCTGTACTGTTTTCATTTCAATTCCTCCTTTTCAATTAATACCTTCTCCTTTATACTAAAGGCTGGGATTAGAAAAGTCAATAACCAAACAGTACAAAAAAGAGAGGAAAAAACGTGAAAAGTGTAGCATTACATAACCTTGGATGCAAGGTAAATGCCTATGAACTGGACGTTGTGCAACAAAAGATGACTGAAAT
>CAZUCI010000083.1:0-8985 GCA_964619485.1 uncultured Lachnospiraceae bacterium
GGGGATAGCCATCTCCATATCCAACGGGTATAGTGGCTATTCTTCGGTCAGATTCCGCTGTATAGGTTCCCCCATAGCTGACCTGCGTTCCCTTTTCAATCTCTTTTATAAAAACGATATGGCTTTTCAGTGATAAAACAGGCGCCAAATCTACAATGTCTTTTTTTACCTCGTCAGATGGCCACAGACCATAAAGCGTAATGCCAGCCCGAACCAGATCCATATTGGCGGATGGTATTTCAACAATTCCCGCACTGTTTGAGCAATGCTGTATTGGGAAGCGATACTCTGTCTGCTGCTTTGCCTGGTCCAGAAACCTTTCATAGCGAAGGAGCTGTTCCCTGACTGCGGTCTTATCCTGTTCATCTGCCTTGGCAAAATGAGTAAAAATGCCCTCCACATGAATCCACGCCATGGAAAGTGCTTTTTTTATAAAATCAATTCCGGACTGATCCGGCCTGATGCCAATACGAGACATGGCTGTATCAACCTTAATATGGACATAGGCCTTTTTCCCCAGCCTCCCTGCGGCTTCATTAATTTCATTGAGCATATCTTCTTTAAAGACAGTGATACGAATCTCTTCCCTGATCAGCTTTTCATAAGCATATGGAAAGGTATAGCCCAAAATCAGAATTGGCTTTTCAATCTCACATTTTCTTAATATAAAAGCTTCCTCTGCTGTTGCAACGGCATACCCAAAAACATATTCCATCTGTTCCAGCTCAGAAGCAATCTGAACTGCTCCATGACCATACGCATCTGTTTTAATTACCCCAAGCATTTTTGTACCTGGCTGCAGATTTCTGTGCATCTGTTCCATGTTATAGCAAATTGCGTCAAGGTCTATCTGCGCCCAAACGCGTTCATAATCTGGTCTCATCTTCTGCCATTTCCTTTCAGGACTTCATCCAGCCCGACAATAATATCTGAAGCAACTAAAGAATACTCATTTTCCTTTTTTGCCATATAATCTCCACTCAGACCATGTAATAATACACCCAAAACAGCTGCATTACAAACATCTGCTCCCTGTGACAACAGGCTCACAATCATACCGGTCAGAACATCACCACAGCCGGCAGTCGACATTCCGCTGTTGCCAAATGGAGATAAATAAAGTGCTCCTTCTCCGGATGCAATCATCGTTCTTGCATCCTTTAAAACCACACAAAATCCATGGTCTGCTGCATATTTTAAAGCAAGCTCTCTGCGCTTTTCAAATTGTCTCATTTCTCTGTTTCCAGTCAGTCTGGAAAATTCGCCGATATGAGGCGTTAAAATAACCCCTCTTCCAAGAAGCGCCTGCCTGCTTAATTCCTGCAGCAGCACTTCATTCCCGGACAACAGATTCAGACCGTCGGCGTCAACCACAAGCGGACACCTGGATTCATAAATTACCGTAGAAAGCAGCAGCTCTGCCTGCTCACTCTGTGAAAGCCCAGGTCCAACAGCAATTGCAGAAGCACCGGAAATATTTTCTATGATCCATTCCCGTTCCGGTGTATCATAGCCTGCAAAAATACACTCCGGGAAACGGGTCAGAACCAGCTGCCGGTTTTCCTCCGGAGAAATACATTTTACATAACCACAGCCGGTTTTTCCGGCAGCAAGAGCACTTAAAAGTGCCGCTCCGCCATAGGCTCTGGAGCCTGCAGCAAGAACTGTTTCGCCATAGGTTCCCTTATGTGACTGGCTGACTCTCCGGGGAAGCAGATCCAGATCTTCCCTTCCCAAAAGCCAGGTGGAAACCGCTCTTTCCTTCGGGATGAAAATATCAACAGACTCAACTATAACCTTTCCTACATAGTCTGCTCCCGGAAAAATATACAGCCCCCACTTGGGATAGGAAAATGTTATTGTTGTATCTGACTGAAAACACATACGTCCCACCATCCCCGTATCTGTATCCAGACCCGATGGAATATCCAGTGCCACCTTCCACCCATGAAGCCGGTTCATCTGGTCAATGACAGAATAATACGGTTCCCTGACTTCACCCGTAAAACCAATGCCACATAGTGCATCCACTATAATATCGTATTCATCAGACAAATTCTCTGTGAAGCATCCATCATACAGATTTTCAATTATCTGCAGCTGCATGTAATTAAGCTTCGTTGCATGTGCGCTGTTTCCACACATAAAAAACCGGACGAAACACCCCTGTCCCATGAGAATTCTTCCGAGGGCAAGTCCATCTCCTCCATTATTGCCATAACCGCATACGATTAATATTTTGCCATCTGCTGATACTTTTTCTCCAATATGTCTGGCACAGGCAGCCGCAGCACGCTCCATTAAAACGGCAGCAGGAATTCCGACTGTGTTGGAAGTATAGGCATCAGCCTCTTTCATCTGATTTTTTGTTAGCAGCGCTCTCATGCTCGTTCTCTTTCCTGTCCTCAGAATTATCTTTACGCTCACTTTTCTTCAGCATCGATTCTGAAGGATCATATTTCATATCAAAGATTTCTATCACTTCCGGTCCAAAAATGTCATGCATATAAGAATACAGTTCCTGATTTAATAGTTCCTTCTCCTGCTTTCGTATGACATTCTTCTTAAGCTCCACTCTGATTCCGGAAATCCAGTCTGCAATTTCATTGATTTCCGTCGTGTTTTCAGCGATTGTTTCATAGCAGATATCCATAGTCTTAATCATCAGTTCATAATTTACATGCTCAATTTCCTTTGGAATATCAAGGAGCTCATCCTGCATGGCATCCAGTTTTTCATTACAGTCATTGATCAGACGCTTGTGATCCTCCATATTGATCTTCTGCTCATCTGAGTTCATCCCTGTCACAATCTCATCCATGAGCTTTGCCTTGAGCTTTCGGACCTGTTTCATTTCGTTGTTCAGCTTTCCCTGTCTTTTCAAAAGCTCATTCAATTCCTTCTCAAGGCTTTTGACCTCTTTATTTCCTTCACTGACAGGAAATAACTGATACCATTTATTATCCAGCGTCAATATTGGGAGCTGCTTTCCTACAAGTGCACTTTTAAAAGAATCCTTTTTGTCTTTTGCCATTTTCCTCACCTGCTCTTATGTTGTTGCCATTTACCTGTCTTTTTGACTCTCATATCGGTTAATGTTATAGGACAGCTTCATCAGACTGTCAGAAAGATGCACATTTTCAACCTGAACCCCCTCCGGCACATTTAAATCAACATGTGCAAAGTTCCAGATTGCCTTGATTCCACATGCAACCAGACGATTTGCAATCCCCACCGCAGCATTTTTGGGAATGGACAAAATTGCAATATCAATATTATTTTCCTTGATAAAGGACTCCAACTCCTCCATTGGGCGGACTTCGATCTGTCTGATTGTTTTGCCAATCACCTGGGGATTGACATCAAAAATGCCACTTACAATAAATCCGCGACGCTCAAAATTCATATAGTTTGCCAGGGCCTGTCCCAGATTACCTGCACCGATCAGCACTAGATGGTGCTTTTTATCCATCCCTAGAATTTTACCTATTTCAGTATAAAGATATTCCACATTATACCCATATCCCTGCTGTCCAAATCCTCCAAAATTATTGAAATCCTGACGAATCTGAGAAGCTGTAACCTTCATGATTTCACTTAATTCCTGAGATGAGATTCTCTCAACCCCTTCATCCTTCAATTCTCCAAGATATCTGTAATATCTTGGCAGACGTCCAATGACAGCCTGTGAAATTTCTTTCGCCTCCACTCGTTTACGCCCCCTTACTTTAATACTTGTATTATAGCATCTGTTAAAATTATGTCAAAGATTTTTCCCTCTTAACTGGCTTTTTTCTCGCATTTTTAGTATAATTTTTTCAGTTGTGAATTTAGGAGAGAAAAAACATGATTTTATCTTGTAATGACTTATCAAAATATTTTGGAGAGGACGAGCTTTTTGCAGGCTGTTCTTTTCACATAGAGGACCATGAAAAAGCCGCAATTGTCGGTGATAACGGCACTGGAAAAACAACACTGTTAAAAATGCTCCTGGGGCTGGAAAGCCATGACTCGGGAACTGTTACCTTTGCAAAGGACAAGACTATCGGATACCTGGCTCAGTATCAGGAAATCGCTCTGCATAACACCATCTATGATGAGCTGCTTTCCACCAAGCAAAAGGTTATCGACATGGAAAACACCCTTCGCTCCATGGAAGCCTCCATGCACACGCTTTCAGACACTGAGGAATTACATACCTTTATGGAGCGCTACGAAACCCTCATGCATACCTTTGAGCTTTCAGATGGCTACACCTATAAAAGTGAAATCACAGGTGTACTGAATGGTCTTGGTTTTTCTGAAGCGGAGTACGACAAGAAAATCGAAACCCTTTCCGGCGGTCAGAAAACCCGTGTTGCTCTGGGAAAAATCTTGCTGCAAAAGCCAGATATTATCTTTTTGGATGAGCCCACCAACCACCTGGATCTGCCCTCCATCAAATGGCTTGAAACCTATCTGCGTGGTTATAAGGGCGCTGTGGTACTCGTCTCCCATGACCGCTATTTTCTGAATCGTATCGTAACCAAAATTATTGAAATTGATCACAGGAAGATAACAACCTTTCTGGGGAATTACACAGAATATGCCCAAAAGAAGCAGGTTCTCCGTGTCAGTGCCATGAATGCCTATTTAAACCAGCAGAAGGAAATCAAGCATCAGGAAGAGGTTATCACCAAGCTGAAGCAGTTCAACCGTGAAAAATCCATTAAAAGAGCAGAAAGCCGTGAAAAAATGCTCTCTAAAATTGAACGCATCGATAAACCTGACTTTTCTGTTCAAAAAATGAATCTTAAGCTGACGCCCTCTGTTATCAGTGGCAACGATGTTTTAGAGGTGGAAAACCTCTCAAAGACCTTTAACAGTCAGACTCTGTTTTCCGGTCTTTCCTTTGAAATAAAGCGTGGTGAGCATGTTGCAATTATCGGCAAAAACGGAACCGGAAAAACTACAATTTTAAAAATCATAAATGAAGTATACACCCCTGATACCGGCTCCATTAAGCTGGGCAGCAATGTGGAGGTTGGCTACTACGACCAGGAGCATCATGTTCTCCATATGAAAAAAAGTATTTTTGACGAAATCAGTGATGATTACCCACACCTGACAGGTACACAAATCCGAAATGTCCTGGCTGCGTTTCTTTTTACCGGAGACGATGTTTTTAAAAGGATCGAGTCTCTCAGTGGTGGAGAGCGTGGACGAGTCAGCCTCGCCAAGCTCATGTTATCCAATGCTAACTTTCTGATTTTGGATGAGCCTACCAACCACCTGGATATGACCTCAAAGGAAATTTTGGAAAACGCTTTAAATCAGTACGAGGGAACCGTCCTCTACGTCTCCCATGACCGTTATTTTATCAATCAGACTGCCCACAGAATTCTGGAATTAGATCATAAGGAATTTCATTCCTATCTTGGAAATTATGATTATTACGAGGAAAAAGCTGCCGAAGCCGAGCTTAAGGACAGTGTCGAAGTGGCAGCCGGCTCTCCTGCCTCAGCCCTCTTTCCTGATTCCTCTGAGACAGCCTCAACAAAAACAGACTGGCAGGAACAAAAGGAGCTGGCCGCAAACAAAAGAAAGCTGGAAAACCAGCTCAAAAAATGTGAAGACGAAATTTCTGATTTAGAAGAAAAAGAAGCCGCACTTTCCCAGCAGATTTCTTTGCCGGAAAATGCGACAAATATTGGCAGATTAACAGAGCTGACAAAAGAACAGAATGTTATCAAAGAACGTCTGGATGCCCTTTATGAAAGCTGGGAAAAGACCAGCGAGGAATTGTCTAATTTCGAATAAGGCTCATCCCATTGGTAAGATCAAAGGCAGACATCTCAAACATTTCACCAAGAACCTTATCATATACCGCAATATTAAAGCCATCACAATCCATGGAAAAATCAGTTCCATTCACAACAATGGAGCTTTTTCCATCGGTGAGATTTCCATCTGAGTGCATATTTATCTGAAGGGAATCCACATCCAGTGTCACATCATCTGTCACCGCTCCCGCACCGGATTCATAGCAGACCCTGCCGCCATCAACAATTGCAAGATATCCCATCCCTGAATTATCCTGTAAAGAACAATGAAGCCCCAGAGCCTCGTTTACCGCCCTACAGTCCTCACCGGAAAAGGCATTGTTTCCTGTATTTTTGGAGGCGATCAGTACGACATAATTTTCATCCTTCAGAATCTGAAAGTAATCCCTTAAGCTCTGCGCCTGTAAAACTTCACATTTCTTTTCATTTCTTCTAAAGAGCAATGCAGCTTTTTCATAAGAAGCGTATGCTTCCTCTCCTCTGTGATCAGGCAGTTCATAGTGCTTGTTTAGGTACTCTCCCATATATTCAGAAACCTTACGCGCCTGAATCACATTAATGTGAGCCTGTCCATCCAGAATCTCATTCATATTAACAAAAGGAAGCTCCCACTCTCTGGCTAATGCCTCCACAGTATTGTAGAATTTCTCCCTTTCAGCATTTCCGTTTGGTGTCTTTGTTAACACCAGTGCAACATCTTCTGCTTTGCAGAGTGCATTGATTTTTTCCAGCCATTCCAGGGACATAGCCGGAATAGTCTGCTTTTCCTGCTGTGCCTTAACCTCCTCCTTCGCCTGCTTTTCATAAGTCCCTGCAAAAACAAACGGAGAATACCCCTTATTCGGATCTCTCTGGCTATAAAAAGCAGTTTCCCACTTAGCCTGGGATAAATCTGACCAGGTATTATGATATTTTGCTATGGGAAAGAAAAAGGAATAGCGCAGCTCCTTGGGCACACTGTTTTGAATAGCCTCTATTTTATTGGCATTCATGGGAAGATCATCCAGATTAATATGAGTGACTCCCTCCTCTGCATAGGTATCTCCATACACCGTAAATACATCCAGCACAATGACCTTTGGATGCTGTGTACGAACTGCCTCCCTGATATAGGAATAGGACACCCACAGCGGCTGTTCATTGGCGCAGAAATCATAAGAAGAAATCCCGTATTGTTCAAAAAGTACTCCCGGAGCCATATCTGCATACATTTGACTGGAGCCCACAAACACAACGTCAATGGTGTCAGCCGGCTCTGCATAAAAGCCCTTTACCTTGGTAGTAACATTGTATTCTCCCTCGGTCCACTTGTCTCTGAGCAGCTCCTGAGTAACCAGAAAAAAGACTGCAAATATAGCGAGGAAACACAATCCCGTCAGTATGCTTTTCAAGTATTTGAATGGATTTTTTTTCATGCTAAAATCCTCCATATATAAACTGTGCAAAATCATATCCCGGTCCATAAATTCCCATGATCAGAATTGCAAAAATCCCGGCAAAAAGTATGGTCCACCTAAAATAAACCGGCTGGGACATAAATAGTTTTTTGATATTACAGCCACATTGGTGCATATAGGCTGCCAATCCCAGAACCAATGCTCCCATAAGCAAAAGTACCCACTCCTCCTGACAGATTCCCAGGGTATAAAGCTCTCCGGAAACAAAAATATAGAGATTCATCCTGTGGAACATGTGGGTAATCATATAAACAGCCTGAGAAATACTGTCTGCTCTAAAAAAAATCCATGCAATCATAACCAGGAAAAAGGTGAACAGTCTGCTGCATAAAATATGTGCAAAGCTTCCTGCTCTTGTCCCTGTTATTTTCATCAAAAGCTTTTTAACCGGAAGCAGCATCTCTCCAAGAACCTGATATAAACCATGAAGCAGCCCCCAGACAATATAATGAAGTCCTATTCCATGCCAAATGCCGCTCAGGAAAAAAGTAACCATGATATTGATCCATTTTCTAAGCTTTCCCCTGCGATTTCCTCCCAGAGGAATATAAATATAATCCCGCAGAAAGCTGCTCAGCGTAATATGCCATCTGTGCCAGAAATCCTTGATAGATACAGCCAGATAAGGATGATCAAAATTTTTGGAAAGCTCAATTCCCAACAGCTTTGCAGAGCCGGTGGCAATTGCAACACAGCCTGAAAAATCAAGATACAGCTGAAAGCTGTATAAAACCCCTGCAAGCAAAAAATACAGTCCATCATAGGATTGATAGCCGTTAAAAACAGTATTTACAACGATGTTTAAGCGGTCCGCCAGAACCATCTTCTGAAAATATCCCCACAACAGAAGATAACCACCCTCCAACAGGTTTTCTCTCTTAAAAGCATGCCCGCAGGACAGCTGTTTTCCCAGCTGTGCATACCGCGGTATCGGCCCCTGTAAAATCTGTGGGAAAAAGGATATGTACAGACTGTACTTCAGGATATTACCCTCAGGCTCTATCTTTTCTCTATATACATCAACCATATAGGACACAATGGTCAGTGTATAAAAGGAGATTCCAACCGGTAATAAAAAAGCAAAACGGTCCAGGTGTACTCTGGAAGCAAGAGGCGTCCCCGATGCGGCGACCTTTAAAATAAACAGAATTCCCAGATTAAAAAGCACTGTGAAAAGCAGCATTTCCTTCGATTTTTTAAAAAATCTGGTAAAAAGATAGGACGAAACAATGGAAACAAAAATAAACACAGCTAATTTCACAGAAAAGCAAAAATAAAAAAGCATACTACCAAAAAGCAGCAAAATCCATTGCTGCTTTTTGGGTATGCAATAATAAATCAAAACTATAATCAGTAAAAAAACAAGATACGAAACGGATACAAAATTCATGTGATTAATGTCCTCTTTAGAATTTGAAAACCCTCTATCCGCTCACATCCACAAACTATGCATTTTCCATGGTTGAACGAATAGCCTTAATGAAGTTTTCGCTATTTAATACTTTAACATCTTTTAAGGAAGTAATCAATGCCAAGTCCTTTGTCATCCGGCCGCTCTCAATGGTATCTATCGTTGCCTTCTCCAGTCGATCCGCAAACTCCATAAGCTCAGGAAGCTGATCCAGCTCACCACGTTTTCTAAGTGCACCACTCCATGCAAAAATAGTTGCAACGGAATTGGTGGAGGTCTCCTCGCCTTTTAAATG
>CAZUCI010000084.1:0-8549 GCA_964619485.1 uncultured Lachnospiraceae bacterium
ACAAATATCCAAAGCGGTATATGAAGGAGCAAAAGCGGGCACAGAAATTATAAAGTATCTTCGAAATAATACCAGCAAAATAATTGCTTAATTACTAATAGGAGGATCTCAAAATGATATTAAAATTAATAGCAGGTGCTGTAATCGGTGGAATATTAGGATATTTTTATAACAAGAAAATAGGTTGCATGAGTGGTACTTGTCCAATTACTTCAAGTAAAAAAGGCACCATAATTTACGGTATGATCCTTGGCTTAATGATTAGCAGCTCGTTTTAAATCAACTATATATTTTTCTACATCATAAATACAAAGGAGGTTCTCCATGGATTCTTATATCTTCTATGGACTTGCCATTGTCCTCTTAATTCTTTCTTTCGTAAAAGATAAGAAAAAGACAAAAATGGCATTAAAAAAAGCATGGAAAGCATTTGAAAATATCTTGCCTGAATTTTTAGTAGTGATTATACTAGTAGGTTTTTTACTTGCTATTCTTAATCCAGAGACCATCTCAAAAATTATTGGAGCAGAGTCAGGTTGGTTTGGTGTCATACTTGCCAGTTTCATTGGATCTGTAACTCTGATTCCAGGATTTGTAGCTTTTCCAACCGCTGCTATACTTTTAGAAAACGGAGCCGGCTATATGCAGATTACTGCATTTGTATCTACTCTTATGATGGTAGGTATTGTTACACTTCCTGTTGAAATAAAGTATTTTGGAAAGAAAATCTCGATTATGCGTAATATTCTGGCATTTCTCTTTTCCTTTATTGTGGCTATAATTATTGGAATGGTGGTGGGTAAATGAAAAAAATAATCAAACGATATCGTGGTTTTATCTTTGTCCTCGTAGCAATGATACTCCTTATCCTTTTTAACCGAGAACTTGGACTTAAAACACTTCGCATTACTGGAAACTCCGTGAAAGAGATGTTATTGGTAATCCCACCAATTTTTCTTTTACTTGGTCTTTTGGATGTCTGGGTTCCAAGAGAAACTATGATCAAATATATGGGAGAAGGCTCCGGAATAAAAGGTGTTTTACTTGCTATCTTCATTGGTTCTGCTGCTGCCGGACCATTATATGGCGCATTTCCTGTTGCTGCTGTCTTTATGAAAAAGGGTGTTAAGTTCATGAATATCTTGATATTCATTGGTGCCTGGTCAACGACAAAGATTCCTATGTTCCTTTTTGAAATAGCCGCACTTGGTAATACCTTTGCCATTACACGACTTCTGATTGATATACCAGGGATAATCATCATCGCATTCCTTTTATCAAAAATGGTATCAAAAAAAGAAGTTCAGACTCTGTATGATAATGCTGCAAAACTTGATTAATCGCTCCTTATTATTGACATATGCCAATAATTACAGTAGACTATTACATTGTGGATGCACATAATAATGTATCACAATATGAAAATTACAACGCAAAGGAGTCAGACTATGAAAATAGCATTACCTTCACGCGGTGACATCATCGACAGTCATTTTGGTCACTGCGAATACTTCACTGTATTTACTGTAAATGAATCCGAAATTATCAGCGAGGAAATCGTACCTTCTCCTGCCGGATGCGGATGCAAATCAAATATTGCTTCTGTACTTGCCGATATAGGTGTAAGCATGATGCTTGCTGGCAACATGGGTGATGGTGCCGTAAACGTACTGAATCATTCTGGTATTGACGTAATCCGTGGCTGTCAGGGAAATGTAAAAGAAGTTGCTCTTGCTTGGCTTTCTGGTGCTGTTATTGATTCTGGTGACTCTTGCCATGAACATGAACACGGATGCCAGCATTAGGCTATAAAAATATCCCATTGCTATTCATTATGAATGCATATGGGATATTTTTATGGCTATATCGTACTTTCAAAGATCTTTTCTATTTTGTTGGCTGCGTCTTCTAGATATTCACAGGAAAAACGTTCGAATTCTCCCTGATCTACCAGACTTGCGATAACAGGGTCAATCGGAATCCTTCCAAGTATATCAACTCCCGTTTCCTCTGCAATCTCACCAAGTTTGCTTTGTCCAAATATCGAAATTTCCTTTCCGCAATCTGGACATTTCACATAACTCATGTTTTCTACATATCCTAAGATAGGAACATTCATCATTTTAGCCATGTTATATGCCTTTTTTACAATCATGGATACCAAATCCTGCGGAGAAGATACAATCACAATTCCATCCAATGGAATGGACTGAAATACAGTCAATGGAACATCTCCTGTTCCAGGTGGCATATCAATGAAAAGGTAATCCAGATCTTCCCATACTACATCTGTCCAAAATTGCTTTACTGTTCCAGCCAGAATTGGTCCTCTCCAGATGACAGGAGAATCTTCTTTATCCAACAATAGGTTTACAGACATAACTTTTATGTCATTTGCTGTTCTCTCTGGAAGTATTCCAAGTTCATTGGCAGATGCTTTTCTTGTGATACCAAACATTTTTGGTATTGAAGGTCCCGTAACATCAGCATCCAAAATTCCTACTCGATAGCCTTTTCTGTTTAAAAGAACTGCCAACATTGCTGTGACAAATGATTTTCCTACACCACCCTTTCCACTTACCACACCAATCACATTTTTTATGGAACTGAACTGATTTAAATCTTCTAACATACTTTGCTTGCCAAGCTTACCTTGTAAGCTTTGATCACATCCTTCACAGGATTCTTTTGTGCAACTGCTGTCTGAACAGCTTTTTGTATTTTCGCTCATTCGCTTTACTCCTTGTTGTTATATTTTCTTGAAATAGTCTTCAATCGCATTTTTTAAAGCACTGGCTCCAAGTACGGAACAATGCAATTTCTGTTCTGGCAACCCATCTAGTGCGTCTGCAATATCCTTATCTGTAATCTGCAACGCTTCGTCCAAAGTCTTACCCTTTGCCAAAACGGTTGTCATGCTGCTGGATGCAACAGCTGCTGTACACCCAAAGACGAGGAATTTTATATCTTCAATTTGATTATCTCTTACTTTAATCTGGATTGTAAGATAATCTCCACATCCTGGATCACCAAAACTTCCTTCACCATTGGCATCAGCTATAGAACCGCAATTTCTTGGTGACATAAAATGATCAATCACCTTATCAGAAAAGGATTCACTAAACATGTTTTCACTTCCAATCGTTATTTATTTTGGTCTTATGCCCATTAAAATATTTTAATTCAATTTTGGGCATATGTCAATATCAACAAAAAAAGTGCCCCAACACATAGCACACTCGTACTATGATATCAGACACTTCTTAACTTGCCGTTACTTCGACTAATAATCCATTTCTCTATGTCGCCAGCAATTCTCTCTGCAGAACTTATCTCTACATTTATCCTGACAGATTACATGGACAGACCCACAATTAGGACACACATATTTCCCGTTCTTAATTGCCTCCAGATTCTCGAAACTTTCTTTCCACTCTTTCCCACAATCCTTGCATATAATGGGACAAATGTTCCGTGTAAAATTACCACCTTCAATTCGTATCATCTTTCCATGAATCAAACTATCAGCTACCTTTTCCCTTGCAGACAGTAGTATACGTTGAAATGTCGGTCTCGATACCTCCATTCTTTCTGCACACTCCCCCTGTTCCAATCCTTCCAGATCTTTTAGCCGGATGGCTTCCAGTTCCTCTAGTTTCAAAATATTTTCAGGCAGTTCTTCTACTTCTGTTTCCGAAGGAACAAAATACGGTATTACCGGAACATGCTCTATTTTCCTCCATTTTGTTGGTCTTGCCATTTTATCACCATTCTTTCATACTCACAAAATGCGGGCTAATTTCAGATTATCCTTTACTACTAATAATATCTGAATTATTCAAAATGTCAACAAAACCCTTCCTTTCAACCATTAGATTAGCATTACATGTCCCGTATTATTATAAACAAACTGTTCCTTCATGCCTTCCCGTATCTTAAGGATACCCTCTTCTCCAGTACAATGAGAAACTGCAACCTTTTGTATCTCCATCTTCTGAAACATTTCTATCGTTTCCCTAATTCTTACTTCATCTGCCTCCACCAGATGGGTTCCACCCACAACTGCATAGATTGGCATATTCATTCTTTCAGAAATTGTCTTTAAAATATTAACAATTCCAACATGGGAACACCCTACAATGACTACCAGGCCTTTCTTCGTAAGTATCCCAAGAGCAATCTCATCCATAAAATCATCCGGTATATACTCCACACCTGATTTTACAAAGAATTTTGGATTTCTTAGTTCGAAATCATTATACTTCTTAAAATGATGGAACACAAAGATATGCTCAGTCAGTGAAATCATATCTTCACTAACTTTTATTGTCTCTGTTGGAAGGCTTTTTAAAAATGATTCCGAAAAAGAATTTCCATTGAATTTATATTCTTTGGTTCCAATCGTTTTGTATTTTGAATTAAAAAATTCTTCCCCCACAATGAATCTAGGAAGGTTTAATGTCTCAAGCACAAATCGTTCCAAGCCCCCTGTATGATCATAATGCCCATGGCTCAGAATACAATAATCCAGTGCATTCAAATCTTTTACCAGAGATTTTGCATTTTTAATAAAATCTCCGCTCTGTCCTGTGTCAAATAAAATCTTTTTCCCATCTGTTTCAATGTATAAGGATAGTCCATGTTCAAATAGCAATTCGCCATTGTCATCGCACTGATTTTCAATCAAAGTTGTAATCTGTAATTCCATATTTCGCCCCATTTCATCCTTTTCTTACTATGATAATATAAAAGGACTAATCATTGCAATGACCTTCATGGGCATGTTCTGTACATACACTACCTGTAGATTGTAATCCACCTGCAAGATACCGTTTCACTACATCATCAGCATTACCCTGTGCGCCGACAACAACTTCAATTCCATTTTCATTGAAAAGTACCTGAGCTGTTTCTCCCATACCTCCAGCTATGATAACATCTGTCTTTTGCTCTTTTAAGAATACTGGCAAAAATCCAGGCTTATGACCAGGATTTGGTACAAATGCTTTTCCTTTTACTTCTACATTTTCAATATCATACATGGTAAATCCTTCGCAATGTCCAAAATGTCCACTTACTAGTGTTCCTTCACTTGCTACCGCTACTCTCATCTTTTTTCCTCCATTTTCTTTCTGGATATTTATTTGCTTTTTATATTTCCTATTGCCTGCTTCCTGTTTATAGCTCAAGTTTGATGCAACTCCACATCTCTTCTATTGCTTTACTTGCCGGACTGCCTGAGAATTCTGTAATCGGTTTTAATGTATTTACAGCCTCCATAACTAGAGGATCAAATGGAATTTTCCCTATGATTGGTAAATTCTTTTCCTTTGCAAACTCTTCAATTTTCACTGTCATATCCAGATTAACATCGTACTTATTTACACAGATCATGACCTGTGTCTCAAAATGTTCTGATAATTCCAATATTCTCTTTAAATCATCAAGACCTGACTTTGTCGGCTCTGTAACGATAAGTGCAATATCCGTATCCGTAATCGATGCAATCACACTGCATCCAATTCCAGGTGAACCATCTAAAATCTGAATACTGTCTTTATCTGCAAATCGCTTTGCATTTTTTCTTAACGCCGTTACAAGCTTACCTGAACCATCGCTTCCAATACCCATTTCTGCTCTCGCTATTATGTCTTTATCTGTTTTCGTAAGAAACATATCCGCTGTTTTTTCCTCTTCGAGATGAATTGCGTTTTGGGGACAGACCAGTGTACAGGCTCCACAACCTTCACACAGAAAAGTATTTACCTGTGAATTTCGGATTGCGCCAAACTTACATACCTCTTCACAAATTTCACACTCTATACAAATGCTTTTATTTATCCTTGCTTTCTTACTTCCATAAAAATATTTCTTTTCAATGTCCAATCCTTTATAAAAAAGGTATAGGTTTGGAGCATCCACATCACAATCCACTTTGACTACTTTACCAATAAGTTCTGATAATGCTGCAACCACTGTAGTCTTTCCGGTTCCACCTTTTCCACTCAATACTGATATTACCATGCAAAATCCTCCTTCAGCCGAACCGCTATTTCTTCAAACGTTTTCCGATAGATTTTGCTTTCGCCAAGCATCAGCCCTTTTGAATACAACATAGCAGCTTCCTTGCTATAGGGAATGACTCCAAAAAGCAGAATGCCTTCTTTTTTGCAATATTTTTTTATCATATTGTCTAATCCATCATCCTTATTGATAATAATTCCATAAGGAATGCCATACATTTTCACAAGAGAAACAGCCATCTTAAGATCACGTAGTCCAAACTCTGATGGTTCTGTAACTAAAATTGCAGCATCTGCCACCTTAAGTGAATTTACCACATTGCAGGAAGTACCTGGAGGGCAGTCAATTAGATGGTCGTGCTGGGAAACTCCTCTTAGCAGCTCACGAATGACAGGAACTGCCATTGGCTCTCCAACATTCAAAACGCCTCGATGACAAGCAATATCCGCTGCCATACCATGCTCTAGAATTCCAACAGAACGATTTTCATAGGTGAGTGCTTTGGGCTTACACACTAATTTACATGCTCCGCAGGCATGGCATAGCTTCTCAAAAACTACAATATTCTTTCCTGCTTCTGCAAGTGCATGATATTGACAGACCTTAGCACAGACTCCACAAGCATTACAGACTCCCTGGTCTATGACTGGATATTCTACGAAGACATCCTCCTTTTCTGTAATCAATGGATTCATAAATATAAAACCATTTGGTTCTTCCACATCACAGTCCACGTAGCTGATTCCCATAGTCTTTGCAAGATTCGTTGAAACGGTTGTCTTACCTGTTCCACCTTTTCCACTTAGTATTGCTATAATCATGACAATCTCCTTTTGACCTTAATGCATTCCATGGTGAGCTTTTCCCGCAGAACCAATTTCTGATAACATATTCTTTTGGAATTGCTCAATTGCCCGAAATACTGGTATTTCTTCACAACTATATGATTTAATACCCGATTTTTCTAACAGCTCAAATGCATTAGGACCCAAATTTCCCGTAATAACTATATTTACATTTTCTTCAATCACCTGACTTGCCGCAGCAATTCCGGCTCCACCTTCCGCAGATACTCCATTATTTACGATTACCTCATATTGTTTCGTTTCTGTATCAAAAATCTGAAAGTAATCACATCTTCCAAACCTTCTATCCAGCAAAGTTTCTTTGTTCTGACCTATTGATGACACTGCAATCTTCATATCATTTACCTCTCTTCTATTTTATTATGGGCATATGCTAATTAAATAATACTACGATAATTAGTTATTGTCAAATGCCCATAACTTTTTTCTCTTTTTGCACAAAAAAAGATTGAGGCACCAAACCGTGTCTCAACCTTTCAAACGCTATCTTATTTTATTTTCTTCCATATACCGCTCCATAATTTCAGCAGCCACCCCTACAAGTTCTGCACATGGTCTTTTTTTATAATATTCTGCTGTTCGAAGTTCAGGTTCTGGTTTATCTTTTCCAGCTCCTAAACCTAACAATTCCCTGCATATGATGGATCGATTTTTATCCTCAAATTCTTTCGCAAGATACTGAATTCTTTCATAATGTTCAGTCTTCTTTTTATGGTCTTTGGGATCGATATAACCATAAACCAATCCAGCTACCATAAACATTCCCGAAACAGCACCACATACTTCCCGAAGTCTTCCCATCCCTGCTCCAAAAGAGGAACTGATTTTTAAAGCAGTCTCAAAATCCATATCATACTCATCACAGAAAGCTAAAAATACCGACTTTGAACAATTATATCCTTCTTTAAAATATGCCATTGCCAACTCTGAATGTGTCTTTTCCTGTTCCATGACTTGATCTATATGTTCTGTTTCCATGCATTCTTACCTCGTTATATCTGATTTCTTTTACACTACATTTTGTGCATATGCCCTAAATTCTATTTTAACAAAATATCCACATAAGTCAAACAAATAACATTATCTTAAATACTTTCCCTGATATACCCTGTTCTTTATCTTGATACTAGTAGTACGATAAGGGCAAATAGTAAGATCATACTCACATTTATTAGCGCTATTTTTAGCAAAAACAGCTGTATTATTTTATCATCTGTATCGAGATTCAGTTTCTTTAGTACATTGACAATAATGATCGACACAGAAACAAACTCCACCAGAACTGTTTAACTGTACCAGCAATTATTGGTCCTCTCCATACAACAGGATCAGTATCGTTTTCTAAAAGTAAATTAACAGACATAATATCAATGCCAGTCTTTGTTTTAACAGGGAATAGGCCAAATTCGCTACCAGTGGCTTTTCCCCGAATTCCGAATGCCTTTGGAATAGAAGGTCCTGTAATATCTGCATCAAGAATGGCAGTATGATAACCCATTCTATTCATGGTAACAGCGAGCATCGAAGTAACAAGTGACTTTCCTACTCCTCCTTTCCCACTGACAACACCTATGACTTTTTTGATGCTACTCATCTCATGCAACTTCTCGGAGAAATCAGTTTTTTGTTCTTTTCTTTCTGCACAGTCCTCTGAACAAC
>CAZUCI010000085.1:0-5170 GCA_964619485.1 uncultured Lachnospiraceae bacterium
CTTTTTTTGATAACAGTAAGCTGACAGAAGAGTTTCTCTGCTGGCCATTTCCGGAGGATGGAAGCAGGAGGGAGCATTTTGCAAATGCTATGAAAAAGGCGATGAAGGATCAGCCCTTTATTCTTGTTGTTGATGATTATCATGCTGTTCTGTCGGAGCAGACAAACTGGTTTTTCAGATATCTGGTGCGGGAAATGCCGGAAACTTTTCATATCATCATGATTTCTCAGAAGATTGTTTTTCCGGATGAAGAAATTCTGCTTTCGACGGGAAAGCTGAATCGCATTACAACGGCAGAATTGTGCCTTTCGCTGGAGGATCTTCATGAGTATCTAAAGCTTTGTGAGGTTCCCATGCCGGAGAAGGACATTACCCTTTTGTATAAAAAATCAGAGGGCTGGATTTCCATGATTTATGTCTCTGTTCTGAATTATCTTCGCATTGGAAAAAGTGATCTTTCAGCAGATATGGAGCATCTGGTGGAGCGGGTTGCCTACGCCACCTGTTCCCAACAGAGCAGACACTTCCTGTCCTATATGGCATTGGTGCAGGATTTTACCAAGGAACAGGCAGATTTCTTCAATCAGGGGGAGGACAGCGAGGCAATTCTGACAGAGCTTCAGAATAATCATTCCTTCTTCGGAGTGGATCCTCAGACGGGCTTTTATCATATGCATACCATTTTTCTGGATTGCGTTATGCATCACTTTGACAGGCTGAGTCTTGGGGAAAAGTGTGTACGTTTCGAGAAGGTCGCAGAGTATTACTTACATTTGAAACAGTATAATAAAGCACTTATCTGGTATAAAAAAGCAGAAAATTATGAGGGTGTTCTTCATACGCTGGACCTTTTTGAAACCATTGGGGCAAGAGAAGAGGATGAAAATCTGATGCGTCAGTGCTTTGACGGGTGCCCGGTTATTTTGTTTGAGGACTATCCTCAGTGCCTGATTCTGTTCATGTGGCGCTTTTATAATTATCACGACGAAGAGCGGCTGCAGACGTGTCTGGAGCTGTTTGAAAAAATCATGAGTCAGTTAAAGCTGGCCAGGGAGGATATGAATTATCTTCGCAGGGCCTATTATGTATTTCGCGGACAGATGGCCTACAATAATCTGGAGGAAATGGACCGGTATATGCATCTTGCAATTGCTGTACCTGCAGAGAATATGGTGCAGATTGATAGGGATATTCCCAGAACCTTTGGAATTCCGTCCATCTTACATATGTTTTATCACGGCGGAGAAATGACGGGGATTTTGCGAATCTTCAAAGAGCATGTGGGTCAATTGATTGAAAATGATATTTACTGCTATGAAGGTCTTGGGGTGATGGCAGAGGCTGAGTGGAAGTACCTTTGTGGAGCGTTTGCAGAGGCGGAAATTCTGTGCCATAAGGGACTTCGAATCTGCAGGAAGCATGATGTGCCGGGGCTGGTTATTTCGGCTCAGTATCTCAATGCACATCTGGCCTATATGAGAAATGACTATGATGAGGTGAAAAATATTTTGGACTGCATGCGCAGCCATGTTACGGATGCACGGTGTGAAAATTCCAGACTGCATTATACGGTGGATATGGCAGAGGCTTTTTTTTACATTTATATGGGATATCCGGAGCATGTGGCAGACTGGATTTTTGAGGAGGATGTGTTTCCAAAGCGGTTAATGTATCAGGCGTATCCTTTTGCCATGCTCATGAAGATGAATATGGCACTTTATCAGGAACGCTATACGGAAATACTTTCGGGAGAGGATGAGGTGAAGCACATTTCCTCCCAATATCACTATTTGCTTACAGAAGCTGATTTTTATCTTGTTTTTGCGTCCAGTAATGCTGCACTTGGAAGATATGAGGAGGCTATTGCCCTGATCAGAAAGGTAAAGGAAATGATTGGGATAGAGCCTGAAATGACCTATGCCAAGTATGGAAAATGGCTGATGAAGCCGATCCAGATGCTGGTGGAGGAGGATGAGAGCTTCAAGGGGATTATGGCCATGTGCCGAAAATTCTCACTGGTGCAGAAAGAGGCAAAGAAACAGGAGCATGCGGCAATTTTCCCAATGCTCAGCAAGAGAGAAAACGACATTGCACTTTTGGCGGTGGACGGCTGTACCAACAAGGAAATTGCCAGTCAGCTGTTTATCAGTGAAAATACGGTAAAAAGCTCCATGAAAAACATTTTTGTGAAGCTTGGTATCGCGTCCAGAAGAGATCTTTTGAAAATTGCACAGATGGGAATCGAGTCCGTTGAGGGATAAATGAAAGAAAGTATTGTGAAATGGTCTAAAAGGATGTAAAATTGTGATGATTATGAGAAAAGGAACAGGTGAAACAAATGGCTTTATCTAAGAAACCAGTGACCGGTATGAAGGATGTATTACCGGGCGAAATGCAGATCCGTGATTATGTGATGAATGTAATCAAAGAAAACTATAGAAAGTTTGGATTTACTCCTATCGAGACTCCTTGTGTAGAGAATATTGCAAATCTCTGCAGTAAACAGGGTGGAGAAAATGAAAAACTGATTTTCAAGGTTATGAAACGTGGAGACAAGTTTAATTTGAGCACTGCAACAAGCGAAAATGATTTGGCAGACAGTGGTCTTCGTTATGACCTGACCCTTCCTCTGGCCAGATATTATTCCAATAATGCAGCAAGTCTTCCCTCACCATTCAAGGCTTTGCAGATGGGAAATGTATTCCGTGCGGACAGACCTCAGAAGGGTAGATTCCGTCAATTCATGCAGTGCGATATTGATATCTTGGGCGAGCCAAGCAACCTGGCTGAGATTGAGTTGATTCTTGCGACAACAACAACGCTTGGAAAATTGGGATTTTCTAATTTCAAGGTTCGTATCAATGAGAGAAGAATTTTAAAAGCAATGGCTGCTTATGCAGGCTTTGCAGAGGAAAGCTTTGACTTGGTGTTTATCATCCTCGATAAGATGGATAAAATCGGGTTGGAAGGCGTAAAAGAGGAACTGGCAAGAGAAGGCTTTGCAAAAGAGTCCATTGATAAATATACTGATCTATTTGCCGGTATGGAAGAGGCGGCAGACGGAATTGCTTATTTGAAAGAAAAATTAGGCGATTTCTTAGACGCAGAGGTTTCTGACAATCTGGCTCAGATCAAAGAAAGTGTTTCTGCTACTGTAGATACCAACTTTGATATTGTTTTTGATCCTACCCTGGTTCGCGGTATGTCATATTACACAGGAACAATATTTGAAATCGAGATGCCTGAGTTTGGCAGCAGTGTTGCCGGCGGCGGTCGTTATGATAAGATGATTGGCAGATTTACAGGAAACGATGTGCCGGCCTGTGGATTCTCCATCGGCTTTGAAAGAATTATCACTATTTTGATGGACCAGAATTTCCAGGTTCCTTCCCAGGCTACCAAAGTGGCTTATCTGGTTGAAAAAGGAATTAATACAGAGGCTCTTTGCAAGGTAATTGCCAAAGCACAGGAAGAACGTGCAGCAGGCAAGCAGGTATTGGTTGTTCGTATGAATAAGAACAAAAAATTCCAGAAAGAGCAGTTAACAAACGAAGGGTATGAGGATTTTGTAGATTTCTATAAAGATCCTTTGAAAAAGTAAATAGTATAGTTAATTGATAAAAATGTAAGGCATCAGGACTCCGTCGTCTACGACGACAAAAGGCATCAGGACTCCGTCGCTAACGCGACACCTCATGCCAATGTACCTCATGCCAAAATAGGAGGCAGCAAGTAATGGCTGAAACAATGAAAGGGTTAAAGAGAACCCACAGATGTACAGAAGTAACAGGAGCAAATATAGGTCAGACAGTTACCGTTATGGGATGGGTGGCTAAGCAGAGAAATAAAGGTGGTATTATTTTCGTGGATCTTCGTGACCGCAGCGGAATATTACAGGTTATTTTTGAAGAAGATAAATGTGGCGCAGAAAATTTTGCAAAGGCTGAAAAGCTGAGAAGTGAGTTTGTTGTTGCCATTGTTGGTCGTGTAGAAAAGAGAGCCGGTGCAGCAAATGAAAATCTTGCTACAGGTGATATCGAGGTAATCGCAGAGCAGGTTCGTATTCTTTCTGAATCTGAGACTCCTCCTTTCCAGGTGGAAGAGAACAGCAAAACCAAAGAAGATATTCGTTTGAAATACAGATTTTTAGATTTAAGAAGACCTGATGTTCAGAGAAATCTGATTTTGCGAAGCAAAATCTGCGAGGAAGTTCGTTCATTTTTAGCCGGGGAAGGATTTTTGGAGATTGAAACCCCTATCTTAAATAAATCCACACCAGAAGGCGCAAGAGATTATCTTGTACCAAGCCGTGTTCATCCAGGAGCTTTTTATGCATTGCCACAGTCACCACAGCTGTTCAAGCAGCTATTGATGGTTTCCGGTTATGACCGTTATATGCAGATCGCAAAATGTTTCCGAGATGAAGATTTACGTGCTGACCGTCAGCCGGAGTTTACCCAGATTGATATGGAGCTGTCCTTTGTTGATGCAGAGGATGTTATGGATGTCAATGAGCGTTTGATTGCAGACGTCTGTGAGAAGGCTATTGGCTTAAAGGTTTCCCTTCCACTTCCAAGAATTACCTGGCAGAATGCCATGGATCGTTTCGGTTCAGATAAACCTGACACGCGTTTTGGAATGGAATTAGTAGATGTTTCCGATGTAGTAAAGGGCTGCGGCTTCTCCGTATTTACCTCTGCACTGGAAAATGGTGGTTCTGTTCGCGGTATTAACGCCAAGGGACAGGCTGAAATGCCACGTAAAAAGATTGATGCATTGGTTGATGCAGCAAAGGGAAATGGAGCCAAAGGCTTAGCTTATCTTGCTGTTTTGCCGGATGGAACATACAAATCTTCTTTTGCCAAATTCATGACAGAAGAGGAATTAAAGGCTTTAGTTGCTGCTATGGGTGGAGAAGCAGGTGATTTATTACTTTTTGCTGCTGACCGCAACAAGATTGTATGGAATGTGCTTGGAGCCCTTCGTTTAGATCTGGGACATAAGCTTGGACTGATTGATGATGATAAATTCAACTTCTTGTGGGTAACAGAGTTCCCATTGTTAGAGTGGAGCGATGAAGAAAACCGTTTCATGGCGATGCATCATCCTTTCACAATGCCTATGGAAGAGGACTGGCAGTTTATTGATACAGATCCTGGCAAGGTAAGAG
>CAZUCI010000085.1:5180-7904 GCA_964619485.1 uncultured Lachnospiraceae bacterium
AAGCATATGATATCGTATTAAATGGCGTTGAGCTTGGTGGTGGTTCTGTCAGAATTCATCAGAATGATATTCAGGAAAAGATGTTTGAAGTACTTGGCTTCACAAAGGAAAGTGCATGGGAACGTTTTGGATTCTTATTAAATGCATTTAAATATGGTGTACCACCTCATGCAGGTCTTGCATACGGATTGGATCGTCTGGTTATGCTGTTAGTAAAAGCAGAGAGCATCCGTGAAGTAATCGCTTTCCCTAAAGTAAAAGATGCTTCCTGTCTGTTAACCGGCGCACCTGATGTGGTAGATCAGATTCAGCTTGATGAATTGCAGATCGCAATTACTGCAGCGGATGATGAAAAAGTATCAGAATAATTGCATATAAGATGCTGTTTGCAGAGTGGACAGCATAATTGTTATGCAGGAATGCAGGAGAAGAGATGAACCAGTTTAATCGATTTAATCTTCCACTTTGTATGGTAGTGGAGGAAGAAATATTTGACCGGGTCGATGAAATTTTAGCAGCCTATCTCCCCCAGACTAAGGGGGCGAAGGCTGTTATTGTTACGGAACAGTTTTTGTTTGACCTATACCAAAAGCAGCTAAAAGAGATTCAGAGTGACTTTCCTGGAAGTGAACTTTACCTTGTGGAAGAAGGCAGCTTTGACCAGGCAGTTTCTCTTGCCAAGAAAATTTGTGTAGATGATGTTTCAGTCTGCATCGGCTTTGGCGGCGGAAGAGTGCTTGATGTGGCAAAATATGCTTCTTTTGTAAGCAAGGCACTTTATGTATGTCTGCCGACGACGCTGAGCAATGATTCTCTTGCATCTCCCTTTGCGGTTCTTGCCACCGAAGGAAGCAGCAGGAAGACCCTGGGGTGTAAAATCCCAACAGCAATATTGGTTGATACAGACATTATTATGGGTGCACCGCAGTCGCAGCTGATGGCTGGAATTGGTGACACTATCAGTAAATATACAGCTCTTTATGATTGGCAGCTGGCGGCAAAGAAAAGTGGAAAGCCGTTAAATGACTTTGCATATATTATGGCACGCATGGCTTTTGACAGTGTGTATCATTGTGATGATAAATCCTTGAAGAGTAAAAGCTTTATCCGTATTTTATCGCAGGCTCTTGTTATGGGCGGTCTTGCAATGGAAATAGCCGGAAGCTCCAGACCAAGCAGCGGTTCAGAACATTTATTCTGTCATGCTGTCGAGGAGTATTATCCAGAGATTAAAATTTCTCATGGAATGGCAGTGGCGCTGGGAAGTGTTGGTGCATGTATGTTCCAGGGCAGAGATGAAAGTCAGCTTCTTGAGGTATGTAAGGCTTATGGAATTGATTTAAATCCTGCTTCTTATGGTATCACCCGTGAAATTTTTGCGGACGCGTGGATGCGTGCGGCGGGAACAAGAAAGGATCGTATTACTATTTTGAACAGTACAACGCTGGATGAAAAGTGGTTGAATGATATTTATGACCGCATGGCTGTTGGATGTTAAAGGAAAAGAGTATGCAGATAATCTATGTGAAAATCTCTGACATGGTGGAAGAGTTTGAAAAGGACTGTATGAAAACAGAAGGACTGAAAGACTCTTCTTTTGATGAGAAAAATATAGGCAAATTGGGAGTGGCGTTTCCTGTGTGCAGGCAAGGAAAGGCTGCTTCTTACAAATCCCCGGAGGATCAGACACGCTGCATTGCAGCGGGGTTATTGCTGGGATATGCAATGAAAAAGAAAGGAATTTCCCTGTCGGAAGTTCCTTTCTTTGGTGATGGTGGAAAGATGCAGTTTAATGAAAAATTGCATTTTCAGGTAAATCTTTCCCATGGGGGTGATATTGCAGCCTGCGCTTTTGGAGAGAATGCGGTTGGTGTTGATGTGGAACGGATTCGCCCGTGTAAAGAGAATGTTTTATCCAGGGTTGGAACTGAAAATGAGGTGATGACAATCCTTGGTATGGAAAGTAAAACAAAACGTGATCAAGCGTTTACCAGACTTTGGACACAAAAGGAAAGTTGGGCAAAATTATCTGGTGAGGGCATTTTTGCCTATCTGGAGCAGGGAGCAGACCATGGAAGAGTAACCACATACGAAATTTGTGATGATTACTATCTCTCGGTGGCTTCAGAACAGGATGATTTTCCGAAAAATCCCACGAAGCTGTCCTGGAGCGAGTTGCTCACCTGCCTGAAGAATTGACTACATATCAATAATTTTATCATTTTAATAGATCGTTTCCAGTATTCCCTCAGCGATAGCCTGGGCAATCTGGTCAAAGTTCTGATCAAAGAACAGGTTATCTGCGTCGGTGTTGACATAGCCTAATTCTAAAAGTACGGCGGGCATGCTGGTGCGTCTAAGCACCACCAGACCAGGCCTTTCTGTGATCCCAAGATTATCAAATCCGATAGCATCCAATCTGCGGCTTATGTTTTGGGCAAGGGTATATGCTGCGCCGGAGCGATTGTATACCAGTGTTTCAACACCGGAATAGGTATTGGGAACCGGGGTGGAATTTCGGTGAATGGAGACAAAGTAATCTGCATTTGCCTGGTTGGCTTCCGTTGCCTTTTGAAAAGGTGATTCATATATATCGGTTGTCCTTGTATAAATCACATTGATACCGTTTCTCTCTAAAATTTCACCGACTGCAAGTGACATTGCCAGGGTGTCGTTCTTTTCCACGCGTCCGTTGTAGGTCGCACCGTTATCGTATCCACCGTG
>CAZUCI010000086.1:0-5670 GCA_964619485.1 uncultured Lachnospiraceae bacterium
ATAGGGGTAAAACCTGCTGATTTAGAACCAACAATGCTTTAATCAGCAGACACTAGTTAATTATGTGCAGTTAATTTCAGATAGTCAATTTCAGATAGTCAATTATTGTGCAATTGATTTTATGTAATTTTTCGATATAGATATCAAAAATTCCTATATCGAAAGAAAATCAGGAAAAAAGGTTAACATAAGATAATTATGTTAACTGATTTTCGATATATGCAACAACATTTTCTATATCGAGGAAAAAAACGAAAAAAGTTTCGATATAGAGTTTTTAATTTTGTATATCGAAAGAATTGCGTTATGTAAACCATTAATGCGATGCCATAACAAGAAAACTTTCGATATGGAAAAAGACCTCTGCTATATCGAAAACCTTGAAATATTTCTAACTTATAATTCACTTAAATTTCAATTCAACGAATCCCCAATTCAACGAATCCCCAATTCAACGAATCCCCAATTCAACAGAATTCCAATTTAACAAACTTAAATTCAACGAATCTCCATTTATCATATAAGTCTATCTGCTCAGTTTATTCAAATCTTCATAGAAGGTTGGATAAGAAATATTCACACATTCAGCGTCGTTTATGGTGGTTGGTGTGTCAAGCAGGAGAGAGGCAATTGCAAAGCTCATGGCGATGCGGTGATCTGCATAGCTGTCGATAGTTGCTCCGTGAAGGGCTTTTCCACCATGAATGATCATGCCATCATCGGTTGCTGTAATATCGGCACCCATGCGTGACAGGTTGTCAACCATGACATCGATTCGATTGGATTCCTTGACCTTCAATTCTGCGGCATCTGCAATAACCGTTGTCCCGTCTGCAAAAGCAGCCATTATGGCAATCATGGGAATCTCATCAATGAGAGTAGGAATAATTTCTCCGGATACGGTGGTGCCATGAAGGGAGCTGTAGGAAACCAGCAAATCGGCAACGGGTTCACCACTGTCGTTATTCTGGTTAAGCAGCTGGATGTTTCCTCCCATTGCTTTGACAACAGAAATAATACCGGCTCTTGTTGGATTGATACCGACATTTTTGATTAAAATCTCTGCACCTGGAACCAGTAGTCCGGCAGCAATAAAGTATGCGGCTGAGGAAATATCTCCGGGAACCATAATGTCGCGTCCTTCTAAGTCTGGTTCCGGATAAATTGTTGCGGTAGTATCATGACAGTCTAATTTTGCACCAAAGTGGGCAAGCATAATTTCGGAATGGTTTCTGCTTAAAACAGGCTCAGTGACAGAGGTTTTTCCTTCGGCATAGAGTCCAGCAAGCAAAATACAGGATTTGACCTGGGCGGAGGCTACTTTAGATTGATAATGAATTCCGTGGAGCTTTGTACCGGTAATTTGTAGTGGGGCACAGTCATTTCCACGGATACTTTCAATGTCAGCCCCCATCAGTCTTAAAGGTTCCATAATGCGCTTCATGGGTCTCTTCTGGATAGAGGCATCGCCATTTAATGTAGTGGTAAAGTTCTGCGGGGCAAGAATACCGGAAATAAGACGGGTAGTAGTTCCGCTGTTACCGGTGTACAAAATATCAGTTGGAGCTGTGAGAGAGTGCAAACCATTACCATGTACAAGGATTTCCGTTGCACTTTTTTCAATGGAAACGCCCAGCTTTTCAAAACAGGCTATGGTAGAAAGACAGTCGGCGCCTTCCAGAAAATTCTGGATTCGGGTAGTTCCTTTGGCAAGTGAGCCAAACATAACAGAGCGGTGTGAAATAGATTTATCGCCGGGAATAGTGACTTCCCCTTTTAAGGTTTTTACTTTGTGAAATTCCATGTGAATATTCTCCTGGGTTTTATTTTTGCAGATGTTTTAGTTGAAGTAAAATCAGAAAATTACATATTGATTCTTTAACAAAGCCTCTTTGGCATTGAGCATGGACGGTTCATCATAGAATTCAATACGGACAGCACCGTCCTGAACCTCTCGGTTATGCATGATGCCGATGTTTTTGATGCTGACGTTTACGGATGCCAAAAGAGTTGCTGTTTTGGCGATGGAACCTGTTTCGTCCTTCAAATCCACATATAATACGAAGGATTTTTTGATTGGACCGGAGCCAACATTGTTGAAGGAATCACGGTAAGCCTTTGCTCCATCAAAGAAATCATAAAAGTATCTGGATTCCCTGGAAAGAAGCTTTTCACGCGTCTTTTCCAAAGAAGCAATAAAAGCATCTAAAAGTGTGATGATATTGTCTGTGTTAGTCATACAAATCGATTCCCACATGACAGGAGATGAGGAGGCGATTCTTGTGATATCCTTAAATCCACCTGCTGCAATCATTTTCATCAGCTTTTCCTTACCGTCTTCGTCCTCTACAAGATGAACCAGACTGGATGCAATAATATGAGGCAGATGTGAGACTGCCGCTGTTATATAATCATGTTCGTTGTAATCCAAAACAAGAGGAATTGCGCGCATATCCGTAACCAACTGTTCTAATGCCGTAACACGTTCTGATGGGACAGAAGCGGTTGGTGTCAGAATGTAGTATGCGTTCTCCAAAATTCTTGCATCTGAGGCGTCAAAGCCACTTTTTTCACTGCCTGCCATAGGATGCCCACCGATAAAATGTTCTTCGAAATGCAGGTCAGCAATGGTTTGGTGGATGGTGTGCTTGACACTGCCCACATCAGTCAAAATCGAGCCCTCTGACAGATAGGACATAATCCTGCCTAAATTGGTGTCGTTGGCTGAAACCGGAGCGCACAAAAAAATAAATTCACAGGACCCGATTGCTTTAGCAGCTTCTTCATTCAGTTGAAAAAATGGAGTATCAACAATTCCCTGTTCCCTTGCATGTGTGATACCCTCTTCGTTTGGGTCGAAAGCAAGAATAGCTGCATCCTCTTTATATTTTTTAATGGCATGGGCGATGGAACCACCAATGAGTCCCAGGCCAATAAAGCCGTATGTATTCTCGTTCATAAAAACCTCTGTTTTGTTTATTTGCCCGACGACGTTATAAATAAATAGGCATATGGTTTG
The DNA here is from genome assembly GCA_964619485.1 of uncultured Lachnospiraceae bacterium. Taxonomy (GTDB): domain Bacteria; phylum Bacillota; class Clostridia; order Lachnospirales; family Lachnospiraceae; genus UBA2882. The sequence goes on from CAZUCI010000086.1 coordinate 3,020, forward strand.
TAACTTGTATATTATTCTATAAGCTGGAAGGCATTCTGTCAATTTCATGAAGTCGGCGAAAACAAAAAAGTTTATTATGTCGAAAGCAATTTCTGATATAATTGGGTTTGCGTTGATTTGCATTGAATGGTATTGTTAAGATAGGATTAAAAAAGAAAGACTTATGTGGAAATAGAACAAGGAGAGATAAATTATGAGAAACCTGTTAATTGTCGTAGACATGCAAAATGATTTTATCGATGGTTCCTTGGGAACCAGGGAAGCGCAGGCTATAGTTGAAAATGTTATAAAGAAAATTGAAGCCTATGATGCAAAGGACATTTTTGCAACAAGAGATACGCATCCGGCCAATTATCTTGAGACTCAGGAAGGAAGAAATTTACCGGTAGAACATTGTATCAAAGGAACTGAGGGCTGGGAGATAGAGAAAAGGATAAAACAGGCTCTTGGAGGAGCGGTAGTTTTTGATAAACCGACCTTTGGCTCTGTCGGGCTTGCAGAGGAAATAAAGAAAATCAATGAAACAGAAGGCATTGAAGAAATTACCCTTGTCGGGTTGTGTACAGACATCTGTGTGGTTAGCAATGCCTTACTGCTGAAGGCATATATGCCAGAGGTGAAAATTTCGGTTGAGGCTGACTGTTGTGCTGGTGTTACACCGGAAAGTCATGAGGCAGCACTTACAACCATGAGGATGTGTCAGATTTTAATAAAATCTTAATAACCCTTTAAATGAAAGTATGATACACTGTCATATAGGAATAATAAATGACAGAAATGGGGAATTTTATGAAAAAGATATCTTGGAAAATAATTGGAGCACTTGTGGCGATTGTCGTATTTGGAATTTACTATTATGTGACACTGCCTGCTTTTAATCTGCATGCAAAGGGAACCTGGTATTTTCTGATTGGTGCAGTGATTATTATTGGAATTTATGTATGTATTAAGACCATGCGCTTTTCCAAAAGACCCAATACCATGGGCATGGTGGAGATGAATGTGGTGAATAAGCTTCCGCTGAAGATTGTCGGTGGAATTCTGCTGGCTATGATTGTGGTCCTGTTAATTGGAACTTTCCTTTCATCACCAGTCATTAATGCAACAAAGTACAGAGATCTGATGGCTGTGGAGAATGGCAATTTTACAGAGGATATTTCTCAGGTTGATTTTAACACCATTCCACTTTTAGACAGGGCCTCCGCTGAGCTTTTAGGGGATCGTAAGATGGGAAGCATGGTAGATATGGTTTCCCAGTTTGAGGTCGGAAGCGATTATACGCAGATGAATTTTCAGGATCGTCCGGTTCGTGTAACACCGCTTGTATACGCAAGCCCTATCAAATGGCTGACAAACAGAAGTGCCGGTATTCCAGCCTATATCAAGATTGATATGGCAACACAGGATACAGAGTGTGTGCAGTTAGAGGAAGGAATCAAATATTCGAAATCAGAATATTTTAATCGTTATATTTACAGACATCTGAGATTCAATTATCCAACCTACATTTTCAGTGACCAGATTTTCTTTGAGATTGATGATGACGGTGTTCCATACTGGATTTGCCCTGTTAAGAAATTTAACATTGGTCTGTTTGGCGGTGAGACCGTTGGAAGAGTTGTTCTCTGTAATGCCATTACCGGAGAGTGTACAGATTATGCGGTAGAGGATGTTCCACAGTGGGTGGATAAGGTGTATCAGGCAGAGCTGCTGATGAGTCTCTATGATTATCATGGCAAGCTGCAGCATGGATTTTTCAATAGTATTTTGAGCCAGAAGGACTGCCTTATGACAACCAATGGCTACAACTATATTGCATTGGATGATGATGTCTGGGTATATTCAGGTGTAACCAGTGTAAATGGGGATCAGTCAAACGTTGGATTCGTCCTGATGAATCAGCGTACCATGGAGACAAAGTTCTATCGAATTGAAGGCGCAATTGAAGATTCGGCCATGTCCTCAGCAGAGGGTCAGGTTCAGAACCTGGGCTATCAGGCGACCTTCCCGCTTCTTTTAAATATTGCCAACGAGCCAACCTATTTTATGGCATTGAAGGATGATGCCGGTCTGGTTAAAAAATATGCCATGGTCAATATTCAGAAATATCAGTGGGTAGCGATCGGTGACACGGTGAAGGAGTGCGAGAAGGCATATAATGCGCTGCTTACCACCAATGGAATATCAGCACAGGAGACTGGCACAACAGAAAAGGTGACAGGTACCATTGATGGCATGGGCAATGTAGTGCTGGATGGAATTACCCATTACTATGTTTCTATCACAGGTCATTCGGAGGTATTTGATCTGAATATGTCTGAGCCTGCTTTTGCACAAATTGTAAAATATCAGGTGGGTGACAAAATTACGCTGTCCTATCTTGCAGGAGATGAACTGCTTACGGTAACAGAGATTGGAAAATAACGGGAACTGAGGTTGGAAAATATCGAGAACATACTTGACTTTTCCAGCTTTAATAGGTAGAATGGACAAGGTTATTTATTCCACATTTGTGGAAAAACAGATAGAAACGAAGAAGAGGAATAGTAAGAATGGCTACTGATTCAGAGAGCTGCCGGCTGGTGTGAGGCAGTGCAGTGAAATTCCCAACTCGCCTTGGAGTTCTCTTTGTGAAAGACAGTAGCAGAGGG
>CAZUCI010000086.1:5689-7388 GCA_964619485.1 uncultured Lachnospiraceae bacterium
CCGTTATCGAAAATGAGTGCACATGTTATATGTGAATTAGAGTGGTACCGCGGAAATTTGCCCTTTCGTCTCTTAGTTAGCTTAGAGATGAGAGGGCTTTTAGATTTTATATGGAAACGAGAGGAGAAACAGTATGTCAGTACCTTACAATCACAAAGAGGTTGAACAGAAATGGCAGAAGATCTGGGATGATGAAAAGGCATTCAAGGCTTCTGACGATTACAGTAAACCAAAATATTACGCATTAGTTGAGTTCCCTTATCCTTCAGGGCAGGGGCTTCACGTAGGTCATCCAAGACCATATACCGCTTTGGATATTGTTGCCAGAAAGAGAAGAATGCAGGACTACAATGTTCTTTATCCAATGGGGTGGGATGCATTTGGTCTTCCCACAGAAAACTACGCAATCAAGAATAAAATTCATCCAAAGATTGTTACACAGAACAATGTAAAGAGATTCAAGGAGCAGCTGCATTCTCTTGGTTATTCCTTTGACTGGGATCGTGAAATCAATACAACAGATCCAAATTACTACAAATGGACCCAGTGGATTTTCTTAAAATTATTTAATGCAGGTCTTGCCTACAAAAAGGAGATGCCAATCAACTGGTGTACCTCCTGTAAGGTTGGTCTTGCCAATGAAGAGGTAGTCAATGGTGTCTGCGAGCGCTGTGGTTCTGAGGTTGTCCGCAAGGTTAAGAGCGAGTGGATGTTAAAGATTACAGAATATGCTGACAAATTAATTGATGGCCTGGATACGGTTGATTATATTGAGCGTGTTAAGGTATCCCAGAAAAACTGGATTGGCCGTAGTGAGGGCGCTGAGGTTGATTTCCAGTTAAAAGATAAGGATGCAAAGCTTCGTGTTTATACAACAAGACCTGATACCTTATTTGGTGCAACTTACATGGTTGTTTCACCTGAGCATCCATATATTGACCAGTACAAGGATGAAATCAAAAACTGGGATGCTATCGTAGCTTACCGTGAGATGGCAGCAAAGAAATCAGACTTTGAGCGTACCGAGCTTGCAAAAGATAAGACCGGTGTTGTTTTAGACGGCATTACAGCGATTAACCCTGTGAATGGAAAAGAGATTCCAATCTGGATTTCTGATTATGTTTTAATGACATATGGAACCGGTGCAATTATGGCGGTACCTGCTCATGATGACCGTGACTGGGAATTTGCCAAGAAATTTAATCTTCCAATGATTCAGGTTGTTGCCAAAAACGGGGAAGAGGTTGATATTAATGAGGCTGCTTTCACAGATGTCGCAACCGGTGTCATGATCAATTCCGAATTCTTAAATGGTTTGGAGGTTGCTCAGGCAAAGGACAAAATGAAAGACTTCCTGGAAGAAAAGAAAATTGGTAATCGCAAGGTCAACTTCAAACTGCGTGACTGGGTATTCAGCAGACAGCGTTACTGGGGCGAGCCAATTCCAATTGTTCATTGTGATAAATGCGGTTATGTGGCAATTCCTGAAAGTGAGCTTCCTTTGGAGCTTCCTGAGGTAGAAAGCTATATGCCGACAGATAATGGTGAATCACCACTTGCAGCTATGACTGAATGGGTCAATACTACCTGCCCATGCTGTGGCGGTGCAGCAAAGAGAGAGACAGATACCATGCCTCAGTGGGCTGGATCTTCCTGGTATTTCCTGCGTTATACTGATCCAACCAATAATGATGCACTG
>CAZUCI010000087.1:0-7374 GCA_964619485.1 uncultured Lachnospiraceae bacterium
GTTAAGACATCGCCCTTTCACGGCGGTAACACGGGTTCGATTCCCGTCGGAGTCATTATGGCGCAGTAGCCAAGTGGTAAGGCAATGGTCTGCAACACCAGTATCCACCGGTTCAAATCCGGTCTGCGCCTCTCAAATATTACTTCAAACATTTTCGGTGTTTGAAGTTTTTTTTGCTTATAAAACGATATTGTATTAAAAACAGAACAAGTGAAAATGTTTACATTATATACAACAGAAGGTATGATTGATAAAGTGGAAAAAGAAATGGGAATGCTATGACTGCAATAATTATTTTTAAACAAATGGCAATTTTATTCGCAATTATGATTGTGGGGTATTTTTGCTTTAAGAAACAATGGCTTGATAAAAATTCATATGGAAAACTGTCAAAGATCGTTGTTAATATTATGAATCCTATGTTGATTATTGGAAGTGTCATCAACAAAGAGGTTGGTTCAGATATAAGGAAAATATGGTATAATCTTTTGCTGGCTGTTTTATATTTTGCCATGTTGACGTTGATCAGCTTTGTAGTTGTAAGAATTTTGAAAATTGACAGAGCAGTGGAAAGCTTATATCGTCTCATGATGATTTTTTCAAATGTCGGGTTTATTGCAATCCCGGTAATCGGCAGCGTTTATGGGGAAGAAATAGTACTGTATATTGCATTTTACATTTTGGGCTATAATCTGCTTCTATACTCCTATGGCTACATTCTGGTTGGACAGAACGTTCAGTATAATATGGAAAGCACAGGAACAAAACATGTAAAAGCCAGACTTCCATGGTCAAAGATTATGAATTCCGGAGTAATCAGCTGCCTGATAGCAATTTTGATCTTTGCATTACAGATTAAAATCCCTGATTACCTGGCTTCGTTTGTTGACTATATGGGTGAGCCGGCAGTTCCACTTTCCATGATCCTTATTGGAGCCTCAATGGCACAGCAGGAGCTTGGAAAGCTGTTTAAGGATATCAAAATGTATTTGTTTCTTGTTGTTCGGATGCTTTTGATTCCGATTATTGCAGCACTTTTAATAAAACAGTTTCCGATTCCGGATGATATTGCAGGCGTATTTGTTTTTATGCTTTCCATGCCGGTTGGAAGTATTGTTGTTCTTCTTGCAGCAGACCAGGGTGAGGATGAAATCTGTTGTACGAAGGGAAGTATTTTAAGCACATTTTTTGCGGTGCTGACGATACCGATAGTTGCCCTCTTTTTATAGATATCATGATAAAAGATAAAGGAGATTTAAAATGAACTCACCTTCAGAGATTACACAAAATTATGTTACTATTGGGACAAATAAAGCAAAAACAGTATGGTGGAAAATGCTTTTGCTTGCTATTCTTGCAGGTATGTACATAGCAATTGCAGGTGTTGGTGCATCAATCGCTTCTACGACTGTGGACAACCCTTCTATTGCGAAATTGATTGCGGGGTGTATTTTCCCGGCGGGGCTGGCCATGGTTTTGTTGGCGGGCAGCGAGCTTTTTACAGGAAACTGTCTTATGATCATTCCTGTGTTGGAAAAAAAGATTACCGTTTTTGAAATGCTTCGGGCATGGGTGATTGTATATGTTGGGAATCTGATTGGCGGGATTCTTGTTTCAGCAATGGTTGTTTATGGACATACCTTTTCCATGTTTGGAAATAAGGTTGCTGAATCAGCAGTTTCCATTGCGGCCGGGAAAGTTGCACTTTCTTTTCAGGATGGATTTATACGAGGTATTATGTGTAATATTCTGGTATGTGTAGCTGTATGGATGACTTTTGCAGCAAAGGATGCCGGGGGAAAGGTGCTGGCATTGTTTCTTCCGATTATGGTATTTGTCATCTGTGGATATGAGCATAGTGTCGCTAATATGTATTATATTCCGTCAGGACTCTTTGCAATGAAGGAATACGGAATCACAGCAGATGGATTGACCTGGGGAAGCTTTTTTATCAATAATGAAATTCCTGTCACACTTGGCAATATTGTTGGGGGAATGTTTATTGGAATTATGTATTGGGCAATATTCCTAAAGAAGAAACACGAAAAATAGTAAAAGTAATGAAAATCGAAAGGCTCAATTTTTAGACGATAAAAAGTGAGCCTTTCTACTTGCAACACATCACAGAATTGTTTATAATTAGACATAATAGGGGGATTTCTAAATAGAAATTGAAAAGTAGTACTTACTTCCTATTTACGAGGTGCCGAGATGGGTAAAAAAAGGTTGAATGTAGGGTTATTTGTAAGCGAATATCGTGATATATTTGCCAACGAAGTGTGTGTTGGAGCTATGTATGCAGCGGAAGAGATGGATGTCAATTTATTTATTTTCCCCGGTGGCTATTTTAACGCACCCTACATGGAAGTAGACAGAACAAAGTATGAGTATCAGAATAATTATATATATAATTTTGCATCGAAGGAAAACATTGATGTTTTGATTGTTCTTTTGGGAACGATTGCAAACAATGTTTCAGATGAGATACAACAGGAATTCCTCTCTAAATTTGAAGGAATTCCTATTATTACAATTGCCTATAAAAAAAGTGGATTTTCAAATATTTCCTTTGACAACAGAGGCGGCTTTTCTGAAGGGATCGAATATCTAATTGATACCCTGAAGAAGAAGGAGATTGGAATTGTATGTGGTCCGGCTACCAATGAGGATTCCATGGAGCGTCTGGAGGCATACAGAGAGGTCTTGAAAAAGCATCAGTATCCTGTGGAAGAAAGAAAAATTGTCTATGGAAATTTTATGGACTCCAGCGATGAGGCGGTAGAGCAGCTTCTTGACCAGAACCCGGAATTGGATGCGATTGTTTTTTCCAATGACTATATGGCAGTCAGTGGATATCGTGTGTTGGAAAAAAGAGGACTTAAGGCTGGCGAGGATATTGCGGTGATTGGATTTGATGATATTCCAGCAGCTTCCCTGATGGAGCCTCCACTTACTACTACGAGGGCAGACTCCTCAGAACTGGGGTATCGCGCTGTTAAAGAGGCAACCACCATTAAAATTGGTGATGAGAAGGATATTCGGATAGACACCTCCTTTATTGTGAGGGCTTCCTGCGGGGCAAAGAAAAACCGGGAAATCGAAAGTCTGGAGGAAAAGTTCCAATTTAATCCTGACACAGATGCACCGTCTGTGTTATCAGGACAAATTAAGCAGCTTCTTTTTGACGGATTTGCATCTGAGGAAAAGATTTTGGAGATAGAGAAAGAGTATGAAGCCTTTATTTCCTGGCTGGTTGCGAATGTAAAGGGAAAAAAGGTTACAGAGGAAGTATATCAGCAGCTGGTTGAACACTTTAGAGTAGTCAATACAAAAATTGTATTGTGTATTCACAATATTACCTTTTTATATGAAGTATCTGATTATTTGATTCATATGATTGCCAGAACCCTGCCAACACCAAGAGATATTGCAAAGGCATACACTGCTTTGGCAGAATGCTATAAGGATATTCTGATTACATATGAAAAGAAAAGACTGGATCTTTCCCGCAGACGAGATGTGTTAAATCGCGTCGTCATGGATATGACGAGAGATTTGACCAATGTTGATAATACAGTTGAGGGATACGATACACTGCTTGCTAAAATGCATCAGTTAAATTTTGAGAACAGCTATATCTGTATGTATCCCCAGACAATACGCTGCCTGAAGGATGGAACCTGGGAAAAACCCAGAACGTTATGTGTGAAAGCATATCAAAATGGAATAATCAGTGCGGTTCCGGACAAAAAAGAAGAGATGGTTGAAACCAAGGATTTGTTCCGGATTCCGTTTTTAGATGACGGAAAGCGAAAGACACTGTCTATTGCAATGATATTTTCCAATGATGAGCAATATGGACTTCTGCTCGTTACTCCCGACAAGGAGAATCTGGTTGATATTGAACCTATCAGCTATCAGGTCGCAACTACCATAAAAACCATTCGCCTGATCAGGAAAAGAGAGGATTTAGCGAAACGGCTGGAAGAAAGTTTGCGAGAACTGACAGAGACGAATGCCTTTTTAGATGAAGTTTCAAAATCTGATGAGCTGACACAGATATATAACAGAAGAGGATTTCTGGCAACGGCACGTCGTGTTATGCGGGAACCGGAGAATCTGAATAAGACAGCAGTAGTTCTTTATGCCGATATGAATAATTTGAAGCTGATTAATGATAAGTTCGGGCATGAAGAGGGCGACTATGCATTAAAAATGATAGCTAAAATATTAAAAGAGGCATTGGGGGCAGAAAATATCATTGGCCGATTCGGGGGCGATGAATTTGCAGCATTTTTATTTGTGGAAAATAAAAATTATGAGCAGATGATTCGAAATGATATTAACAGCGCAACAGTCAGCTTAAATGACGGTAATGATAAGCCGTACTACGTGAGCATGAGTGTTGGTATCAGTGCTTTTGCCAATACTGAGGATGCAGAATTGAATGATGCAATGGTACGTGCGGATGTGGATCTATATTTACAGAAGAAGCATAAGCGTAATAAGATTTTAAAATAGGGGATAACGTCTCCACACGCTTTTACGAGCAGTATATTATAAGCAACAAAAGGGCTCAGGCAGATCAGCCTGGGCCTTCTTTTCAAGAGGATGGTATAAGATATGAAGGAGAAATGCAGAAAAAGGTGGGGCGTTTTTATATGGGGTATTCTGGCGGTTCTTTCGTTGGCCTATTTCTTTTTGCTGCTTGGCTTTTGCGGATTCACTAATAAATTTTTCCTGATATGGCCATTTTTCTCATGCTGCTGCATGGCAATGGCAATACAATGCAGACTCCACGTTGTGGAAAAATGGTTTCCGGGGTGGCTTATCCGCTTTGGAAAAACAGTACTTCTGTTGATGCTGGTTTTGTTTTTGGGTGTTGAGGGACTGATCTGCACAGGGTTTTACGCTGAGCCTGAGGAAGGTGTGGACTATGTGGTTGTACTGGGTGCACATGTAAAAAACGGAAGACCAAGTATTGTATTGCAGAAACGGCTGGATACAGCAATTGCATATGCCGGGAAATATCCCAACTGTATTATCATTGCCTCTGGCGGACAGGGTGGGAATGAAAGTGAAGCAGAGGCAGTAGTTATGGCCAGATACTTAGAGGAAAAGGGAATTGCAGCTGACAGAATACGTGTAGAGGATCAATCCAGAAACACCAAGGAAAATCTGCAGTTTTCCATGAAATTTATTGAGAGGGAAAATGCAGCTACAGCAATTGTCAGCAACGATTTTCATATATTCAGAGCTACACACATAGCGAAGAAGGCAGGGTATGTTAATCCCCAGGGACTGGCTGCCCGGGATGATGCCAGAACAATTCTGGCAGATATGGTGCGGGAGTTTTTTGGGGTTGTGAAGGATTTTGCCTGTGGAAACATGATACTGTAGTAACTGTATTTGCAGGTCAGGGAATGTAGTACCGATGAAGGGAGCAAAATATGGAAAAAATCGAAGAGCTTCAGAAAATGATCGATGAAAGTGAGTCAATTGTATTTTTTGGTGGGGCAGGGGTATCCACAGAGAGCGGAATACCTGATTTTAGAAGTGTGGACGGACTATATCATCAAAAATATGACTATCCGCCGGAAACAATTTTAAGCCACAGCTTTTACAGGAGCAGAACAAAGGAATTTTATCGCTTTTATCGGGATAAAATGCTTTGCTTGGATGCAAAACCCAACGAGGCACATATAAAGCTGGCAGAAATGGAGAAGGCAGGAAAGCTGAAGGCGATTGTAACACAAAATATTGATGGATTGCATCAGGCGGCCGGAAGCAAATGCGTCTATGAACTCCATGGAAGCGTATTGCGGAATTACTGTGAAGAATGTGGAGCCTTTTATGATGCGGAATATATTCTGAATTCCAGAGAAATCCCAATCTGTGAGAAGTGTCAGGGAATGATTAAGCCGGATGTGGTGCTGTATGAGGAGGGATTGAACAACGATACTCTGTCAGGGGCTATTCGTGCAATCAGCCAGGCGGATATGCTGATTATAGGAGGAACCTCCCTGGTTGTATATCCTGCAGCAGGCTTGATTGATTACTATAAGGGCAATAAGCTGGTAGTCATAAACAAAGCACCAACAGGAAGAGATGCAGAGGCAGACCTCTTAATCAATGCGCCCATAGGAGAGGTATTTTCTCATATTGTTGTGTAAAATAAGGCGAAACAGAAAGGAAAGCTTCATTTATGGTTTTTGAGGTAGGAGATATTGTAACATTAAAAAAGCAACATCCGTGCGGAAGCAGACAGTGGGAAGTCCTAAGAGTGGGGGCAGATTTCCGGTTGAAATGCTGCGGCTGCGGACACCAGATTATGGTGGCGAGAAAACTGGTGGAGAAAAATACAAAAGAAATACAGAAAAAAGCTTGAAAAAGTGGACATGGCATGCTATCATAGAACTCCGTGATATATTAAATTCCTTGCTCCTTACATAGATAAGGGGCCAGAGACCAAAAGGAGGTAACGAAAGCATGAACAAATATGAATTAGCCGTTGTTGTTAGTGCTAAAATCGAAGATGATGAAAGAGCTGCTACAGTAGAAAAAGTAAAAGCTTATATCGAGAGATTCGGTGGAACAGTTACAAACGTTGATGAATGGGGCAAGAAGAGACTTGCATATGACATTCAGAAAATGAAAGAAGCTTTCTACTATTTCATCCAATTCGACGCTGAATCAACAGTACCATATGAAGTTGAAAACAGTGTTCGTATTATGGAAAACGTCATCAGATATTTATGCGTAAAACAGGACGAGGCATAATAGAAGGTAGGAATAAAGATGAATAAAGTAATTCTAATGGGACGTTTGACCAGAGATCCAGAAGTAAGATATTCGCAGGGTGAGAATGCAATGGCTATTGCCAGATTTTCACTTGCTGTTGACCGCAGAGGAAACCGCAATAATCCAGAAGGACAGACAGCTGATTTTATCAACTGTGTAGCATTTGGACGTCAGGGTGAATTTGCAGAAAAATATTTCCGTAAGGGAACTAAAATTGCTATCACAGGTCATATTCAGACTGGAAGCTATACCAACAAGGATGGACAGAAGGTATATACCACGGATGTCATTGTTGATGAACAGGAATTTGCTGAAAGCAAGAACAGTAATCAGGGCGGAGACAACGGTGGCTTTACACCAACTCGTACTGCAGCTCCTGAGCAGGCCGGTGAAGGATTTATGAATATTCCGGATGGAATCGAAGAATTGCCGTTCAATTAGAAAAACAGTAAAGGATGGAGGCAATAACATGGCTTTTAATAAGACAGACAGATCCGATTCTCCTATGAAGAGAAGAGGCGGAATGCGCAGAAGAAAAAAAGTTTGTGTATTCTGCGGCAAAGATAATGTGAT
>CAZUCI010000088.1:0-274 GCA_964619485.1 uncultured Lachnospiraceae bacterium
ACCGGGACTTCAGGATCTGTGCGTATCCAGAACTTCCTTTAAATGGGGGATTCCTGTAGATTTTGACAATAAGCACGTGATTTATGTATGGCTGGATGCCCTGACAAACTATATTACCGGTATCGGCTATGACGCAGATGGAAACAGCAGTGAGCAGTACAAAAAGCTCTGGCCGGCAGACCTTCATCTGATTGGAAAGGATATCATCCGTTTCCATACGATTTACTGGCCAATTTTCCTGATGGCACTGGGTGAGCCTCTTCCAAAGCAGGTG
>CAZUCI010000088.1:284-7310 GCA_964619485.1 uncultured Lachnospiraceae bacterium
GGCTGTTACAGGGTGATGCCAAGATGAGCAAATCCAAGGGAAACGTTATTTATGCAGAGGATCTGATTGGATTTTTCGGGGTGGATGCAGTTCGTTATTTTGTTTTGCATGAGATGCCTTTTGAAAATGATGGAGTGATTTCCTGGGATCTGATGGTGGAGAGATTGAACTCCGATCTGGCTAACACGCTGGGAAATCTGGTAAACCGTACCATTTCCATGAGCAATAAATATTTCGGTGGTGTCGTTGCAGATAAGGGTGAAAGCAGCGATGCTGCGCAGGCTGCAATTGATGCGGATTTGAAGAAGGTCATTACAGGAACCTACGCAAGAGTCAGCGGCAAAATGGAAAACCTTCGTGTTGCCGATGCCATTACAGAAATTTTTACAAGCTTCAAACGCTGTAACAAATATATTGACGAGACGGAGCCATGGGTACTGGCAAAGGATGAGGCAAAGAAGGACCGTCTGTCAACTGTTCTTTACAACCTGGTGGAGAGTATTACAATCGGAGCATCTTTGCTGGAGCCATTTATGCCTGAGACTGCAGAGAAAATTGCAGCTCAGTTAAATACGCAGCTCAGAGGGTTTGAAGAGATGGAGACCTTTGGATTATATCCGTCAGACCAGAAAGTGACCGATGCACCTGAAATCTTATTCCAGAGACAGGATATAAAGGAAGTCATGGAAAAAGTGGAAGCGATGTTTGCTGAGAGAAACAAAGAAGCAGGTGCTGCTGAGGAAGAGGAAGAGCCAGGTATTGATATTGAGAAAAAGCCGGAGATTACCTTTGACGACTTTGAAAAAATGCAGTTCCAGGTTGGAAAAATTTTATCCTGTGAAGCTGTTCCCAAGAGTAAAAAACTGCTCTGCTCCCAGGTTAAGGTGGGAAGCGAGGTTAAGCAGATTGTTTCCGGAATCAAGGCTTACTACTCACCGGAGGAAATGGTGGGAAAAGAGGTTATGGTTTTAGTAAACCTGAAGCCTGCAAAGCTTGCCGGCGTTTTATCTGAGGGAATGCTGCTCTGTGCAGAGGATGCAGAAGGAAATCTTGCGCTGGTTAAGCCTGAGAAGCATATGCCGGCCGGAGCTGAAATTTGTTAACAGGATGCTGCCTGGCCATGTGCCAGTACAGGGAAACAGGGGCATGGTACGAAGGATGATTAAAAAGAACTTTTTTTCTTTTCCATCCAGAGATGGAATTCACGAAATACAGGCGGTCAGCTTTCTTGATGACGAGAAAGCACCTGTGGCTGTTGTCCAGCTGGTTCACGGGATGGCGGAATATATTGGAAGATATGAAGAGCTGGCCTTATTTTTGGCCGGGAAGGGTTTCCTGGTGGTAGGGAGTGACCATTTAGGCCATGGGGAAACCGCAAGGCAAATGGGAGATTATGGTTATTTCTGTGAAAATGAACCGGATGTGGTTCTGGTTCGGGATGTCCACAGACTGAAAAAGATTATCCAGGAAAAATATCCCAACATTCCTTATTATATACTGGGACACAGTATGGGTTCACTGGTTTTGAGAAACTATCTGTACAGATATGGAACCGGAATTGACGGCGCTGTTCTTTGCGGTACCTGCAATTATGGTCCCCTTTCCCTGTTCCTTGGAAGAACACTGGTAAATCTGGCGAAGCTTTTGGGGCAAAACCGAAAGCCCTGCCCTTTTTTGAATAAGGTCATGATGGGAAATCCCAATAAGCATACGGAGCAGAGAACAGCCAATGACTGGCTCTGCTATAATGAGGCAGTCGTGGACGCCTATGAGAAGGATTCGCAGTGTGGATTTGCCTTGACAGCCAACGGCTATGGAGCCATCGTAAGCCTGATACAGAAAGCCAACAAAATGGAGAACCTTATTAGGATGCCCAAGGACATTCCCGTTTTATTTATCTCAGGGAAGGATGACCCGGTGGGAAATTACGGTGAAGCGGTTCAATATGTTTATGACACTTTTTTGCGTCTGGATTTGACAAAAGTGCAGATAAAGTTATATAATGACGCGCGACATGAGCTTTTGCAGGAAAAACAGAGGGCAAAGGTTTTTGAGGACATCTATAACTGGCTTATGTCACAGAGTTTACAAAGACAGCATTTATGAGACCGGAGTGATACCGGTAATTTAGGAGGAAGAAATGAAGAAACTTTTTAAAGTGATTCTTGCAACATTTATATTATCACTGGTTTGGGGCATGACCGCCATGGCAGCACCGGCAGAGGGCACCATTGTAGCACTTGGCGCTGATTTAAGTGCAGAGCAGAGAGCGACAGTCCTTGGACTTATGGGAATTTCAGAGGAGGATCTGGCGGCCTGTAAGGTAATTACCATCACCAATGCAGATGAGCATCAGTATCTGGATTCCTATGTGGACCCGTCTGTGATTGGTACAAGATCACTCTCCAGTGTTATGCTGACACCGGCGGAGAGTGGACATGGTGTGGTAGTTACCACTCAGAATATTAATTACTGTACCACAGGAATGTATCGTAACGCATTGCTGACGGCAGGTGTGTCCGATGCGGATATCCTGGTTGTCGGACCAACGGAAATTTCCGGAACAGCAGCTCTGATTGGCGCAATCAAGGCTTATGAGGAGTCCAGTGGACAGAGCATCTCGGATGAGACAATGGATACGGCATTAAATGAATTGATTTCCACAGGTGAAATTGTGACAAAGAGTGCAAACAGCGAGGAAGTGGAAGAGCTGATTGCCTATATTAAAGCCAAGCTGGCAGCAGGGGAGCTGGAGAATGAAGACGACATCCGAAAAGCGATTGATGAGGGTGAAGCAAAATTCGGTGTGACTCTGGCAGAGGATGAAAAACAGCAGATTGTGGACTTTATGATGAAGATTAAAAAGCTGGGTCTGGATCCAAATGTATTGCTGGATCAGGCAGCAGATTTGTATAACAAGTTCGGCGACGAGCTTTTGACAAAAGCCACAGATGAAGGATTTTTGGGAGGGCTCGGAGCCTTCTTCAGCAACGCCGGAAAATCCATTTCAAACTTTTTCTCCAGTCTGTTTGGAAATTAAAATAATATTTTTTGTTAAAAACAAATGATAAAGGGCTTTCTGAGTATGAGTAACAGGAAAAATTCATACTTGGAGAGCCCTTTTTTATAGGCATCTGAGAGAAAGAGTGCTATAATAGTATTAATTATGTAGCGGTGGGGTAAAAGATGGATATTGGAATTGATATGGTAACAGTCCGCTCGATTGTTGACGGAGAATGGGAAAATGCCATGGGACTAGCCTGGAAAACCTTTTTGAAATTTGAAGCACCGGAGTATAGTCAGGAGGGAATAGACAATTTCCAGGATTTTATTACAGATCAGATGCTTCGACGGATGTTTTTATTAGGGGAGTACCGCGTATATGGGGCCTTTTACCGGGGAGAACTGATTGGAATAGTTTCCCTGCGCAATAAAGAGCATATCTCTCTGCTTTTTGTAGATGAGAACTTTCACAGATGTGGTGTTGCAACCAAGCTGATGGAGCAGATGAAAAGCCTTGAGAAGGAGCTGGGTGGATACCGGCTGACGGTTAACGCCTCGCCCTACGCTGTTGGATTTTATCATAAAACAGGATTTGTTGATACCGACATAGAGCAGACAAAAGACGGAATTCGTTTTACACCTATGTCGTGGATCTTTTAGTATACAAGGAGAAGTTATGGATTTTATCAGCAGTAAAAATATATTCCTTTTAACAAGGGATACATTAAAGCTTATTGATAAGCGCCTGATGAAGCATGGATCCAGAACCGGTTACATATTATATAAAATATTGCAGCTGAGAGGCGGATATGAAAAATATGAAATGGCAGAACTGGTCATGCTTGCAACTCTGCACGATATTGGTGCGTACAAAACTGAGAATATGAATGATATGCTGCGGTTTGAGTCGAAGGACTATATGCCGCACTCTATTTATGGCTTTCTGTTTATGAAATGTCTTTCCCCCATGGAGGAAAAATCAAAGATTATTTTATATCATCATATTGACTACTCCCAGGTGCGGAATCTTCCTTATCTGTACAGAGAAGAGGCCTCGTTCCTTGGACTGGCCGAAAAGATTGATATATATCATCATGCACTGGGGGATAAATTTCAGTACGAGATGCTCCGAAAATATGCAGACACAAAATATTCTGCAGAGGCACTTGACCTGTTTGCCAAAGCAGAGGAAGAGTTCCACGTCTTTGAACAGATTCGTACAGAGGCCTTTGAAAAAGAGCTTGATGAGTTGATGGACTATATCATGTTCACAAATGAAGAAAAGAAACGATATATGGAAATGCTCATGTACTGTCTGGGATTTCGAAGCCAGTACAAGGTGGTGGACAGTGTGACGAGCATCTGTATCTGTGAGGAGCTGGCAATCCGTCTGAATCTTTCGGAGGAGGAGACGGAGAAGCTGTATTATGGGGCGCTGATTCATGATATTGGGATGCTGGCTATTCCCAGAGATATAGTAGAGGCAGAAAGAGCATTGACAAAGGAAGAAATGGAAAAGATGCGTACGCATGTGGAGCTGCTTTCCAAAATCCTGTCGGAGAGGATGGACCAGGATGTGATAGATATTGCAGCGGCCCACCATGAGAGACTGGATGGAAGCGGTTATCCCAGAGGCCTGAAGGAGGTTCAGATGAATCTCTCTCAAAAGATTCTTCAGGTGGCAGATACCATGACCGGACTTGTCAATAAAAGAGCTTATCGTGAACCGGCCACGAGGGATCAGGTAATCGCTGTACTCAGGGAGGAATCAGACCGTCATCATCTGGATGAGCAGGTCGTTGAGACACTGGTACTGTATTATGATGAAATTCTGGAACAGGTTCAGCTGGAATCGGAACAGATTCTCTTTTTACAGAAAAAGCTTCAGCAGCAATATGAGCAGGTACATAACAACTTTAAAAAGTAAACAATAACGGGTGAAATATAGTGGACGAGAAGACGAAAAAAAATGACAACCTAATAGTAAAATGGACTTTATCAGTCATTTTCTTCCTGATTCTGGCGATATCCATTCTGGCGACCTATTTTGGTAAAATTGACAATGCCAATGAAAAGGAGCAGATTCTGACGATTTCCAAGCAGATGGATTATTATGGGAATCGCGTGAATCAGACTATTTGTGCTTTGGGGGAAGCCATATATCCCATCGGAAAGGTTTTATCAAACGAGAACATTCCCGATGAGACAGTGCTGAATGCCTTGACTGCTTCTACCAAGATAAAAAAGGCTGTTCTGGTAGATGCCGGGACACTCCGTGGAGTTGACCAGTCAGGGATTGCAGTTTCTGCACCGGAGGAAATACGAAATGAAGTGAAAAGTGGGAAGACAACCTACCATTCCCTTGCAGAGGGAAAGATTCAGGCTGCTTTCTGCATAGACGGTATCCAGTCTGCAGAAAGGATTCTTTATCTGGAATATGATGTCAGCAACCTGGAAAGCGTTTTTAAAAGTAAATTTCCATATGGAAAAGATGCATGGGCAGCAGTTGTGGATAATCAGGGAAAAATTATCTACTGCTATCATACGATGGAGCAGGATTTCCTGGGACAGGATGTAAATTTGTATGATTTGATGGAAAGTGATGAAAGCAATAAATTTGACACTGTATCCACAAGCATCTCCCACAAGAAATCCGGAAATGAAGTCATGGAGCTTGGAGGCAGAGAGCAGCGGGTATTTTACACAGCAACAAACGTCAACAACTGGTATCTGTTGGCCGGGGTTCCAACCTCTTACCTGAAATCACAGATTTCAGCCAAGAATCACCTGATGAATGAAATGGTAAAAAGGCTGATTGGAGCAGTATTCCTTTTTGTGGGAATTGTCATTGCTTTTCTTGTAGCAGAGAAAATACGTCAGAATCTGAAGAGCAAGGATCTGCTGCAGCTTGCGGAGACTGACCAGCTGACCGGTTTGTTCAATAAGGTCACGACAGAAAACAAAATCGGGGACTATATGGCACAAAATCCGGAAACCCATGGGCTTCTGTTCATCCTGGATATTGATAATTTTAAAAAGATTAATGATACCATGGGTCATGCCTTCGGGGATGAGGTTTTAAGAACAATAGGACAGAGAATCCGTATGGAATTCAGAGCCTCGGATATTATTGGAAGGGCCGGTGGAGATGAATTTATTATCTACCTGAAGGATCTTAAAAATGAAGAGATTATTCAGAGGGAAGCAAAGCGTGTGGAGGAATTTTTCCATGACTTTAAAGCGGGGGGATATGTAAAGTATTCCGCGACTGCAAGTATCGGATGCGCCATCTTCTCAAGGGATGGCAGCGACTTTGAAACACTGTATAAAGCGGCTGATCAGGCACTGTATAAGGCTAAGCAGAGAGGCAAAAACCAGCTGGCTTTTTACAAGGAAAGCGAGTAGATTGGGCAAAGTGTATAGATATGGAAAAAATATTTGTGTAATAGTGGCATAGCGAAAAAACAGGGTATCATATATACTTATCGCATAGGCAAAAAGTGCCACGTGACTACAAAAATTTAGGAGGATTTGATAAAATGGCAAACTTATCATTAAAAAATGTCTGCAAAGTATATCCTAACGGATTCGAGGCAGTTAAAGATTTCAACCTTGAAATCAACGATCAGGAATTTATTATTTTCGTAGGACCATCAGGATGTGGTAAATCTACTACACTTCGTATGATCGCTGGTCTGGAAGATATTTCTTCCGGAGAATTAAGAATTGGTGACAAAGTAGTTAACGATGTTGAGCCAAAAGACAGAGACATCGCAATGGTATTCCAGAGCTACGCTCTGTACCCACATATGACTGTTCGTGATAACATGGCATTCGGTCTGAAATTAAGAAAAGTTCCTAAAGATGAAATTGACAAAATGGTAAATGAAGCAGCTAAGATTCTTGACTTAACTCCATTGCTTGACCGTAAACCAAAGGCTTTATCCGGTGGTCAGAGACAGCGTGTTGCCATGGGTCGTGCTATCGTTCGTAATCCTAAGGTATTCCTTATGGATGAGCCTT
>CAZUCI010000089.1:0-6296 GCA_964619485.1 uncultured Lachnospiraceae bacterium
GTTTCTCATCATTGATCAGAATCATGATAATGTCAGCTTTTTTTGCTGCTTCTGCTGCGGTATATACTTCAAAGCCCTGCTCCTCAGCCTTCTTCCAGGATTTACTTCCCTCATAAAGACCTACGATAACATGGCATCCTGAATCCTTTAAGTTCAATGCATGTGCATGTCCCTGGCTGCCGTAGCCAATAATAGCAATTGTCTTACCTTCTAACAGAGATAAATTACAATCCTGCTGATAAAAAATTCTTGCTTCTTTTGCCATTTTAATTTCCTCCTAATAAAATGTTTAATATAGAATGTTAGCTTATGCTAACTTATTCTCTTTTTAGCATGAGGTGTCATCGAAGATGACGGAGTCCTGATGCTTCTCTTACTTTAGCATGAGGTGTCATCAATCCAGATATGTAACGTGATCTGTGCCTCTTCCCAGACCGGTAATACCGGTTCTTGCAATTTCAAGGATTTCATAATCCTCCAACAGACTCATAAAAGCTTCAATCTTATTCTGATTGTCAGTACACATCATCATGATGCTGTCCTTTGTAACATCTTCAATTTTAGCATTGTAGATATCAGCCAAGGCAATAACAGACTGTCTGTTCTGTGCATCCACCCTTACTTTAATCATAACCAGCTCACGGAAAACAGAATCCTCCGGTTCCAGTACCTTAATGTCCCTTACATCTACCAGCTTTTGTACCTGCTTCTCGATCTGATCCAGAATTTCATCATCACCACTGGTTACAATTGTGATTCGCGTAAACCTAGGATCGGCAGTTACACCGGCTGTAATACTCTCTACATTATATCCTCTTCGGCTGAATAACCCGGAAATTCGGCTTAAAACACCAGATGTGTTATCAACCAATAATTGAAATACTTTTTTCTGCATTTTTTACCCCGCCTTTGCTTAACATGTACTATTCTATCAGTAGGCTCACTGCTTTGTCAACGTATGAACAACCATTATGCCATATATAACATCAAGTTATAGCATCAAAGAATATTATTCATTCTCACTGCACTTTGCCAGTGCCAGAGTTCCTGTTCTTGCGACCTCCACAACACTGATTGAGGAAAACATTTCTATCAATAATCTGATTTTTTCAGGAACGTCACAAATCTGAATAATCATAAAGCTTTTACTCATATCAACAATCTCTGCCTTCATGATTTCACATATTTCCATGATGTCTCTGCGATTACCCTTATTGTATTTTACTTTCATAAGCATCATTTCCCTGGAAATACTGTGTTCTTCATCAAAGGTCTTAACCTTAATGACATCAAGCTTTTTATTCAGCTGCTTTTCTATCTGCTCCATGGTCCGCTCGTTGCCGGAGCTGACGATTGTCATGCAGGAAACGGTGGAATCATCAGTCTCACCCACAGCAAGTGAATCAATATTAAAACATCTTCTGGAAAAAAGTCCGGCAACCTTTGCAAGAACACCAGAACGGTTTTCCACTAATACAGAATATATTTTTTTCATAAGATTTTCCACTCCTTATACTAAATCCATAGGGTCAATAACACATTCCATAAGGCAGGCATGTTCTTCTTTGAGAAAATCATCAATTGCTTTGGAAGCATCTTCCATATTTTCAAGACGAATAAAGCTCATTTCGTATGCAGCCGCAATTTTTTCCAAATCAGGACTTCCGGACAGGTCAACAACAGAATAATGATCCTTATATGTAAAATGCTGATATTGTCTTACCAGACCCAGATAATTATTTTTTAATACAATAACCTTACTATGAATTCCATGCTGTCTCATGGTTGCAAGCTCCATCATGGACATCTGGAAGGAACCATCTCCGCATACAGCGATAACCTGCTTATCCTTACACGCATACTTTGCTCCCATGGCTGCCGGAATGGAATATCCCATAGTTCCCATGCCGCCGGATGTGAGAAAACGACCGGATTTCACAATATGATAAGCGCATGACCACATCTGATTCTGTCCTACATCTGCAACATAAACTGCGTCATCCTCCATCTTTTCAGATAAAAGCGTAATAAATTTTGCAGGATCAACAAATCCAGGATGCTCCGCTCTCTTTGGCTCCATTGTACTGCGATACTCATTTAAAGTCTGAATCCACTCCGTGAAATCACAGTCTATATCCTGTTTTTCAAAATCCTCAAAAATATGCCTTGCATCACCAACCAGAGGAATATTTGGTCCAACATTCTTTCCAATTTCAGCCGGGTCCACATCAATATGTACCAGCATTTTATTGTCAAAAATCAAATCCGGCTGACTGATGGCTCTGTCTGCCACTCTGGCTCCCACCATAATAATCAGGTCAGCCTCATTCATGGCCCGGTTCGCATAGGGTTTACCATTGTTGCCCACCATACCAAAGTATAGCTCATGCTTTGTTGGCATTACGCCGATTCCCATCATGGTTGATACAACCGGAATCTGATTTTCTTCTGCAAATTTACGAAGTTCCTCTGTTGCCTGAGCAAGCGCAACACCGCCGCCGGCACAGATAATTGGTCTTTTCGCCTTCTCCAGCTCCTTAACAACCTTTTTGATCTGCTGAATATGACCTTTTACTGTTGGCTTATAGGTTCTCAGTGATATTTCTTCCGGATACTTAAATTTGGAAAGTGCTGCATTTTGAATATCAATTGGAACATCAATTAATACAGGTCCCTTTCTTCCTGTGGAAGCAATATAGAATGCCTCCTTAAAAATACGTGGAATATCCTCAACATTCTTTACCAGATAGCTGTATTTTACAAAGGATTCCACAGCCCCTGTGATATCAGCCTCCTGGAAAACATCACTGCCCAAAAGCTCGCTGTTGACCTGACCTGTAATACAAATCATTGGAATACTGTCTGCAAAAGCTGTTGCAACACCTGTAATCAGGTTGGTTGCGCCAGGACCACTTGTCACTGCACAAACACCAATTCCATCCGTAACCCTTGCCAAACCACTTGCCGCATGTGCTGCATTCTGCTCTGTACGGACTAAGATACTTTCAATATCTGAATCTAATATACTATTGTAAAAAGGAGCAATTGCTACTCCAGGATAACCAAAAACAGCCTTTACGCCCTCTGCTTCCAGGCATTTAACCATCGCATCTGCACCGTTCATTTTTCACCAATCCTTTTCATTTTTATTTGCATAAACTTTTTGCCAGTTTAACAGCATCTGCTGCATCCCTTGAATAGCCATCCGCACCAATTTCATCCGCATAATCCTGGGTTATGACAGCTCCACCTATCATGACCTTGGTCGGCAGGCCTTCCTGCTTGACTAAGTCAATGACATTTTTCATTTCCTTCATTGTAGTTGTCATTAATGCTGACAGGGCAATAATACTTGCATTTTTTTCTTTTGCCACCCGGATAATTTCCTCTCTGGAAACATCCTTACCCAAATCAATTACCTGAAAACCATAGTTTTTCAACATCAATGCCACAAGATTTTTACCAATATCATGAATATCACCCTTTACAGTTGCAATGACAATTGTCGGCATTACTTCCGATGTGCCATCACTCTGCAAAAGTGGTTCTAACAGCTCAATGGATTTTTTCATTGTTTCAGCACTGGCAATCAGCTGTGGAAGGAAATATTTCCCCTTATCAAAGAGCTCTCCAACTTCATTGATTGCCGGTAAAAGAGACTGATTCAGAATATCCTGTGCGACTCGTCCTTTGTCTAAAGCGGCCTGTGTTAATGGGACAATATCCTTTTGTTTTCCCTTTAAGACAGCTTCCTTCACCAGATCCTGTTCAGAAGCAGCTTTCACATCAGCTGCATTTCCTGACGCTTTTATCATGCCATTCAAATCCATTGTCTGCTCTGGATGTTCTGCAAGAAATGCATCCCTTGCTTCCTTGACCCGATTCATATATTCAATATAAGAAATATCTGCGCCTTCTTTTCCAAGAAGTAAATCCGCACTTAAGGCAGCCTGAACCAGCATTTCCTGATTGGGATTTGCAATGGCCATTGTAAGACCTTCACGTATAGCCATTGTTAAGAAGCTGCTGTTTACGTTGATTCTCTCCGGCAAACCAAAAGAAATATTGGAAAGGCCACAGATTGTTGCAAGACCATTCTCTTTACAATAGCGGATTGTCTCCAGGGTTTCCCGTGCTGCCAGTGGATTTGCGGCAACCGTTGTAACCAGACCATCCACCACAATATCTTCTCTGGTCATCCCAAGCTCACAGGCTTTTTCAACGATTGCGTCAATGATTTTTATTTTCTCATCCAATGACTTTGGAAGACCTTCATCTGAAAGTGGTAATAAAATAAACATGGCACCATACTTCTTTGCCAACGGTAAAAGTGCCCCTAGCTTTTTCTGCTCCATGGAAATCGAGTTGATTAAAGCTCTGCCGGGATATCGGCGCAGTGCTGCCTCAATTACCTCCACATGACTGGAATCAATGGAAAGGGGCAGACTGGTTACATTTGCCACCTCTTCCAAAACAGTAAGCATCATCTGCTTTTCATCTATGCCACTCATTCCCATATTAATATCGAGAACCCTGGCTCCACATTCTTCCTGCTGCGCAGCAAACTCCAATACAAGATCAAGCTTATTTTCACGAAGCTCAGCCTGTAATTTCTTTTTTCCTGTTGGGTTGATTCTTTCACCAACAATCATAAAAGGGTCATCTAATCCAAACTGAAGAGACTGTCTTTCTGATGCCAGAAAACGTGTCCCGGCTATTGCTCTTTGTGCGGCACTTTTTCCGTTTACATTCTTTTTTAATTCAGAAATATAGGCCGGACTCGTACCACAGCAGCCTCCTAAAATTGACGCACCGGCATCCACCAGCTGCTTCATTTCCTCTCCAAAGGTCACAGCATCCATATCATAGACCGTATTTCCCTGCTCATCCAGTGCCGGTAGTCCGGCATTGGGTTTTGCTATCAGAGGAATGGTACATACCGACGCCATCTCCTCGATTATTTTACACATTTTATCAGGTCCGGTTGAGCAGTTTGCTCCAATGGCATCGGCATGGAGGGAAGCAAGTACAATTGCCGCAGTTCTGGCATCCGTCCCAAACAGTGTCCTTCCGTCCTCCTCAAATGTCAGGGTTGCCATAACAGGGAGCCGGCTTTCTTCCATAATTGCAATCATTGCTGCTCTGGTTTCCTGAAGACTCATCATGGTTTCAATCACAAAAAGATCGACGCCCGCCTCTTCCAGTAAACGAACCTGCTCCTTATATACTTCAATTAATTCTTCAAACTCTAAAGGACCCATGGGTTTAAGCTGTTTTCCGGTCATGGTTAAGTCACCGGCTACCAATGCCTGATCTCCAACAGCTTCTCTTGACAGCTGGACCAGCTGTTTATTAATCTCCACAATCTGATCCTCAAGTCCATATTCCTCCAGCTTAATTCGATTTGCGGTAAAGGTCGGCGCATATACAATATGGCTGCCCGCCTTCACATATTCCCTCTGCAGCTGTATTAAAACATCGCGATGTTCCAGAATCCATGTTTCGGGGCAGACGCCCATTGGCATACCTGCCTTCATTAAATTGGAGCCTGTCGCACCATCCAGATAAACAATTTTATTATTACATAAATCTTGAAATTCCTGTTTTGTCACTTTCTATTCCTCGCTTACATTAACATATACAAAGCTTATTATAACATTATCATTTCTTTACCACAACAAAAAAAGACTACCCATTGCAGGATAGTCCTTTTGCCAAAAAATTATTTCAATAAGTGAAGCTGTCCAATCAATGGAACTTCTTTTTCCTCTTCATTGATTGCTGCAATTAATCCCATGATCCAGCATACAAAGATGAAGATTCCCCAAATCCAGCCAATAAATGGAATTCCACTCAAAAGACCAAACAGGAAAATAACCAGTGCCTGATTCAAATGAAATTTTGCGCCTTCTTTATCTCCGGCACAAAAGGCAACAATTAATCCAATCCATGTAATATAAGCAATAATGCCTGTTGTTTTGGTATCCATAAAATATACCCTCCTTATTTTGAATTCCTGATTATCATATCATGTTACTTTTGTGAATTCAATCATAAAACACCATTACTCTGCTTTTTTCTACAAAAATAATATGCTGCAGCTTCCACAGGCAACCAACTTTATAAAAAAAGAGTGGTCAACACAATTGTGTCAGACCACTCTCCCAAAGCTTCAGATTCGTTGAATAAAAAGCTTAAAATTTACCAGCTTTAGCAGCTTCTTCGATTGATACAGCAACAGCTACAGTAGCACCTACCATAGGGTTGTTACCCATACCAATCAGACCCATCATCTC
>CAZUCI010000089.1:6306-6637 GCA_964619485.1 uncultured Lachnospiraceae bacterium
ATTTCAACGTGTGCAGGTACGGAAGAAGAACCAGCGAACTGTGCATCTGAATGCATACGTCCTAAGGTATCTGTGAAACCATAGGAAGCAGGACCAGCTGCCATGTTATCTGGATGAAGTGTACGTCCGGTACCACCACCTGATGCTACTGAGAAGTATTTCTTACCAGCTTCGATTCTTTCTTTCTTGTAGGTACCAGCTACTGGATGCTGGAATCTTGTAGGGTTGGTAGAGTTACCGGTAATGGAAACATCTACGTTCTCTTTCCACATGATTGCAACGCCTTCTGGAACGGAGTTGGCACCGTAGCAGTTAACCTTTGCACGAAGTC
>CAZUCI010000090.1:0-6624 GCA_964619485.1 uncultured Lachnospiraceae bacterium
AAGTAGGGTTTGCCTTTTCCGTTTTTCTATGCGGGAAAAGCCGGAGAAAAAAAAGGAAGATTTTACAGCTTGACAAAGTGAAAAGGAGCACAGACTTTCGCTTATCAGATTTCCGTATCCTTCTGATTATATCCAAAGTTTTTCAATAAAAAGTCACTGTCTCTCCAGTCTTTTTTTACCTTTACCCAAAGCTTTAAATTAACCTTTTTCTCCAGCATATCTTCAATTCCATGTCTGGCATTGGTTCCAATACGTTTTAACATACTGCCGCCCTTGCCAATGATAATGCCCTTGTGGGAATCCTTTTCGCAGATAATAGTGGCATCAATTTCCACTATGTTCTTCTTCTCTGTCATCTGATCAATGGAAACTGCAATTCCATGAGGTATCTCTTCCTCCAGCAGTCGAAGTGCCTGCTCTCTGATAAGCTCAGCCACAATCTGTCTCATGGGCTGATCTGTCACGGTGTCTTCATCATAAAACATCGGTCCGTAAGGCAGATACTGAAAAATAGTATCTAAAAGCACATCGGTTCCTTCGCCCTTCAATGCAGAAACAGGAATAATCTGTGCAAAATCCATCTCCTTGCGATATTTATCAATAAACAAAAGAAGCTCTTCCTTTTTGGGAAGCATATCAATTTTGTTAATCAGCAGAATAACCGGAGTGTTCACCTTTTTCAGCTGTTCAATAATATGCTTTTCACCGGCTCCGATAAAAGTGGAAGGCTCGACCAGAAAAAGGATAACATCCACTTCCTTTAATGTATGCTCTGCCACATTGACCATATAATTGCCCAGCTTATTTTTTGCCTTGTGAATACCAGGGGTATCCAGGAATACGACCTGTCCGCGCTCATCTGTATACACAGTCTGAATGCGGTTTCTTGTTGTCTGTGGCTTATTGCTTGTAATGGCAATTTTCTGTCCGATCAACCGATTCATCAGGGTTGACTTTCCCACGTTTGGTCTTCCGATTAATGTTACAAATCCTGTTCTGGTCTGATTCTCCATCTTTTCTCCGTTTCTTTTCTGTACTTTTTTATACCCGGCTCTGTCAGCTGAGCAGATTTTCCATATGGTCAAACAGTTCTCTTTGTTCCTGCATCTTCTCTTCACTTCCGATGACACAAAGCTGTCCCGATGCCATAAACGCATCTATATAGGCAGCCAGGGAGCGAATCACCTGCTCATCTGCACCAAGAAGCTCATCCCGCTCCTTCTGCTCCTCCTCGAAATCATAGTTTGCAAAATAAGCAGTCATACTGCGGATTCCCTGTGCCGATGGACTCAGTGGCATATCCTTCTCACTGATGGCACCAATAATATATTTGGTCATGGTACGTTCGTCCGCTTCAAAGCTTCTCACATAATCAGAAGCCTTTTCATAGATATTCAATGTCTCTGCCAGATTTGGATCACGATAAGATACAAAATAGCTTTCACCGGTTTTTCCAAAGCTGCTCATACAGCCATAGGCACCGCCCTTGACACGTACCTGAATCCAGAGGTAATCATAGCCCATCATAACCTTCAGCACGCGAAGTGCACCATGGTAGGGCAGTCCCGCTGCTTTAAAATTACCACAGCGGCACACAAACTGTACCTGCCCGCTGGTAATAAAGCCCTCCTTCACAGGGTGAAGTGCTATTTTCATTCCCTTTTTATCACACGGGGTCGTAAACAGACGTTTCTTCCATGCAGGAATTAATGCAGTAAGCTCGTCAAGTCCCTCTTTTGTTCCTGTATAATCGACCATGAATTCCTCCGGCCGACAAATAATCTGCACCAGTTCCTGCAGTTTTACAATGAGATTTTCCGCTTCGCTGTTGAAATTTTCAATCAACGCAGACAGTCTCTTATAAAAAGTGATTCCATGAAGATTCTCCTCGATATAAGCTGTCCTGGAAAAGCCGGAGGCTGCTCTCAGCTGAGCCGCAGCATGTCCCGAGCTCTGCAGGCTGGATTCCGCTCTGGATTTGGTTTCCTCCAGAATCTCCAGCAGACGCTTCCTGTCTGTAAATACCGTTTCTAAAAGCATTTCACCCATGAGCTTTAACGCTTTATCAGTCTGACCATAAAGGGTTTTTGCCTTGCATTCCACATGGAGTCTGAACCGGGTGGTATCCTTTGCATCGGTATAGCTGTTTACAACCGGTGCAATTCCACCGGTGTTCTTGTGGATTTCATGGAAAAACGCTCCATATTTATGTTCCTTTGTATCCATCAGTCCCCAAACATTTTTGAGAATTCCAAGATAGAACAGCCATTCTTCAGAAATATCAGTAATTGGGAAGATCAGTCTGGTATAAGAAACTCCATTGGTGAAAATATCATGAAACAAGATCTTTGTTCCATC
Organism: uncultured Lachnospiraceae bacterium; assembly: GCA_964619485.1. GTDB lineage: Bacteria > Bacillota > Clostridia > Lachnospirales > Lachnospiraceae > UBA2882. The sequence goes on from CAZUCI010000090.1 coordinate 2,359, forward strand.
CTTTTCCAACAGCTCATTGTTAAAAGGCATAGCCTCTTTTTTCATATCTTCCCGTTTGAGCATGGGAATTTTGGCCAGATCCTCCGGGGCATCCTCCGACTCCTGGTATTCCTTCAGGGCTTTGGTCTCTGCCACCAGATCTTTTATCTGTTTCTTTGTCAGCATCTGCTTGTAGGCTTCCAGGGATTCTTTTAATTCTTTATCCTTCTCCACATTAAGTCCGCGTTTTGGTAAAACCATGACAACAGATTTGTGTGGATTATTTAACAGATACGTCTCCACCAGCTTTTCATAATAGCGGCTCTCCACCCTCTCTTTTAAAAGAGCAAAGGTTTTGTTACATTCAATATGCATAAACGGGCTGTTTGCATCATAATTCCAGCTGTCCAACAGCTGAAGGCCAAGCATCAGCCCCTTTGGATAGGAACCATAATCGGCCTCTCTGTATTTGAATTCAAAATAGTTGAGACCAGCCAGCAGAGAATTCCTGTCGATTCCCTGCTCAATCTGTTCCCGTAAAACTGTTTCCACAGTCTGCACAAATTCTTCTTTTCTGTCTGCGTTGGTATTCTTGGCCACAATGGAAAAATATGGCTGATACACACCATTGTCATATACGCTGTAAATCTCCGTTCCAATTCCAAGATCTGTCAGCCTCTGTTTTAAAGGCGCACCCGGTGCAGAACAAAGCGCATAATCCAAGACCTGAAATGCAATATATTTTTCCGGGTCAAGTACATTGCCAATAACTGTATTGTAAGCCAGATAGGTGTGATCCTCCTCCGGCTCATCTGTTGTAATGGAGTATTCCTTTGTCACTTCGATTGGCTTTGCAAAAGGCTTCTGAGGCTCAATCTCAGAATGAACATCCTCATATTCAAATTGGGAAAGATATTCCCGATCCATCCAATCCAAACGTTCTTCCATATCCATATCGCCATACAGATAAATATAGCTGTTGGATGGATGATAGTATTTTTTGTGAAACTCCAGATATTCCTCATAGGTCAGCTTGGGAATGTCATCCGGGTCTCCGCCTGATTCATTGGCATAGGTGGTCTCCGGAAAAAGAGTACCTAGCACCGCTCTGTCCAAAATATCATCAGGAGATGAAAAGGCACCCTTCATCTCATTGTAGACAACACCGTTAATTTTTACCGGTTCATTCTCATCCTCCAGCTCGTAATGCCAGCCCTCCTGCATGAAAATCTTTTTATTCTTAAAGATATTAGGATAAAAGACCGCATCCAGATAAACATCCATCAGGTTCTTAAAATCCGTATCATTACAGCTGGCAACAGGATAAACTGTCTTATCCGGATAAGTCATGGCATTGAGAAAGGTATTTAAGGAACCCTTTACCAGCTCAACAAAGGGGTCCTTTACCGGGAACTTTCTGGAACCGCAGAGAACTGTATGTTCCATAATGTGTGCTACACCTGTACTGTTATCCGGTGTGGTTCTAAACCCGATATAGAATACCTTGTTAGGATCATTATTTAACAAAAGAACCACCTTGGCTCCTGTCTTCTTATGGCGAAGCAGTGCCCCGGTGGAGTTAAGGTCCTCTATCTTTCTCTCTTCTAATACTTCATAGGCCTTACAATTTGATAACTTCATTTTCTAACCTTCCCATCTTTCCTTATACGTGCAGCATTACTAAATGCCGCTTTGTAAAAGATATTTCCTGAATCAGAATTTCATCTTCCATCCCGCTCCAGTCTTCCTTTCGGAAGTCTTCAAATTTATAATCTTTTGTGATATAGCTTTCCGATTCATTGCCTTTTTTATCCACTTTTCTGTCCAAAAAGCTCACTTTAACTACGATGCGAAGCTGCATGTACGCAAGATACGACATATCTTCTTCCTTCATGGAAAGCAGATGGTCACAAATCATGGTCTCCTTTGGTACATCCTTATAAAAGACGCGGTAAACCGCATCCTTCAATCTTCCCGGTGTGTCGTCACTCTCACCCAGCTCCTCGTAGGTCATACGTCCACCCACAAAAACGTTGGAAAAGCTCTGTATCACATATTTAAAATCCTGGTCATTTAATTCTATCATACTTTATCGATACCCTCTATTTCTTTCCCACTAATTTGACGCGATTTCGATGGTATCAATCTGATTGCCACTCATCTTCACTGCTTCCGTAATTTCATCCTCTGTCATACCCGTTTCAGCAGCAAGCTCGGCGACTGTCACCTTTCTGCGAAGATCTGCATACAGATTCTCTGCCTGCTGTGCCACATAGTTAACCTTATCGAGCACCTTTCCGTCTATTTCCTTTTCGTCTGCTTCATTGGAAACCAGAACCTCCATGGCATCCATAAGCATCTTGGCAATAAAACCATCGGCCTCTTTGGCACTTTCCATGCAGCTCGCCATGGAAACACCTGCTGCAAGTGCCATATTGCCCTCGCCTATTAAATCCTCCAGCATAACACCCTGTCCCACATAAAGCTTGGCAATTTCCACAACCTTTGGCAGATAAATATGAAGCATTTTTGCCTGTGCCTCTTTTTCATCCCTCATAGCTGCTTCGATAACAGAAAGCTTCTCTGCCTCCTCATAGGTTTCCAGCTCTTCCAGTTCCTCCAGAAACAGATCAAGGCAATGTTTATCCTCCTCTGTCATGGCTTCATCCGGGTCAAAAGCATCATCAACTGCTATTTTATTCTGTTTTAAATATTCATAAATAAAGGATATTTTACTTTCATCTACAGCACTGAAAGCCTCTTTCACCTGTTCAGAAGTAACCTGATTACCCTGATTTCTGGAAAGTGCCAATAAATCACTTAATTCTTTTCGAAATTGTTCTTCCTGTCCCATTCTGTATCTCCTTCATTTTGATTCAACAAGCCTGATGCTATGAATTTTTGATATGGGTATGCGTGTAAATATGCTTGGAGCAGTATTCATAATTTCCATCACATTTGGAGCAGAACCGAAACTCTTCCTCCGGGTCGCTCTCTTCTGTTCTTCCACAAATAGCACACTTATGTCTGGAAACCTTGCTCATTTTCACCACATGCTTCTGATATTCACGCTGTCTCTTAATCTGCGTTGGTGTACGGAAGCTCTTTCTTGTAATAATAAAGAAAATCAGTACGTTTAACAGAGAGAATCCAATGGCAACTGCAATTGGCATTCCTCTGAGTAATCCTCCTGACTGGAAGCCCTGGAATACATTGTAGGCCATCAATAAAACATAAATAACACCCAGCACCTTCATCTTGATTGGAATGATAAACATGAACAGCATCTGTGCATCCGGGAAGGTAATTGCAAAGGCCAGCAGAATGGACATGCTGACATAATAAGTCGAGAAATACATACTATAATAAGTAGAAAACTCTGACAATCCAACACCCATAATTCCCATAAAGCCACTGCCAACAACAGCCGTGAGAATAAAAAGCAGGACTGCGCCAAGCAATGTAAAAATAAAACCGAAAATCAGAAACACATTGTATCGAAAGGTTCCCCAGGTTCTCTCCAGAGTATTGCCAATGGAATAGTAGCAATACAGCATAACCAGCGTAAAAATATCCAGACTGCTTGGTGGAATGAAGAGCCAGGTCACCAGCCTCCAGATCTGTCCATGTAAAATGGCATACACATCCAATGTCATATACTGCAATACAATGGCAGCTCCCGCATTGAAGCTTCCAAGAATTTCAATGACATATCCAATTGCATAGCAGATAATCAGATATTTGGTCAGATTGGGAATTGCATACTTTCCATATTTTTGTTCCATTTTTTGAAGCCAAAGCATTTTACTACCTCTTTTTCTTTCCTAATTAAATGCTCGCATACTGATATGCAGACATCTTTTTGTATTTTATCATGCAGGGGAAATACTGTAAACCTAAGCTCACAAAATTCATTTTTCTTTAATATTTGATTTATTTTTGATGAATTGGAAATATTTTTCGTTCAATTCCTACAATTGCACTTTTAAATTCCATGTCGTATAATGTATTGCGGTATGCGAAGTGATACTTTCATATTATAAAGGAGTTATTTTATGAACCAGAATACATATACTTTGGGAATCGATATCGGTTCCACAACTGTTAAAATTGCTATATTAAACGCATCTCACGAGATGCTTTTTGCCGACTACAGAAGACATTTTGCCAACATTCAGGAGACCCTTGCAGACCTTTTAAAGGAAGCCTCTGTGCAGCTTGGAAATGTCACTGTACATCCGGTGATTACCGGCTCCGGCGGTCTTACACTTGCCAATCACCTGGGTG
>CAZUCI010000091.1:0-5930 GCA_964619485.1 uncultured Lachnospiraceae bacterium
AGATGGTATCCGCATGGTCAAGGATGCCGGAGCAGATGAAGCTGTTCTTACAATCAAGAGTCTGGAAGCATTTGCCAAAGCAGCAGATGGTCAGGCTACCAAGATTATTATCCCATCAGAAATTCAGGGAATTGCAGGTCTTGCTGCAGGATTAAAAGGAATTATTACAGATCAGAAATAGATTTTGTATTTGATGGAAACATGTAAAAATGCCGTATCAGGAAAACTGGTGCGGCATTTTTGAATGGAGTACTGTGCTGTCGGTGGAGAACGTGGGCGCTTTTTTGAAAGGCAATGATAAAAAGGAAAATGCATGACATACTTGCATGAACGTCACAGATAAGTTAAGATAAATTCAAATGAAATTAAGAATGGCACTGGCCAAAACGAAGAGAGGAACTGTGAAATGGTAGATTTAAAGGGACGTCATTTTTTAAAGTTATTGGATTATACTCCGGAGGAAATTACATATCTGTTGGACCTGGCAGCAGAATTGAAGGATAAAAAGAAAAAGGGTATTCCTGTTGATACGCTCAAAGGTAAAAATGTCGCTCTTATTTTTGAAAAAACCAGTACCAGAACAAGATGCTCCTTTGAAGTGGCAGCACATGATCTTGGCATGGGCAGCACCTATCTTGACCCATCGGGCTCCCAGATTGGGAAAAAGGAAAGCATTGCAGATACTGCAAGAGTTCTCGGGAGAATGTATGAGGGAATTGAGTATCGTGGCTTTGAGCAGACAATCGTGGAAGACCTGGCTAAATATGCCGGTGTTCCGGTATGGAACGGACTGACAAACGAGTTTCACCCAACACAGATGCTGGCTGATCTTTTAACCATACGTGAGCATCTGGGCGAGTTGAAGGGCAAAAAGGTTGCCTACATGGGAGATGCCCGTTACAACATGGGAAATTCATGGATGGTTACCTGTGCAAAAATGGGAATGAACTTTGTGGCATGTGCACCAAAGGAATATTTTCCTGATAAGGAACTGGTAGCAACCTGTGAGAAAATCGCCAAAGAGACCGGGGCAACCATTACCTTGACAGAGGATGCCATGGAAGGAACAAAGGATGCAGATGTCATCTATACAGATGTGTGGGTTTCCATGGGAGAGCCGGATGAAGTTTGGGAGACACGTATCAAGGAGCTTTCTCCTTATCAGGTGAACAGCAAAATCATGGGAAATGCCAGCAAAAGTGCTATCTTTATGCACTGTCTGCCAGCTTTTCATGATCTGAAAACCAAGATTGGTAAGACAATGGGCGAGAAGTTCAAAATTACAGAGATGGAAGTTACAGATGAAGTATTTGAATCGGCTCAGTCTGTAGTGTTTGATGAGGCAGAGAATCGTATGCATACAATCAAGGCAGTTATGGCAGCTACATTAGGAGCATAATAGATGAAAGCAGAGATACTTGCTCTTTTACGGGAGAGCAATGGCTACATTTCCGGACAGGAGCTCTGTGAACATTTCGGAGTTTCAAGGACTGCTGTCTGGAAAGCGATGAACCAGTTAAAACAAAATGGATATGAGATAGAGGCTGTTTCCAACAAAGGTTACCGTCTGGTGGGACAGGATGATATCTTTAATTTCAACGAGATAGAGAGCCGCATGGATACCAGATGGGCAGGAAAACCTCTTTATTTTAAAGAACTGACGGGATCTACCAACATAGATGCCAAGCAGCTGCTGGAAAACGGAGCGCCCCAGGGTGTTCTTGTTGTGGCAGCAGAACAGAATCAGGGAAGAGGCAGAAGAGGACGGGTATGGCAGTCTCCGGAGGGAACGACCATTTCCATGTCTTTGGGTCTAAGGCCCAATTATGCGCCGGATTATGCACCCATGGTTACCCTGATTGATGCCATGGCAATCGCAGCGGCAGTCAGGGAGCTTTACCAGCTTTCTGCCAAAATCAAATGGCCCAATGATGTGGTCATCAATGGGAAAAAGATTTGTGGAATTCTCACGGAGATGAGCGCAGAAACCGGTTATATTCAGTATGTTGTAATTGGAACCGGAATCAACGTCAACATCAGGGAGTTTCCGGATGAAATCAAAGATATGGCAACGTCCATCTGCTTAGAGACAGGGGAGAAGGTAATGCGTGCCCCGCTGGTTGCCAAGTCTATGGAACATTTTGAAAAATACTATGATAAATTTTTACAGACCATGGATTTATCCCTTTTACAGGATGAATACAATGAGCTTCTTGTAAACCTGGATAAGGAAGTCAGGGTTTTAGATCCCCAGGGTACCTATGAAGGAATTGCCAGAGGTATTGATGAAAAGGGCCAGCTTTTGGTGGAAAGACCCGATGGAAGAATCGAAAAGGTCTATGCCGGTGAGGTCAGCGTCCGCGGTATGTACGGATATGTATAATTTTTGAAAAAAGAGGAAGAACAATGGCAGAGAACGAAGAAGGAAAGCTTCAGGATGGGCGCCAGGTTTTGTGTGCCGCAAATAAATATGAGATGAAATATTTTTTTAATAAGACCTTTGCAGCTCTTCCGGAGTCCATTCAGAACGAACTGCATGTAATTAGTGTTTTATATGCACAGGAAGTGGGAGGAATCTTTAAGATTCTTTTTGAAGAAAATGGCGAGGTAGAAATAGAGACGGAGGCTGCAGAGGATGATTTCCTGTATGATGAGATTTCAGCGGGACTTATGGTAGCGGAAATTAAACGAAGCAGACAGGAGTTGTTTGAATCGCTGAGCTTATTTTATAAGGTCTTTATCTTAAAAGAAAACCCCGGCGATTTGATAGAAGAATAGCTTCCTGGCAGATAGAGGCAAATCAAAGATAAAAGAAATGGCAGGCATGAGGAAAATGATTTTAACGATTGATGTAGGAAATACCAATATCACTTTTGGCGTTTATGAAAAAGAAAAATTAAAAACAACCTTTCGTATGACTACAAAGCTTCCGAGAACTTCGGATGAATACGGGATCCTCATTAGAGAAATGCTGACGGCAAATGGAATTAAGGTGGAAGAAATAGATGGCAGTATCATTGCCAGTGTTGTGCCTAACATTATGCATGCGCTGGAGGGGGCCATGGCAAAATATATTGGCAGCAGGCCGATTATTGTGGGCCCTGGCGTAAAAACCGGAATTAAAATAGCCACAGAGAATCCAAGAGAAATTGGAGCGGACCGTATTGTTGATCTGGTAGCAGGGTATGAAAAATACGGAGGGCCGGTACTGGTTTTGGATTTTGGAACGGCAACGACCTATGATCTGATTACAGAGGATGGCAAATTCACGACAGGTATTACAGCGCCTGGAATCCACATTTCGGCAAAAGCACTGTGGGAGGATACCGCAAAGCTTCCTGAAATCGAGATAAAGAAACCAAAGTCCATACTTGCAGGAGAGACCATCAGCAGTATGCAGGCTGGTCTTGTATATGGGCAGATTGGGCAGACCGAATATATCATTGCACAGGTAAAAAAAGAGACAGGCTTAGATAACCTGTTGGTTGTTGCGACAGGTGGTCTTGGAAGAATTATTGCAGATGAGACAGATGCAATTAATGTCTATGACCCGCAGCTTACGCTGGACGGACTTCGCCTGATTTATGAAAGAAATGCCAAGAGGTAATGCAAAAAGAAATACAGGAAGTAATATGAAAAGGTAGTACAAAAAGGTAGTACAAAAAGGTAGTACAAAAAGGTAGTACAAAAAGGATGGAATTATGAAGCCATTAAAAATAGGGACTTTGACCTTGGAACGTCCTATCATTTTAGCACCGATGGCAGGGGTAACAGACCTGCCATTTCGCCTTCTCTGTAAGGAAAAGGGGGCGGAGCTTCTGTGCATGGAGATGGTGAGTGCCAAGGCCATTTTTTATAATAACAAAAACACCGAGAGCCTGATGGAGGTTCATCCGGACGAAAGACCGGTTTCCCTGCAGCTGTTTGGCTCAGACCCACAGATTATGGCTGATATGGCCAGGCGGATTGAAGACAGACCCTTTGATATTCTGGATGTCAATATGGGATGCCCTGTTCCAAAGGTAGTAAACAATGGAGAGGGATCAGCTCTTATGAAAAATCCAAAGCTTGTGGAACAGATTCTTTCTTCCATGGTGAAGGCCACAAAGAAACCGGTTACTGTCAAAATCAGGAAGGGCTTTGATGATGAGCATGTCAATGCAGTTGAGATTGCAAAGATTGCTGAGAGTTGTGGTGTTGCGGCTGTTGCTGTGCATGGACGAACCAGGGAACAGTATTATAGTGGAAAAGCGGACTGGGACATTATCAGACAGGTGAAAGAGGCAATCAGCATTCCCCTTATCGGAAATGGAGATATTACAGATCCAATCAGTGCCAGGGCTATGATTGATGAGACAGGCTGCGATGGGATTATGATTGCAAGAGCCACAAGAGGTAATCCATGGATTTTCGGACAGATTGCAGAGTATCTGGAAAAGGGTGTTATGCCACAGCCCGTGGACAGGGAAGAAATGCGGAGGACCATATTGCGCCACGCAGATCTTATGGTGCAGTATAAGGGAGAGTATCTTGCAATTCGTGAGATGCGTAAGCATATTGCCTGGTATACAACGGGGATGCCACACTCGGCCAGATTCCGCGGCATGATCAACGAGATGGAGACTCTGGAGCAGCTGAAGGACAGTGTAAACAGACTTTTTGAGGCTTAGCATGACCTTGGAAGGGATAGGCATACTTCCCGTGAGAATGTCATATCTTTTCCTATGGAAAAAGAAAAAGAGTTTGAAAAAAAAGAAGAAAATACAGATTCCACTCCCTTTGAGCGTATGATTTGTTTCCTGCCGGAAAAAAAGCTGGCAGGAAATTTTTGCGTTCAGCTTGTACAGATTTTGCGGTACAAATATCAGGAAAAAAATTCTTTTATCATAGAAGAAAAGAATCGAAAATTTATTTTTGTAGCAGACTATGAAACTGTGAAGGGCAGCAGCCTGAGGGAAAAGCTTTATGAGAAGGCACTGCAATATAGGCGAAATCGCTTTCTTCGACGGGAGGAACAAAGTACCGGAGGAAAGCTTTTTGCCCATGTGATGAAGCATGAACAGGATTATCCCCAGGTTCTCTATGGATATTTTGCACAGGCTTTTTTGCAGAAGCAGTATTATGGGAAACGCACCAGGTTTGTGATGATTGCGGGGGAGTGCCTGTCACCGGGAACCTTAGGCAGTTTAATTATGGAAATGCTGGGCAAGGTGAATTATCTGAGTGTCTTTCTGGGGGAGGATGCAGATGAGGAACTGTATCGTGAGGCGTTGGCGGAGCTTTTTGATTATGCGGAGGAGGAGTATGGACTTTTGCTGGAGCTCACCAGGCAGAAAAGTGTGCTGCAGGCTGCGGATGTGATTCTGGATGGAAGCAGGTTTCCGGTCAGAATAAGAGGAAAGAACGGGAAAACACTTTCTTATTTACTAATGGATGACAACAGGAAGAAGCAAAAGAGCCTGAAACATATAAAAGCCGGAATTGCCCTTGAATCATGGGGTAAGTGCCTTGACAGAGCTTTTCATAATAAGGTATAATACCATAGTTAATTGGGGTAGTGTACCTACAACCATAGAAAGAAGGAAATCTCATGGAAGTAAAGAAAAATATTTTAACTTACGAAGGCCTGAAACGTTATGAAGACGAGTTACATGATTTAAAAGTAGTAAAGAGAAAAGAAGTTGCACAGAAGATCAAAGAAGCCAGAGAACAGGGCGATTTGTCTGAGAATGCTGAGTATGATGCAGCAAAGGACGAGCAGCGTGACATTGAGGCTCGTATTGAAGAGCTGGAAAAAATCTTAAAGAACGCAGAAGTCGTTGTTGAGGATGAAGTAGATTTAGATAAGATCAACATTGGTTGTGTAATCAAAATCAGAGATATGGAAACAAAGGACGAAATGACATACAAAATCGTTGGTTCTACCGAGG
>CAZUCI010000092.1:0-5900 GCA_964619485.1 uncultured Lachnospiraceae bacterium
AAAGCACCTTTATTTCATTGCAGGAAACAGATAGCAATCAATCAGGAAAGAGGAGGTGAATGAAAAATGATGACGTTAGTATTTACAATACTTATGCTGATGGTTTTTGGAAAGCTTTTAATTTTTGCTTTCAAGGCAAGCTGGGGAATTTTGAAAATTCTGTTTACATTAGTCTTTTTGCCAATCATTTTAATTGCAATGGTATGCTCAGGACTTATATATGTAGCAATAATCTTACTAATCATTGGGGGGATTATCAGTTTATTTACGGGAAAGAAGTGCTGAGGTTTACTTTAAAAGGTGATACTATGTTTGAAGTATTATAGTGATTATCAATATAGTAAGGAGATTTTATATGGGTGATGATGCAGAGCTGTGGATTGAATCAGGAGGAGACCCCACCACTTTGGTTAAAGATGATTATTGGTGGTGGGATGATGAATTTGAACCTGTTCAAAGGAGTGTTAAAAAGAAGAATACAATGCTTTTTATCGACGCAGAAAGTGTGAGTGCAAAGCATTGTTCACATATTATTGGTCAGTGTAATAGTGTTGGTAATTTATATGAATCCAGATATTATGCATTGCAGAAAGATAATAGTACAGCTGCATGGAAAGATGCGGCGAGACTATATTCTATCAAACCTATTCTTTTATGTGGAGAATCATTACCCAATAAGGTTGATAAAAAGATTATTAAAGATATCAGGCGGGTTATTGAAACAAACAAGTCTATTGATATTTTCTGTATTGCATCAAGAGATGGAGATTTTTCTGAAATTGTAGAATTTATTCGCACAAAGAAAAAACGTGCAATTGTTTTAGCAACAAAAAATACGTCGAAGATGCTTAAGAGTAAAGCAAGCGAAATAAGGGGAATATAGATAAAACAACTCAACTCAGCTGAGGAGATCCTTATGTCCCTGTCCGTCGTTTTCCATGAAATAGACAGTCAGCTTCCCCTCGCTGTCACATGTGGCGAGCAGAACATCTGCAACGGAGGAGCAGCCTAAGGTGGAAAGCTCTTTTAAGAGCCAGTCTTTATCCTTTTCAATGTTAGTTAGATCCTGATACATGATTTTTCCGTCCAGGATTACATTGGCAGCCAGGCCGGTGGGAGTGGGGATAAGAGATAAATCGGAAGGAGTGGCATTGCGGAACATTGCTTTAGGCTGAAAGCTTATTTTTCCATTTACCTCAAAGACGGCACTTTGCAGCTGAGAAATATCAAAATAGCCATTGATACGGCATTGCTCCAGAAACTCTGTGAGGTCCAGCTTGGCTTTCCTGAAATTTTCCAGATAGAGATTATTGCCTTTTAAAAGAATAATGGGTTTGCCGTCGATTAATCTGCGGGTACGGATACTTTTACTGCAAATAAAAGATAAAAGAGCAGTTCCAACTCCGTAGACGATCATTGCAGTCAGGGGCTGAAGAAAGTTTTCCTCCAAAGAGGTAGCCATCTCGGCGGCGATGGAGCCAATTGTAATCCCGTTAATATAATCAAACATGGACATTTCGGAAATTTCTCTCCGCCCCATGAGCTTTGCCAACAGAAAAAGTGTCGTGAGAGAACCAATGGATAAAAAGATTACATGGATAATTTCATTCATAGTTATCCTCCAAATTGTTTAATCCAAATAAAAGAAATTACTGATAGTATGATATTTTTTGAAATTAAAATACATAAATTTAATAGATAGTTCATTGTTTCTGACCGGGAAAGGATTTATAATGTAAAAAACGATATGTGTAGTGGATTCGACAGGAGGAAAAATATGGATTTCTTAAGCAAGGTATCTGCAAAAGCAGAAGAGACGATTCAAACTATAAAAGAGAGCGAAGTAACAAAAAAGGCAAAGAATTATGCAGAGATTCCAGGACTTCAGATTCAGGTTGGCAAATGTGAGAACCTGGTAAGAAAGTCCTATGAGGAAATAGGGGCAGCCTATTATAAGGCACACAAGGATGAAGAACAGGATGAATTTGCAGTTCCATTTTCTGTTATTCGTGAGAATCTTAGTAAAATAGGGCAGTTGAAGGCTGAGATTGAAGAGAAGAAGAGTGGAGAAGAGCCTGCAGCAGAAGCAGAAATTCACAGTGAGGAAAAGATTTGCCCAATCTGTGGAAGATGTATGGCTGGTGATGCGGCTTTCTGCAGTGTCTGCGGACACCAGTTTTAGAATCTCTCATATACAATAAAAAAGCAGATGCGATTTTGACATCTGCTTTTTTATGTTACAGGATATTACACTTGCTTCTTTTTATGTTACAGGATATTACACTTGCTTCTTTTTATATTTGGATACCAGATTCTGAATACGGTCATTGGGATTCAGTAAATCACTGATGGAAGCATCGTGATTTAAGGTGTCAATCAAGTAAGCCACATATTTGCTCATATCACAGTTGATATAGTAAGGACGCTGTAAGAGATCAGGGGTTTGATAAATCAGGTTTGTGGTGAGAACCCTGTCGATATCGCCTTTTTCAAATGCTTCATCAAACTTGGAAAGACCGTTGGTGAACAATCCAAAGGTAGCACAGATAAAGATTCGTTTTGCTTTTCTCTTCTTTAATTCAGTGGCAACCTCCAGAACACTTTCTCCGGAAGAAATCATATCATCAATTACAATAATATCCTTGCCCTCTACGCTGGAACCGAGAAATTCATGAGCAACGATAGGGTTTCTGCCATTTACAATGGTGGTATAATCGCGTCGTTTATAGAACATGCCCATGTCGAGACCAAGTACGTTGGCGATGTAGATAGCACGGCTCATACCGCCCTCGTCCGGACTGACTACCATCATGTTGGAAGAATCAATGGTTAAATCCTTTATATTTTTAAGCAGTCCCTTGATAAACTGGTATGCAGGCTGTACTGTTTCAAAACCATGAAGAGGAATGGCATTCTGAACACGCGCATCATGTGCATCAAAGGTAATAATGTTATCGACGCCCATATTGACAAGCTCCTGGAGTGCAATTGCACAGTCCAGAGATTCCCTTGTGCTTCTCTTATGCTGTCTGCTCTCATAGAGGAATGGCATGATAACGGTGATACGTCTTGCCTTTCCGCCAACGGCAGCAATAATACGCTTTAAGTCCTGATAGTGGTCGTCTGGAGACATATGATTGTCATGACCGCAGAGGGAGTAGGTTAAAGAATAGTTTGCCACATCAACAAGCAGGTATAAATCTGTACCACGAACGGATTCTAAGATAACACCCTTGGCTTCACCGGAACCAAAACGGGGAACCTTTGTCTGAAGCAGATAGGAATCACGCTGATAGCCTTTAAAAGCAAGCGATTCGCTGTGTGCATTTTTTCGCTCGGTACGCCAGTCAACCAGATACTGATCCACCTTTTCTCCCAGACCTTTACAGCCTTCCAGGGCAATGATTCCCAATGAACCGACGGGAATGGTTTCCAGATTTCTCATTTCTTCACGTTTGGACATGATGAAATTTCCTCACTTTCTCTTATCTTGAAATTTTTTAAGCATACGAATATCTCGTCCTTCAAATTTACAAAAGGTAAAATGGCTGCTAAGCCGGGAAAAAATTCTCTCAGAATAGCGTCTGTTCACTTCATCCAGAGTCAGATTGGTTGAAATAAGAGTCGCCTTCTGTAAAAGATCTCTATTGTTCAGACAGGTAAAGAAATCAGCCCGTCCGCGCTCGGTAATAGCCTCTGTCCCCAAATCATCTATAATCAGAAGGTCACAGTCTCTGATATCCTCCTGAAAGGAAAGGTACTTGTCCTTCTGGTCCGAAAAGCGGTAATCAACCAGATTTTTAAAAAGCTGGTCGGCACTCTGATACATTACAGAGCAGCCCTGTTCCATCAGCTCCTTGGCGATGCAGCAGGATAAAAAAGTTTTACCAGTACCAACATTACCATAAAAAACAAGATTTTGATAGTCTGAGTTAAAATTTCTAATAAAATTCTGACTGATGGTTACAGCGTTTGTATAGGAAGCAGTTTCCGCTTCATTGAAATAGTCAAAGGAGAGAGTATCAAAATTCTGCGCCTCAATTAAATCGTAGATACCGGAAAGCTGAAATAAAAGCTTTGTCTGTGCTTCCTTAAAGCAGGTGCATTTTTCATGGGAATCAGGAAGAAAACCGGTATCCCTGCATTTTTTACAATGATAAATTGGTCTGAGATAATCAGCGGGGTAGCCGGCGGCAATTAACAGAGCGTCCCTCTTTTGAGATAATGCCTCTGCCTGAGCGGAATAATCTGACACAGGAGAAGAGTCCACATCTAGAAGGCTTTTGACCCGATTCAGACGCAGCTCGTGAAGCGCCTCGTCCGCCTTGAAATAGGCAGGCACTTTCTCTTTGATTTCAGCTTCTCTTTGAAGATGTATGCGGTTGTTTTCGAAGCGGACTGCATCGTACCGCTGAGTGATGGAATCATATTGCTTGTTGGTTAAGCCCATGATGATCCTCCATTTATCTAATTATTTAACAGCATTTTCTCTAACGCGTCATAGTCATAGCTTCGCTGTGCAAAATCGTTGAAGCCACCGTCCTTTACAGGGGTACGACCTGACTTGGAATGGGAGGCCTCAGCGGCATCGATTTCCTTAAGTGTATGGAAACCGCTTTCCTTCCATTTGGTAAGAATGGCATTGGCATATTGAAAACGATTGCGGTCTGTGGCAAGAACTGTTTTTTCACAGGCTTTGTTGATTAAGTCCAGACCAAAGCCGTATTCACCCAGCCATTTTTTAATATAGGTAACCTCTGCATCTGTGGGGTCACTGGTTTTGCCAAGACTTTTCATAATGGTATAGACCTGTTTATCATATTTGTTGGTGCGGCTCTTTGCCTGTTTCACATTTGTAATATGGGAGTCAGACCAGTCAATAGCCACCTTTTCAATATAGGAGAACTGTTTTTTGCCTCTGCCCACACAATATTGAATGAGAAAGTCTATCAGATCAGAGGAGAAACCTAAGGTGTGATAAATAAAGAGCAGCGTTTCCAGATCGCTGCGGGAAAGAGGTTTCCCGATATACTGCTCTGTGATAAAGATAATCTGAGAGGTTTCCTCATCATCCTTGAAGGCAGCAAGCTCATCCGCAGAAAAAGAAATTTTGGGTGCCTGCTGATTTACCTTTAATATGACAGCCCGCTCCGGTGTGGAAGCTGCGGACACAACAGCAGAGGGTATGGAAGCAGCTGGTGCAGTCTCAGGCGTCTTTTCAACAACAGGCGTAGGGGCAGACTTCGTCTGTTCCATGCTCTTTGAAAAAGGAAGAAGGTGGATACCTGCAAGTGTCTGTGCACTTTCAAAATCCAGGGAGAGAAGCTTCTGCTTTTCCCAATAGCGGAGCGCACGGAGTACATCCTTTTCCGTATGATTAAATTTATCTGCAATATCAGAAATCGTGAAAGCACGGTGGGCACAGATCATGCGTACCAGATAAAGATAAATTTTAATCTGGGCATCATTGGCCTCAACCATATAGTTATCAATAAACTGATTGGATATGACTGTCACATTTTCACTGTATTCCTGGTAAGTTTTCAATGGGTTCATTTTATCACCTGACTATGATTCATTCTTTAAAGCAAGTGAAATTATAGCATAAAACCCATGGAAATGAAATAGCCAATTTGCCGGGAAACCGCATAAACACTGGATTTCATGGCTGTGAATAAAAATGTGGATAATGTGGATAAATGGTTTGCATAACAGAGAAGCACAAGGTTATCAATTGAGTAAATATAGTATAAAATGTGGTTTTGATGTAACAAAGGAGTAAAAGTTATGTAAATTGAAATATCCACAATACCTGGTGCGTAACTTTCCCCAAAGGATTGTGGATACTGTGGATAAAATTTTATTTTAAGAGGTTTTCACCGATGTTTACAACATCTCCG
>CAZUCI010000093.1:0-5817 GCA_964619485.1 uncultured Lachnospiraceae bacterium
TTATAACTGTCTGAAGAGAGCAGGTATCAACACTGTGGAAGAACTTACTAACAAGACAGCGGAAGACATGATGAAGGTTCGTAACCTTGGTCGTAAATCTTTAGAGGAAGTACTCGCTAAATTAAAAGAGTTAGGTCTTGAGCTTAACGCAATGGAAGAGTAATCAATAATATTATGATGGGCATGCGGGATAAGACCGATGAGCACCTGCATGTGCACTCATGAATGGCAATTAACACGCATGATATATAAGACCAAAGAGCGATGTCATGTGCAACCATGAATGGAGGATTTAAAATGGCAAAGTATAGAAAGCTTGGAAAAACAAGCAGCCAGAGAAAAGCATTATTAAGAAATCAGGTAACAAACTTATTATACAATGGTAAGATCGTTACAACTGAAGCAAGAGCAAAAGAAGTTAAGAAAATTGCAGAAGGCTTAATCGCTTTGGCAGTGAAAGAAAAAGATAACTTCGAAACCGTTACTGTAACAGCTAAGGTTGCCAGAAAAGATAAAGATGGCAAGAGAGTAAAAGAAGATGTTGACGGTAAGAAAGTTACTGTATATGACGAAGTTTCCAAGGAAATCAAAAAAGATATGCCAAGCAGACTTCATGCAAGACGTCAGATGTTAAAGGTATTATATCCTGTAACAGAGATGCCAAAAGAGGCAGCTGGAAGAAAGAAAAATACAGTAGAAGTTGATTTACCAGCAAAATTATTTGATGAAATCGCTCCTAAATACGTTGGACGTAATGGTGGATACACACGTATTATCAAAATCGGACAGCGTAAGGGTGATGCAGCAATGGAAGTTGTTCTTGAGTTAGTATAATTTAAGATACCTTTCAAAAAACACAAACAGCAATTAAAGTCCCGCAGGATTTTCCTGTGGGACTTTTTTATGGTGAACCTCATCTGTACAGGGATAAAGCACGACAAATTACAGAACCTTTTGAAAATGCTGGTAATCCTTTAAGCTGTTCCAATGTCCACCCCACTGGAATCCATGCTGTGTAAAGAGCTGATAGCATAAATCGTCTTCAGTGATGATGTGGGGAAGACCACTTTTACGGTCGGCGTAGGGCTCACTTCCAGGGGGTGAAATTCGTTCTACTCCATCGGGATAGGTGACGTAAGGATTTTGAAAGGGATTGATATCAATTGCCAGTCCAAGAGCATGCTTACTCAGGGAACTGGAACCATAGACCTGGCGGAAGTTAAAACAGGAGGTGTTGTTGTCCGCGCAGGATAAGTCATCATCTGCATTGTATTCATCGATAAGCCTGATTTTATCAATCTGATATTTATTTTCGTACAGTTCATAGAATATCTCCACAAGGTCCTGGGCAATTCTTTTGTTACAAATTATTTCGCCCTGCTTAACCTCCTCGTTAAAATCATAGTACAGAATACCAACATAGCGGAGGTCTTCATAGGGAACGGTACAGTCTGCTTTGTAGGACAGGCCGTTAATGCGAAGCTTGACATCAGCTGTAATTGACTGGTAAAAGAATCCTTCTTCATAGGTTGACCTGTCATCAGACAGGGAAACTAATTCAGGCATGACTGTTTCTTCCTCTTTTTCATCAATATATGTTTCATTTGAAGAAATAGAAGAAATAGAAGAGGTATTGGTTGTATTTGAGCTTAACACTGTTTCTGTGGTGTCAGAGTTCACGTCAGGAGCTTCCACGGTTGGAATATCAATGGAGTTCTGGGTGGTCTGTTCAACAGCAGCCGAATTAGGGACAGACTGGCTTTCCCCACAACCGGAGAGCACAGAGGGGGCAAGAAGTATTGCACAGCAAAATAAGGCCTGGAGTAAATTTCTTTTGCACATAGGTATATCCTTTCAAATTCCTTTCGTTGTATTCTTTTCTTTTTTCTACAATGCTTTTATTATGCCACGTGGATTGAATAGAAACAACTTAAATCGCTTGTATTTGCCAAAGGAATCTTGTACAATAAGAGCGATATAGCCAATTGTAAACCATAAAATGAAACAGGGTAACAAATATGAGTATGATAAAGACAAAAAAGTTATCTTTTGATTATATAAGAAGAGATGAAGAAGGCAATGTTGAGGGAATTACAAGAGCAGTAAATGAAGTGGACCTGAAGGTAGAGCCAGGGGAGTTCATTGCTGTTTTAGGACATAATGGTTCTGGAAAATCAACGCTTGCCAAGCATATCAATGCAATTTTAGAGCCTACGGAAGGTACCATATGGGTGGATGGAATGGATACAAGGGAAGAAGACCATATCTGGGATATCCGCAAAGAGGCTGGAATGGTTTTTCAGAATCCAGACAATCAGATTATTGGACAGATTGTTGAGGAGGATGTGGGATTCGGACCGGAAAATATGGGGATTCCAACGGATGAAATATGGCAGCGTGTAGAAGAGAGTCTGAAGGCAGTAGGTATGTATGCCTATAGAAAGCATTCTCCCAATAAGCTTTCCGGAGGACAGAAGCAGCGAGTTTCCATTGCAGGCGTCCTTGCCATGCATCCCAAGTGCATTGTTCTGGATGAGCCGACAGCGATGCTGGATCCGGGTGGAAGGAAGGAAGTCATTCGTGCTATTCGAGCATTAAATGAAGTAGAGAAAATAACCGTCATTCTTATCACACATTACATGGAAGAGGTTGTCTACGCTGACAGGGTTTTTGTCATGGATCAGGGGCGAATTGAAATGGAAGGGACGCCGCGGGAAATTTTCAGTCAGGTGGAGCGGTTGAAGGAGCTTCGACTGACAGTTCCTCAGGTCACATTGCTTGCTGAGGAATGCAGAAAGGCAGGAATGCCATATAAAAAAGGAATTCTGACGATAGAGGAATTCATGGAGGAAACAAAGTGCCTATTATCTTAAATCATATCAGCCATATTTATGAGGCTGGAACCAGCATGGAAATTCGTGCTCTGGATGATGTGAACCTAAAAATACCCGATGGACAGTTTGTGGGTCTGATTGGTCATACCGGATCAGGAAAAAGTACATTGATTCAACATTTAAATGGGCTTATGAAGCCAACGAGCGGGGAAGTATACTATAACGGAGAAGATATTTCAGAAAAGGATTTCGACAGGAAGAAGCTGCGTAGTCAGGTTGGATTGGTATTCCAGTATCCGGAGCATCAGCTGTTTGAGGCGGATGTTTTTTCCGACGTGTGTTTTGGACCTAAAAATCTGGGACTGGAAAAAAAGGAAATTGATCTGCGGGCCTATGATGCATTGAAGCAGGTTGGGCTGGAGGATGAATACTTTTACCAGTCACCCTTTGATTTATCGGGGGGACAGAAGCGCAGAGTTGCCATTGCAGGTGTTATTGCGATGAAGCCGCAGGTCCTCATTTTAGATGAGCCGACAGCTGGACTGGACCCGAAGGGAAGAGAAGAGATTCTGAAGCTGATTAAAAAGCTGCATGATGATATGGGAATTACCATTATCCTTGTTTCTC
Source organism: uncultured Lachnospiraceae bacterium (assembly GCA_964619485.1). GTDB lineage: Bacteria > Bacillota > Clostridia > Lachnospirales > Lachnospiraceae > UBA2882. Next base: position 3,462 of record CAZUCI010000093.1, read on the forward strand.
ACAGCATGGATGATGTGGCGGATTACGTGGAACGCATCATCGTTATGAATGAGGGAAGGGTTATGCTGGATGACACCCCAAGAGGCGTGTTTGCCCACAAACAGGAATTAGAAGAGGTGGGGTTAGCCGTTCCGGTGGTCACGGAAATCATGCATCGTATTAAAAAGGAAGGCTATCGGGTGGATGAGCAGACAACAACCATCGAAGAAGCAAAAGAACAAATTGTAAAATTATATCAAAGCAGGAGATAACATGATTCGAGATATAACCCTGGGACAGTATTATCAGGCAGATTCGCCAATTCATAAGATGGACCCAAGAACAAAGCTGATTGGGACACTGGTCTATCTGATTACACTGTTTCTATATAGAAATATAACTGCATACATTCTGGCTTTTGCATTTTTACTCTTTTGTATTAAGGTTTCAAAGGTGCCCTTCAGGTTTATCGTAAGAGGAATTAAGGCGATTGTGATTCTTCTTATTATTACAGCTGCCTTTAATCTGTTTTTGACTCCGGGAGATGCAATCTGGTCATTTTGGAAGCTGCATCTGACCTATGAGGGAATTCAAAATGCATTTTATCTGACAGTGCGATTGATTTTTCTGATTGTTGGCTCGTCTATCATGACACTGACGACAACACCCAACCAGCTGACTGATGGTTTGGAGCGTCTGCTGGGGCCATTGAAGAAAATAAAGGTGCCTGTGCATGAAATTTCCATGATGATGTCCATTGCTCTTCGATTTATTCCTATTTTGCTGGAGGAAACGGATAAAATCATGAAGGCGCAGATGGCGCGCTGTGCAGATTTTGACAGTGGAAATCTGATTAAAAAGGTAAAGGCACTGGTTCCTTTGCTTGTTCCATTGTTTATCTCTGCCTTTCGACGTGCCAACGATCTGGCGATGGCGATGGAGGCAAGATGCTATCAGGGTGGAGAGGGCAGAACAAAGATGAAGCCATTGAAGTATCATAGGGGTGATGCCTTTGGCTATATTACATTGCTTGTTTATCTGGCAGCAGTTATTGCCCTTGGAAAATTGTTCCCCTTACATATCCTGCATTTTTAGGATAAAGAAGTGGTTCAAACTCAATAGAAAGCTTAAAAGGAAAAATTATGCGACGTATCATGCTTACGGTGGCATATGATGGCACCAATTACTCTGGCTGGCAGATTCAGCCAAACGGAGATACCATAGAAGGACAATTGAACAGACATTTGAGCGAGCTTCTGGGAGAAGAGATCAAGGTCAGTGGTGCCAGCAGAACCGATGCAGGTGTCCATGCGTTGTGTAATCTGGCCGTGTTTGATACAAATCACAGAATTGCCGCTGACAGGATCGCACCGGCCCTAAATGCCAGACTGCCGGAGGATATCCGCATACAAAAATCAGAGGAGACCACATCGGAGTTTCATCCCAGATTTGTCAAGACAAGAAAAACCTATGAATATCGTATTTATCGTGGAGTCTATGAGAATCCGATTGGCAGGCAGTATGCACATTTTGTATATGTACCGCTTGATGTGGAAAAGATGCAGAGGGCTGCCGGCTGTCTGCTGGGAGAACACGATTTTAAAAGCTTCTGTGCCAAAGGTACACAGGTGAAGACTACAGTAAGAACAATTTATGAAGCATCCGTGCGTGAGGAAGGTCCATATATTATCATCAGAGTAAAAGGAAATGGATTCCTGTTTAATATGGTAAGGATCATTGCAGGAACCCTGTTAGAGGTTGGCCGGGGTGCAATGAAAGTGGATGAAATACCCAAAATTCTCATGGCATGTGAGCGGGAGGCAGCAGGTCCAACCGCACCGGCAAGAGGATTGACTCTTGTCTCCTACGAGTTTGAGTGATATATATGGCGAATGTGTGCATAGGAACAAGTAGAAAATCCTTGTTTTTATGCAAAAAAGCTGTTGACACACCAGGATGCGTATAATATAATATTTCACAGTGGCGACATTTGATAAGGTCTTCCAAAGCCCCGGAGGGATTACTCAAATTCGCAAGTATCGTTTTTCCAATTCCGATTAGCCCCGGAGGAGAAACAAAAATGTAACAATACAAGATCCATGTGATAAATAATTTGGAGGTAACACAATGAAAACATTTATGGCTAGTCCAGCTACAATTGATAGAAAATGGTATGTAGTAGATGCTGCAGGTATGACACTTGGTAGACTTGCATCAGAAGTAGCAAAAGTTTTAAGAGGAAAGAATAAACCAATATTCACACCTCACATTGATACAGGCGATTATGTTATCGTTGTCAATGCAGACAAGATTACCGTAACTGGTAAGAAATTAGACCAGAAAATTTACTATCATCACTCTGATTATGTAGGCGGAA
>CAZUCI010000094.1:0-5673 GCA_964619485.1 uncultured Lachnospiraceae bacterium
TTTCAGTTTCACCAGGGCATAACCGGAATTGTGGGACCAAACGGAAGTGGAAAGAGTAACGTTGCGGATGCAGTGCGATGGGTGCTTGGCGAACAGCGTATCAAGCAGCTTCGTGGTGCAAGCATGCAGGATGTTATCTTTTCTGGAACAGAAAACAGAAAGCCTCTTGGATATGCCTATGTTGCGATAACACTGGATAACAGTGACCATTCGCTTGCAATTGATTATGAGGAAGTGACGATTGCCAGGAGAATTTACAGATCTGGTGAGAGCGAGTATCTGATTAATGGCAATATGTGCCGGTTGAAGGATGTCAATGAACTCTTTTATGATACCGGTATCGGTAAAGAGGGGTATTCCATTATCGGACAGGGGCAGATTGACAAGATTCTGAGTGGTAAGCCGGAAGAGCGAAGAGAGCTGTTTGATGAGGCAGCCGGTATAGTCAAGTTTAAGAGAAGAAAAATAACAGCACAGAAAAAGCTGGAGGATGAGAAGCAGAATATGCTTCGTATCAACGACATTCTGACGGAACTGGAAAAGCAGATTGGGCCACTGGAAAAGCAGTCTGAAAAAGCAAAAATTTACCTGAAGCAGAAAGAGGAATTAAAAACTCTTGATGTGAATATGTTCCTGTTGGAAAACAACCGTTTAAGAGGACAGCTGGAGGGTGTTGAGGATAAATACAGAATTGCATCAGAGGATTTACAGCAGACAGGTGCAAAATATGAAAATATAAAGCTGGAATATGACAAAATTCAGACAGAGCTGGAAGAGCTGGAAACGAGAATTGAAGAAGAACGAAACAGCTTGTCTGAGACCAATGTTCTAAGAGGAAAGCTGGAAGGTCAGATTAATGTATTGAAGGAACAGATTTACTCCGCCTCCAGCAATGAGGAGCATCTGAAGAACAGACAGGCCTCCATCATGGAGCATATTGCCCAGAAGGATGCCCAGAAGGAAGAAATTTCCAAAGGGAAAAAAGCATTTGATGATGCAATTGCAGGAATGCAGGCTGAGAAGGATCAGGCTCTTACTTACTTAAAAGAGCTTCAGAGCCAGGTGGAGGAGTTAAATAATCAGATTGAAGCCGGTAAAAATTCCATTATTATGGCCTTAAATGAAAGAGGAAGTATCAAATCCAGAATCAGCTCCTTTGACACAAAGGTAGAACAGATTCAGATTCGTAAAGCAGAGCTTAATTCCAGACTGCTCAGGGCAAAATCCGACGAAGTCAAACAGGAAGAAACCATTACTCAGCTTCAGCAGGAATTTGAAGAAATCAATGGAAGGATTCGTAAGCTGAATGAGGAACAGAGCTCATTGGAGGAGCGGAATCATGCGATTACAGATGAGCTTTCTTCAAAGGACCAGAAGCTTCGCGATACGCAGGTACTGTATCATCAGGAAAAGTCAAAGCTGGAAGCAATCAGCAACCTGACAGAGCGCTATGACGGATATGGAAACAGTATTCGCAAGGTCATGGAGCAGAAGGAAAGCAATCCGGGAATTATTGGTGTTGTTGCTGATATCATTAAGGTTGAACAGAAATACGAGACAGCCATCGGGACAGCACTTGGTGGAAATATTCAGAACATTGTAACAGATGATGAAGAGACTGCCAAAAAGATGATCAGGCATTTGAAACAGAATAAATTTGGCCGAGCCACCTTTTTGCCATTGACCAGTATTACCAGACCACAGGAATTTAAGACTCCCGAAGTCCTAAAGGAAAAGGGCGTCATTGGCATGGCAAATGAACTGGTTAGTACACAGCAGGAATATGCCAATGTGGCGAAGGCGATGCTGGGGCGTATTGTTGTGGTTGACAATGTGGACAATGCAGTAAAAATTGCCAGAAAATATGACTATGGAATCCGCATGGTGACCATTGAAGGGGAGCTTTTGGTCCCGGGTGGAGCCATCGGCGGCGGCGCATTCCGAAATTCCAGCAATCTTTTGGGACGCAGACGCGAGATGGATGAGCTGGATGCCAGAGTTAAGAAATATCTGAAACAGATCGATGAGATTCTGGATGATATTGAAAAGACCAAGGCAGAGCGAATGGAAATTCGAAAGACACTTGAAAATGTGAAGGCCACACTCCAGGATGAATTTATTGCCCAGAATACAGCCAGATTAAATGTGATTCAGGCGGAAGAAAAGAAGAATGAAAACGGAAAGGGCTTTGCACAGCTCAAAGAGGAACAGACAGAAATAGAGCAGCAGATGCAGGAGCTTACAGAGGGAAAAGCACTTGCACAGCAGGAACTGGAAACCTCTGAAAATATGGAAAAAACAGTTCAGGAGCAGATTGCAGAATTCCAGAGTGATTTGGAAAAGGCTAGAGCAGCAGAGAGTGAGCAGGCTTCTCTGAATGCGGAGAAGGAGCTGGAGCTGGAAAAGGTTATCCAGAAGCAGTCCTTTGAACAGCAGAATCTAGACCGCATCGAAGAGGAACGCAACCGTTTTGTGGAGGAATTGAACGAAGTAAACGAAGGCTTAACCCAGACTCTTTCAGATGTGGAAAAGAAAAAAACAGATATTGAAGAAATTCAAAAAACCATTGCTGCTTCCTATGACAGCCAGGACGAGAATCAGGACAAGCTGACAGAGGATGTGAAGCGAAAGGAAGAGCTTTCTGCCAAACAGAAGAATTTCTTCCAGGATCGTGAAAACATGGCTGACCGCATGAGTGCACTGGATAAAGAGGTTTATCGCCTGAATGCTCAGAGGGACCGTATGCAGGAGGCTGTTGAGAATCAGATCAATTACATGTGGAATGAGTATGAAATCACTCTGACTGATGCGGCGGCATTACGGAATGAAGAGCTGACGGATCTGACTGTGATCAAGAGAGATGCAGCAGCATTGAAGGATGCAATTAAACGGCTGGGTGATGTCAATGTAAATGCCATTGAAGATTATAAGGGCGTCATGGAACGGTATACGTTCCTAAAGGCACAGCATGATGATCTGATTACTGCTGAAAAACAGCTTCTTTCCATTATTGAAGAGCTGGATGCTGCAATGCGCAGGCAGTTTAATGATAAGTTTGATGAGATTAAGCATGAGTTTGACAAGGTGTTTAAGGAAATGTTCGGTGGCGGTAAGGGAACGCTGGAGCTGATGGAGGATGAGGACATTCTTGAGGCAGGTATTCGTATTATCGCGCAGCCGCCTGGAAAGAAGCTTCAGAATATGATGCAGCTGTCTGGTGGAGAGAAAGCTTTGACAGCAATTGCACTTTTGTTCGCAATTCAGAATCTGAAGCCATCTCCATTCTGTCTGCTGGATGAGATTGAGGCAGCTCTTGACGAATCCAATGTAGGGCGATTCGCAGGCTATTTACATAAGCTTACAAAGCATACACAGTTTATTGTGATCACCCATAGACGTGGTACCATGGAACAGGCTGACCGTCTATATGGTATCACCATGCAGGAAAAGGGTGTTTCTACTCTTGTCAGTGTTGATTTGATTGATAAAGACATCAAATAGTTTTACAATAGAACAGGACAATGTCCTGCACGTTTCCAACAGCAGCACATTATATTCAAATCAGAGCAGAGAGGAAAGAATCTATGGAAGAAAAAAAGGGGTTTTTCAGCCGTTTAAAGGACGGATTGACCAAGACAAGAAATAATATTGTCCGGGGTATTGATCATGTTTTCAGCGGATTTTCCAATATTGATGAGGATTTCTACGAGGAACTGGAAGAGATTCTGATTATGGGTGATATTGGTGTGAATGCAACCACCAATATTATTGAACGCTTAAAAGAGCAGGTGAAGGAAAAAAATATAAAAGAGCCGTCTGACTGTAAACAGCTGCTGATTGACAGTATCAAGGAGCAGATGAAGGTTCAGGAGACAGCATATGAGTATGAGCATCAGCAGTCTGTAGTACTGGTGATTGGTGTCAACGGTGTCGGCAAGACAACCTCCGTGGGAAAGCTTGCAGGAAAACTGAAAGACCAGGGCAGAAAGGTGCTTTTAGCCGCGGCGGATACCTTTCGTGCAGCGGCGGTGGAACAGCTTGAGGAGTGGTCCCACAGGGCAGGCGTAGACATTATTACCGGTGCAGAAGGCGCAGACCCTGCCAGCGTTATCTTTGATGCAGTCAGTGCGGCAAAGGCACGTCACGTAGATGTTTTACTGTGCGATACAGCCGGAAGGCTTCATAATAAAAAGAACCTGATGGAGGAACTGAAGAAAATTAACCGTATTATTGATCGGGAGTTTCCGGATGCTCACAGGGAGAACCTGGTTGTATTGGATGGAACGACCGGTCAGAACGCTTTAAATCAGGCAAAGGAATTTGCACAGGCTGCAGATTTGACTGGTATCATTTTGACAAAGCTGGACGGAACAGCAAAAGGAGGAATTGCCGTGGCAATTCAGTCTGAACTGCAGATTCCGGTTAAATATATCGGTGTAGGGGAGAGTATTGACGATTTGCAGAAATTTGATGCAGATCAGTTTGTAAATGCACTGTTCGATGTAAAGCCATCAGAAAGGGATGAAGAAAATGAGTAGTGAGATGTTAACACTGGAACGTTTTGAAGAGGCGTCAGAGAAAGTCAAGGAGGCAACACTGCCGACAGAGCTGGTTTACAGTGAGTATTTCAGCAACCAGACAGGAAATAAGGTATATCTGAAACCGGAGAATATGCAGTTTACCGGAGCCTATAAGGTACGTGGCGCCTACTATAAGATGAGTACGCTCACAGAAGAGGAAAGACAAAAAGGAATTATTACTGCATCTGCAGGAAATCATGCACAGGGTGTTGCTTATGCAGCAAAACGATATGGAGCAAAGGCTGTGATTGTTATGCCAACAACCACACCTCTAATCAAGGTTAACCGTACAAAGGGTTATGGTGCAGAGGTTGTTCTTCATGGAAATGTATATGATGAGGCCTGCGAGAAGGCGCTTGAGCTTGCAAAGGAGCACGGCTATACCTTTATTCATCCCTTTGATGATGAAACGGTTGCTACTGGACAGGGAAGCATCGCTATGGAAATCGTAAAGGAGCTTCCGCTTGTGGATTATATCTTAGTTCCGATCGGCGGCGGCGGCCTTGCTACAGGTGTCTCGACCCTTGCAAAATTACTGAACCCAAAAATCAAGGTAATCGGCGTAGAGCCTGCAGGCGCAAATTGTATGCAGGCATCTTTAAAGGCTGGAAAGGTGACTACACTTCCGACTGTCAATACCATTGCAGATGGTACAGCAGTAAAAACACCCGGAACAAAAATCTTCCCTTATCTGCAGAAAAATCTGGATGATATCATTACAGTAGAAGATGAAGAGCTTGTAGTGGCATTCCTTGATATGGTTGAAAATCACAAGATGATTGTAGAAAATTCAGGCTTGTTAACAGTTGCGGCATTAAAGCATTTAGATGTAAAAAACAAGAAGATTGTTTCTATTTTAAGTGGCGGCAACATGGATGTTATTACCATGTCTTCTGTTGTTCAGCAGGGACTGATTTTCAGAGACAGAATCTTTACGGTGTCTGTTCTTCTGCCTGATAAACCGGGTGAGCTCAGCCGTGTTTCAGGTATCATAGCCGATGTAAATGGAAATGTTATTAAACTGGAGCATAACCAGTTTATTTCCATCAACAGAAGTGCTGCTGTTGAACTTAGAATCACACTTGAGGCATTT
>CAZUCI010000095.1:0-5647 GCA_964619485.1 uncultured Lachnospiraceae bacterium
TGCCCATCTGGATGCAACCACCGTTTTATCCCGTTCTATCGTAGAATTGGGAATTTATCCGGCTGTTGACCCGTTGGAATCCACATCCAGAATTCTTGATCCGAGAATTGTTGGTGAAGAGCATTACAAGGTTGCCCGTGATGTACAGGAAATCTTACAGAAATACAAAGAATTACAGGATATTATTGCTATCCTTGGTATGGATGAGCTTTCAGAGGATGATAAGCTTGTTGTTAACAGAGCAAGAAAGGTACAGAGATTCCTATCTCAGCCATTCTTCGTTGCTACACAGTTTACCGGTCTGGAAGGAAAATATGTACCAATCAGCGAGACCATCCGTGGATTTAAAGAGATTCTGGAAGGAAAACATGATGACATTCCAGAGAGTTACTTCTTAAATGCAGGAACCATTGATGAAGTTGTTGCAAGAAAGCAGTAAGGGGTGATCCAGTGGCAAGTGAGAGATCCTTTCAATTAAAAATCATTACACCAGACCGTATCTTCTATGAAGGGGATGTGGAGATGGTGGAATTTAATACCACAGAGGGAGAAATTGGTGTCTACAAGAACCATATCCCACTGACAGTCATTGTAAGTCCTGGAATTCTGACAATTACCGAGGAAGCAGAAAAGAAATATGCGGCTCTCCATGCCGGATTTGCAGAAATTCTCCCAGATCAGATTACCATTATGGCTGAAATCGTGGAATGGCCAACAGAAATTGACGCAGATCGTGCCGAGCAGGCAAAGGAGCGTGCGCAGGAAAGACTTCAGAGCAAAACTCCGGAGACGGATGTAGTTCGGGCTGAAACTGCACTTCAAAGGGCGATTGCACGAATCGAAGTATTAAAGTAAAGCAGGTCGATATTGATTTAGACTAATAAAACAGAATGATATTGGTTTTGAGGCACCGCAGCTGCGGTGCCTTTTCCTATGCCTAAAATTTTAAATAGCCTCTGTTTTTTCTGTGTCGTCTCATTAATATCTCTTCGTATAACAGGAGCATGACAATTGTTTCAAAGCCATCCCAATTTAGAATACCGTAGATTGGACTTTCCGGCATTGTCTCATATTTTCTCTTTATTTTCTCGGATAAATCACGCCCCTGTCTCTGCAATGCAAACTGGTCGGGATACTCATCATAAATGATACTTCCGCTATAATCTAAAAGACTGATGCTTTGTGCAATTTCTCTTTTTAATGCACGGATTCCAATGGGATGCTGCTCCTGGAGATATTCCATATCCTTGATGACCTCATGCTCGTCTTCGTAGTAAAGAGGAAGCGGATAAGCCATATAAAATGGAAGAATTTTTCTCTGGTCCATTCTGATAACTCCGTTTTCTTATATCATATGCTTAAAAATAAAAAGGTTTACCCGCACAGGGAAGACAAAGGGATAGTTTCGAGAAATTTTAGTTGTGGTTTTATGAGAAAGGAATTAGAATATACACATAGTCATCACCGCTATGACTATATTTTTATGGAAAAACAGAGGAATGTATGAAAAAGGGAATTATTAAGGCTATTGTATGCGTTGCAACATTTTTTATTGCAATTATTACAATCAGTATGATTATGAATAGAGGAAATACTGATACGACCATGGAGATGAGTGAAGCATCCTTTCCAGTGGTCTATATTGATTATCAGGGGGAGCATATCAACGCACTCCACGGATACAGTGGACAAATGGATGTCTCTACCATGCACGATACCGTTACACCGCTTATGGAGGATCGTAAAATCTCCCTGTATATTGAAAAATACAGCAGTCAGATAAAAGGAATCTCCTATGAGGTTCGTTCCACCGATGGAGAACGGTTGATTCAGAATGGAAATATTTATGATTATAAAGATTCTGAGACAGGGATTACGGCTGTGGTAGCAGTGAAGGATTTGATTGACCCTGATGTGGAATACGAGTTTATGGTTAAAATTGAGACAACAGCAGGAAAAACCATCTATTATTATACCCGTATTATCGAGAGAAGTGAAAACCACGCCGAAGAGGAAATTGCATTTGCGTTGGATTTTCATAATAAAACCTTTGATAAAAATGCTGCAAAAAGCCTTACGACCTATCTGGAAACAGATGAGACTGGAGATAATACCAGCTATAGTAATGTCAATATTCACAGCAATTTTAACCAGCTTACCTGGGGAAACCTTTCCGTAGAGAGACAAACAGAGCCAAAGGTAAGCATTACCGAGTTTTTTGCTCAGACAGCACGCATTCGTTTGAATTATCTGGTGAAAATAACCACGGAGGATGGTGAAATGCTCTGCAGGGTGGAGGAATATTACCGCCTTCGATATGGAACACAGAGAATTTACCTTTTGGACTATGAGAGAAACATGGACCAGATTTTTGAGATGGAGCTGGGAGCATTTGCCAATAATAAGCTTAGTCTTGGAATTCGAAATGCAAATGTGGAAATGAAAGAAAGCGAGGATGGAGGTATTTTTGCCTTTGTATCCGAGGATCGTCTGTTTTGCTACAATTCCAGCAGTAATCGCTTTTCCATGCTGTTCGGCTTTTATGGAAAGGATAATGAGGATGAACGAACCTATTATGACCAGTCAGATATTAAAATTCTGAATGTAGATGAAACAGGTAATGTGGAGTTTATGGTATATGGATATATGAACAGGGGAACCCATGAGGGAAATATGGGCATTGCTGTGTATTTTTATAACAGTGTACTCAGTACCATTGAGGAAGAGGTATATGTGCCCTATGATAAATCCTTTGCGCTTCTCTCCAGTGACATCAGCCAGCTGACCTACTTGAACAGCAATAACGAACTGTTTTTGTATCTGGATTCCAGTATTTTCTGTATCAAGCTTCAGGAGAAATCCTATGAGATTATTGCGGAAAATCTTTCCCAGGGCACGCTGAAGGTTTCAAAATCCAATCGAATGGTTGTATGGCCAAAGGATGAGGATGCAAACAGAAATACGTCTTTGGAGCTGATGAGTCTGAACAGCAAGACAATCTCCAATATTTCCGCTGGAGGTGGGAACTATATCAAGCCGCTGGGATTTATGGAGGAGGACCTTGTATATGGATTGGCACACACGTCGGATGTGACAACCGATAACGCCGGCGGGATATTGACGCCTATGTATGTGGTAAACATCAGAAGCCAGTCAGACAACAATATTCGAAAAACCTATGAAAAGCCGGGTATCTATATTTTAGGTGTAACCATAGAGGGAAATCAGATTACCATGGAACGTGTGGCGCGGTCCCAGGAGGGAGACAGCTATCTTCCTGTTGAAAATGATCAGATTATGAGCACGGAGCTGGAACTGAATGGAGAAAATGCAGTGGAGGTTGTTGCCACGGAAAATCTCCAGAAAATTGTACAGATTGCGGCAAAGAGTGAAATTGCCACAAGGTCTTTAAAATTCCTGACACCGAAAGAGGTTATGTATGAGGGTGGTCACGAAGTAATACTGGATTTCCCAAAGAGTGAGAATGAGCGCTTTTATGTATGGGGAGCAGCTGGAATTGTAGATGTGACTGCGCTGGCATCGGACGCTGTCAGGGAGGCAGAAGCCATATCGGGAACTGTGATTAATGAGCAGGGAGAATATGTCTGGGTTAGAGGAAACCGTGTAACTGCCAATCAGATTATGAAGATTTCACCACAGGCAATGGACGAGGAAAATTCCTCCCTGGCGGTATGCCTGAACACTATGCTGTCGGTGGAAGGCGTTACAAGGAACTGTCAGTATCTCCTTGAACAGGGTGGAACAGCCCTTTCCATACTGGAGGATCAAATGCCGGAGGCACAGATTCTGGATTTGAGCGGCTGCAGTATGGACTCCATATTGTACTATGTAAACAGAGATATTCCGGTGCTCGCCATCATGAAGGACCGGTCTGCGGTTCTGATTATTGGATTTAACGAGCTGAATACAGTTATTATGGACCCGGCAACAGGAACAATCTACAAAAAGGGAATGAATGATTCCACGGAGTGGTTCAATAATAATGGAAATCAGTTTATTGCTTATATTCCATAAGATGTTTAGATAAGGAAAAGAGCAAGCATAGATTAAGAGAAAACAGTCTGTTTTATTCCTATGTTCCTGCATCATCTGTTGAATTCAACAGATGGTGCATGGACAAAAGTCATAAAACAGACTGTTTTCTCTTCTTAATTATGAAGTTAGACCTTATTAAAATATTATGCCAAAGTGTTTTTGAAAATTGTGGTTTTGTATTTGCTTAATACGCCAAGTAAAAGTAAGCCCAGAATTCCGCAGGAAATAACCTCGCCGGCACCAACGGTCAGCATAAAGAATGGAATACTTCCCGGAATCGCATATACATAATAGAGTACAAATGGAACAATCAATGTATTGGCAATGATTGGAGGCAGTGGAGTCAGCCATTTGTTCTTACGAAGGAAGTAGGTTCCGAATGCACCGATTAAAGTAGCCAGTGAACCAAAGATAATATCCCATAATGCACAGCCGGTCAGAATATTACTCAGCAGACAGCCCACAAAAAGACCGGGAATAGCGGCTGGGGTAAAGAATGGTAAAATGGTAAGTGCTTCGGAAAAACGGACTTGAACGGCATAATTTGCCAGTCCCAGGGCGTTGGCCAGATAAGTGAGCACAACATAGACAGCAGCGATAAGAGCTGCCTGGGTAAGATAAAGAGTTTTGTTTTTCATTTTTTTCTCCTTTAGTTTTGTTTTACGAGTGGAAGGTCTCGAACACTCGATTAGTAAGCCCTTATGACCTTGTTTTTGTGGGCTTTGCAAACTTGGTAGTTTATCACAACAATAGTAAAAATGCAAGCCGCACCCACAAGTGCAGAAAAAGAGTTAAGAAATGCTGTTTTTCAGTTTCTCCTTCTCTTTTTTCAAAAGCTCGATGTTAAGGTTGTTTTCACTTGCGGTTTTATCTACCCAGAGATTTAAAGCGTCAATTGCCAGTGATACCTCATCCAGTCGGTTGCTTATCATGGCAAAGTCATGAATCTCATCATCTGATATTTTGCCGTCGCGGGATATTTGAATTAAACGATTGGTTAAAGGGTCAATTTCATTTAGGCTTGCGATGGTTTCAAGTATAATCGTCGGAAGTTCGGTAACTTCGATTTCTGGTACATAGCGATTCCCAATTTCACATTTATGAGAACAATAGTAATTGCATAAATCAGGTCTTTTGTAACAGTCTGCCATTTGGACGACATCATAAGGCGTCGGTTCCTGACCGTATTCAATTTTTTCGATTCTTGCAGCAGAGATACCATCCATTAGCTCACTGGCTTTTTCTCTGGTAAGCTCACAGTCCTCTCTGCATAACTGGTAAACAGTTTTATCTTCCCTGGTTGAAACTCGTCCCATAAAAATCCCCTTTATTCTCTAATCTAGTGAAATATAAGCAGCTATTTCACTAACCTGAAAGTGTTTTATTTCTCTTCAGTTAATTATACTGAATTCATAAAGAGGTTGCAAGATACGGAGGTGAAGCATATGAATCCTGCCAGAAGAACAAAAAATATTCAGATGCTTCAAAAGATGGAAGAAAACAAGAAACAATGCGAAAAATTAGGGCTGAAAAATAAAAGCACCTTTATTTCATTGCAGGAAACAGATAGCAATCAATCAGGAAAGAGGAG
>CAZUCI010000096.1:0-5321 GCA_964619485.1 uncultured Lachnospiraceae bacterium
CGTTTGGCTGTGTTCAGAAGTAATAATCATATGTATGCTCAAATTATTGACGATACAGTTGGCAATACATTAGTTGCAGCTTCTACTCTTGAAAAAGACGTAAAGGCTGAGCTGAAGAAAACCAATGACGTTGAAGCAGCAGCATATTTAGGAACAGTAATTGCTAAAAAAGCATTGGAAAAAGGTATTACAACAGTTGTCTTTGATAGAGGTGGCTTTATATACCAGGGTAAAATTGCAGCATTAGCAGAAGCAGCCAGAGAAGCTGGCTTGGAATTTTAGGAAGGGAGAAAAGACACATGAAACGTTCAATCATCGATACAAGTAATATGGAACTCACTGAAAAAGTTGTTTCCATTAAACGTGTAACAAAGGTTGTTAAAGGTGGCCGTAACATGCGTTTTACTGCTTTAGTAGTAGTAGGCGATGGCAATGGTCATGTTGGCGCTGGTCTTGGAAAAGCTACTGAAATTCCTGAAGCAATCCGTAAAGGAAAAGAAGATGCTACAAAGAGATTAATCAGCGTTGCATTAGATGAAAATAACAGTATCACACATGATATCTATGGAAAATTTGGAAGCGCAAGCGTGCTTTTAAAGAAGGCTCCAGACGGTACTGGTGTTATCGCTGGTGGTCCTGCTCGTAATGTTTGTGAACTTGCAGGCATCAAAAACATTCGTACAAAATCTTTAGGTTCCAACAATAAGCAGAACGTAGTTCTTGCAACAATTGAAGGATTAAGCCAGTTAAAGACTCCTGAAGAAGTAGCTAAAAACCGCGGTAAAGCTGTTAGCGATATCATGGCTTAAGGAGGAAATAGAAAATGGCAGATAAGAAACTTAAAGTAACATTAGTAAAATCTACTATTGGCGCTATTCCAAAACATAGAGCAACAGTAGCTGCATTAGGTTTAAAGAAATTAAACAAAACTGTAGAATTACCTGATAATGATGCAACCAGAGGCATGATCAACCAGGTGAAACATTTAGTAAAAGTTGAAGAAGCTTAATTATGAATCAAGGAGGTGCGATCATGGAATTATCAAATTTAAGACCTGCTGAAGGTTCTAAACACAGCGATAATTTTAGAAGAGGCCGTGGACACGGTTCAGGTAATGGCAAGACCGCTGGTAAGGGACATAAAGGACAGAAAGCTCGTTCAGGAGCTCCCAGAGTAGGTTTTGAAGGTGGCCAGATGCCTTTATACAGAAGAATTCCTAAAAGAGGATTCACAAATAGAAATACAAAAGTAATCGTTAGCATTAATGTTAATGCATTGGAAAAATTTGACAATGGTGCTACTGTAGATGTTGAAGCGTTAGTAAATGCTGGCGTTATCAAAAATCAAAGAGATGGAGTTAAGATCCTCGGAAATGGAGAACTTACCAAGAAGCTTACAGTTAAGGTAGATGCTTTCAGTGCATCCGCTAAAGAAAAAATTGAAGCAGTTGGTGGAACAGCAGAGGTGATTTGATGTTAACAACCTTGAAGAATGCCTTTAAAGTCAAAGAAGTAAGAAACAGACTTCTGTTTACATTTGCCATGTTAGTTGTCATCCGTTTTGGAAGTCAGCTTCCAGTACCAGGTGTAAACAGGGAGTTCTTCTCCCAGTGGTTTGCAAAACAGACCGGGGATGCATTCAGCTTCTTTGATGCTTTCACAGGTGGTTCTTTCCTGAACATGTCTGTGTTGGCACTGAATATTACACCGTACATTACATCTTCCATTATTATGCAGCTTCTAACGATTGCGATTCCTAAATTAGAGGAAATGCAGAGAGATGGTGAAGACGGAAGAAAGAAAATTGCAGCAATTACCCGTTATGTGACGGTTGGGCTTGCTCTGATTGAATCAGCAGCAGTTGCCATTGGCTTTGGAAATCAGGGTCTTTTGGCAGACGATTCCGTTGCACTTGATTATGTGGTAATTATCACAGCTCTTACTGCTGGTAGTGCATTCTTAATGTGGATCGGTGAAAGAATTACAGACAAGGGCGTTGGAAATGGTATTTCTATCGTGCTTGTAATCAATATTATTTCCAGATTACCTCAGGACATTGCAAATCTGTATGATCAGTTTGTAAAGGGTGCATCTACAATTGCCCTTGGCGTTGTAGCAGCCATCGTCATTGTAGCGGTAATCATTGGAATGGTAGTTATTGTTGTTATTTTAAATGATGGTATTCGCAAAATCCCAGTTCAGTATGCTAAAAAGATTCAGGGAAGAAGAACTGTAGGTGGACAGAGCTCCAATATTCCATTGAAAATCAACACCGCAGGCGTTATTCCAATTATCTTTGCATCATCAATTATGGAGTTCCCAATTGTTATCTGCCAGCTGTTACAGTATAACGGCACAGGCGTATGGGCTGAAATTCTTAAAGGATTAAACTCCAACAACTGGTGTAAGCCAAGCACACCACAGTACTCCATCGGACTTTTGGTTTATATTGTGTTAGTTGTATTTTTTGCTTACTTCTATACATCTATTACTTTTAATCCTTTGGAAGTATCAAATAACATCAAAACCCAGGGCGGTTTTGTTCCAGGTATCAGACCTGGTAAACCAACCACGGAATACTTAAATAAAATTCTTACTTATATTATTTTCATCGGAGCATGCGGACTGATTATTGTTGCAGTTATTCCATATATCTTTAACGGTCTTTTTGGAGCAAATGTTTCCTTTGGTGGAACCAGTTTGATCATTATTGTCAGCGTTGTATTAGAGACAGTAAAACAGATTGAGTCCTTACTGTTAGTAAGAAATTATAAAGGTTTTTTAAATGATTAAGATTGTTTTGGACACATTGTGAAAAGAACATATCATATTAAATTCTAATTCTGGGACAGGCGATTTTTCGTTTTGTCCCATGAATTGCATATACGCTCGGAGGTAAAAATGAAGATTATTATGCTAGGCGCTCCTGGAGCTGGAAAAGGCACACAGGCTAAGATGATCGCTGATAAATACAGTGTTCCACACATTTCTACAGGTGATATTTTCAGAGCAAATATCAAAAATGGTACAGAGCTTGGAAAAGAAGCCAAGAAGTACATGGACCAGGGACTTTTGGTTCCAGACGAACTTACCGTGAAAATTTTATTGGATCGTGTTGCCAATGAAGATTGTAAAAACGGATACGTCTTAGACGGATTTCCAAGAACAATTCCTCAGGCAGAGGTGTTGGAGGATGCTTTAACAAAATTGGGAGATAAAATTGATTATGCAATCAATGTAGATGTTCCTGATGAAAACATTATCAACAGAATGGGTGGCAGACGTGCATGTTTAGCATGTGGAGCTACTTATCACATTGTACATGTTCCACCAAAAAAAGAAGGAATCTGTGACAGATGTGGAAAAGAACTTGTTTTAAGAGATGATGATAAACCGGAAACAGTTAAGAACCGCTTAAACGTTTATCATGAACAGACCCAGCCTTTGATCGACTTCTATGAAGCAAAGGGCGTATTAAGAAGTGTAGACGGTACAGTGGACATGAAAGATGTTTTTGCTGCAATCGTTAACATTTTAGGAGAGTAAAAATGGCTGTTTCTATTAAATCTGCAAGAGAAATTGAACTGATGCGTGAATCCTGTAAGCTTTTGGGTGACGTATTTTACAACCTGGAACAGGCAATTGAACCAGGAATGTCTACCCTGCAGGTAGATACTCTTGGGGAAAAACTGATTCGTGCACATGGTTGTGTCCCTAATTTTTTACATTACCAGGGATATCCGGCATCTATTTGCGTTTCTGTTAATGAAGAAGTCGTACATGGTATTCCAAAGGGTGACCACATTTTAAAAGAGGGCGATATAGTAAGCCTTGATGCCGGTCTGATTCATAAAGGATACCATTCTGATATGGCCAGAACCTTTGGCGTAGGAAAAATCAGCGAAGAGGCAACACTTTTAATTGAGAGAACAAAACAGAGCTTCTTTGAAGGAATTAAAATGGCGAAGGATGGAAATCATCTTTATGATATTTCCAATAGAATTGATGCCTATATCAGCCAGTTTGGCTATGGAATTGTAACAGATCTGGTGGGCCATGGAATTGGAACACATTTACATGAAGATCCGCAGATTCCAAACTTTGCACAAAAAAGAAAGGGCCTGAGGCTTTGCGCCGGAATGACACTTGCTGTGGAACCAATGATTAATCTTGGAACCGGAGAGGTGGAATGGCTCGATGACGACTGGACAGTAATTTCAGCTGATCATAGTATTTCTGCTCATTATGAGAACACGATTTTGATCACACCGGAAGGTGAGCCTGAAATCCTTACATTAATATAGAAGGAAGAAGACCATGATCGGAATGTTAGCAGTGGCAATGGCAGGGCATGACAAAGGAAAAACCTATGTCATTGTAAAAGAAGAAGCAGAATATGTATATTTGTGTGATGGCCACATAAAATTAATGGATGCTCCAAAGAAAAAATCCAAAAAGCATGTGGCAGTCAATAAGAGCTTTGATACCGGTGCTGTGAAGGAAAAGCTTTTAAGAAAAGAAAAGGTCACAGACGTGGAAATCAAAAGAACCATTAAAGTCTATCTGAGCGACGAATTAGCAGAGAGGTAAAGAAAAATGTCAAAAGCAGATGTAATTGAAATTGAAGGAACTGTAATAGAAAAATTACCAAATACCATGTTCCAGGTTGAACTGGAAAATGGACATAAGGTCTTAGCACACATCAGTGGAAAGCTAAGACAGAATTTCATCCGTATCCTGCCGGGTGACAAAGTAACCTTGGAATTATCACCCTATGATCTTTCAAAAGGAAGAATCATTTGGAGAGATAAATAAGCATGATTTATTCTTTTTAAAGAGTGAACATGTTAAATAACAAAAGGGGTTGCAAATAAGTAATCCCCATGCTATAATGTAAAACGGTCTTTTTGTGAAAGGAGGGTTTAACGTGAAAGTTAGATCATCAGTAAAACCAATTTGCGAAAAATGCAAAGTAATCAAGAGAAAAGGGAAAGTCAGAGTAATCTGCGAGAACCCAAAACACAAACAGGTACAGGGATAATCCACAATTAACAGACCATTCGTGGAGCTTTGTCGGATCGAAAAGCGGCTGTGTGTATTCTACCGTCATTAGAATGCACCATTAAGATAATTGAACGTAGTGAGCCTACGGGAGATTACTTATTGATACCGAGAAGACTAATCTTTAGTATCGGAAAGATCGGGTAGATACCCGGTTGGGGATTCATGTGTGTCCCCCAGTCAATTAGTAACTATTTCAAACAAACGGAGGAATTTTCAAAATGGCTCGTATTTCAGGTGTTGATTTACCAAGAGAAAAAC
>CAZUCI010000097.1:0-4916 GCA_964619485.1 uncultured Lachnospiraceae bacterium
ACCTGATAGACGATGATATAGAGCGAGGGAAATTATTATGAATGATTATGAGACATATATGAAAAGTAGACCCCACGTTGTGATACTTGGAGCTGGTGCAAGTTGTGCTGCAATTCCTAAAGGTGATAAAAATGGAAAAATGATATCTGCGATGAGCGGATTTATTGAGAAATTGGGGTTGCAGGATATTATTTCAAGAGTAGATATAAAAACGCAGTCGGATAATTTAGAAGATATCTATATGGAATTGGATGAGAGAAGTGATACAGAAACGGAATGCAATGCAGTTAAATTGGAATTAGAAAAAATAATATGGAAGTATATGAGTGAATACGAATTGCCAGATGAACCAACTATATACGATTTCCTGGTTATGAGTCTTACATCAAAAGATTTGATTGCAACATTTAATTGGGATCCATTTCTTGTGCAAGCTATAGGAAGAGCTTTAAGGTATACTACCAATGTTCCGAATGTTGCATTTTTACATGGAAATGTTGCTGTTGGATATTGCGAAAAGGATAATGTCATTGGAAAGGTAGGCAAAGTATGCAAATGTGGTGAAACTTTGAAACCTATGAAATTACTATATCCAATAAAAAAGAAGAATTATAAAGGTGATATTGCAATCTCGAAATCTTGGAAGAGTCTTGAAAATGCTTTAGAACACGCTTATATGATTACAATTTTTGGCTATAGTGCACCCAAGAGTGATGCTGAAGCAGTGGCAATGTTAAAGAATGCATGGGGAAGTGTCGATGATCGTAAATTGGAAGAAATAGAATTAATAGATATTCGTGATGAGGAAATTGTTAGAGAATCCTGGGATGATTTTATTTTTTCTCACCATTATACATATCACACTAGCTTTTTTGATACAACATTAGCGCATTGTCCAAGGAGAACCTGTGAAGCAACATTTGATAGATTGATGAACTGCCGTTGGATACAGGCTGGTAGAGGGTTTAAAGAAGGTATGAGCTTCCCTGAAATTGATGAGCTTACGTATAAAATGATCGCGGAAGAAAATGAAAAGAAGCAAGGGGCTGTTTTATCTGATCCTTATATCTGATATAATGAAACGGACATATACAGGTGAAATACCAAATCGGTTCAGGAAACAAAAACCATATCTAGTGAATTGGAGATAAAAACAGGGTAATCGTTACAAGATATAGTGTACGATACTGTGTATGCGATGGAAAAGTCAAGTCGTACGTGGAAAAGGTAGTCCTTTTGTCAAGGAAAGATAAATAAGGGTGTGAAAACCTGCAAAATATAAGCCTTTTCAGAGGGTATCGTTATTTGGTAATGATATTCTTGAAAGGGCTTTTTCTGCATATAAGTTGGCGATATAGATTGACCTGACAGCAAAATGAAAGTATAATAAGTATATGCAATGCGTGAATATGAAAGAGAGTAATGATGGAAGAGAATAACGAATTAAAAGATAAATTAATAGCATTACGAAAAAGTACAGGAATGAATAGAAGAAAGTTCTGTGAATATTTTGAAATACCATATATGACAGAGTCTGACTGGGAGCATGGTAACAGAAGAGTTCCTGCCTATTTTTTTCGGTTGTTAGAATATTATGTCAGGATGGAGCAGATGAAAAAGGAGGATACTGGTGGCAAAAAGGCGGATTAAAGGGACGATACATGCAAATGGAATAGATATCAGTGTATATTCAGAAGATTTTAAGAATGACTACATTTCATTAACAGATATTGCTAAAAAGCGAGAAGGTGAATATCCTGGTTATGTTATTCAAAACTGGATGAGAAACAAAAATACAGTAGCTTTTATTGGTTTATGGGAATTGCTGCATAATTCGAATTTTAATTGCATCGAATTCGAGGCAATTAAGAATGAAGCAGGTTCAAATAGTTTTGTACTTACACCTAAAAGATGGATTGAAACCACAAATGCTACTGGCATAGTGACTAAAGGTGGTAGATATGCAGCGACATATGCCCATAAGGATATTGCTTTTGAATTTGCATCATGGATATCTCCAGAATTTAAATTATACATTATTGAAGATTATCAACGTTTGAAGGATGGAGAAAATGCAAGGTTATCCTTAAATTGGAATCTCAATCGTGAAATATCCAAACTTAATTACAGGATACATACAGAAGCAATTAAGGATAATCTTATTCCAACGAAGTTAACGAAAGAGCAGATTTCTTATAAATATGCTAATGAAGCAGATTTGCTAAATGTTGCCTTATTTGGAATGACCGCAAAGCAATGGAGAGATAAGAATACAGATAAAAAAAGTAATATGCGTGATTATGCTGGGATAGATCAATTATTGGTACTTGCAAATATGGAAAGCTATAATGCCATTTTAATTGATAAAGGAACATCAATGTCAGAAAGGCTGGTATTATTGCGAGAACTTGCAGTAAAGCAGATGAAGACAATGCAGTCACTGAATCTGGATAATTTGCCGGGGAACTTTACTACAGAAAGAATTGATGAAAGAGAAAAGTAAAAAACAAGGATAAAAGCCTTTTACGAATATAAGGTGAACCTCTCAAATTATAGAGAAAGCAGGTGTAGTATGGCGTTCAGAATCGTTCGAAACGATATCACAAGGATGAATACAGAAGCAATTGTTAACACTGCAAATGGGTATGTGGAAGTGGGAGCCGGATGCGATGCAGCAGTTTATGAGGCCGCAGGCTACGAGGAATTGCTGGCATATAGAAAGAAAAATATAGGAGTTGTAGCTGAAGGTGAAGCATTTATTACACCTGGTTTTGGATTGGCCGCCAAATACATAATTCACACAGTAAGTCCACTGTATATAGATGGGAAGAGAAGCGAAGAGGTGAAGCTTCGTGCCTGCTATCGTAACAGCCTTAATCTGGCAAAACAACGGGGAATCCACGAAATCGCATTTCCATTGATTTCGACGGGAAGCTTTGGATATCCAAAAGAAGAAGGAATGAGAATTGCAGTAGATGAGATTCATGCATTTTTACTTTCAAACGACATGAATGTTATCCTGGTGGTTTTTGATTCGGCAGCCACAAGATTAGGTGAGCATCTGTTTCCAGATTTGGAAGCCTATATTGACCACAATTATGTCTGTAAGAAGCGGGAAGAGGAATATGGAGACCGTTATTTCGGTTCAACAGCTGCGGATGTTGTTTTCAATGTTCCCCAGAAAAAGAGAAGCTGGACAGAGGAAGCGTTACAGAATCTATATGAAAGTAATTCTTTTGAAGACTTGAGCTTCGAGGAGGAGCATGAAAGTAAGCTGGAAGAAAGAATGAAGCATATTTCAGATACATTTTCTCAATATTTACTTTTCCTGATTCATTCAAAGGGAATGGAAAATGCAGAGGTGTATAAGAGAGCAATTGTTGACAAGAAGACCTTTTCCAAGATAAAGAATCATAGTTCGTATCATCCGCAGAAAATAACTGCTTTGTGCTTCTGCATTGGTGCAAAATTGAATCTGGATGAGTCTAAGGATCTTCTTGCAAGAGCGGGATATGCATTGTCTCCCTGTGATAAAACGGATATTATTTTCTCATATTTTATTGAAAATCAAATTTACGATATGATTGAGCTGGATATTCAGCTTGAAGAACATGGCTTACCATGCATTATTTCATAGAGTTAACGTAAGCACCCAAAGGCGCTTGCGAATTAATGGGTCGCTTTATCGGCGATCTGTTTTTTTATGCCTTTATGTATAATTGGTTCAACAGGTAAACAATACCACATTAGTGGCAAAATCAAGGAGGTTTTCAATATGCGTAAAGGATTAACAGAAGTAGTTTTTATTTTAGACAGAAGTGGATCTATGAGTGGATTAGAGGCAGATACAATAGGTGGATTTAACTCCATGCTTGCCAGGCAGAAAAAGGAGGAGGGAGATGCATTTATATCTACAGTACTGTTCAATGAGCATATCGAGGTCCTTCATGACAGAGTTGATTTAAAGAAGGTTGAGCCAATGAATGATAATCAGTATTTTGTCGGAGGCTGTACAGCGCTTCTGGATGCAGTTGGTGGAGCAATTCATCATATTGGAAATGTCCACAAATATGCAAGAGAGGAATGAATATTCTTGTGCGATGAAATCGCTGTTCCGGAAAAATGGAAATCAAGTGTCCGGAACAGGAAATCACCAATTGTTTAGTGCGAGTCTACTCGCTCATGTTTTTATCTAGTCCATATACTTCTCGCATTGAGATATCCTTTGATGGATCAATGCTTTGGATATTAATCTTATATGCATCATAGACAATGCGATCCAGTATGGCATCAGCAAGAGGACTTGATTCACCACCAAGCTGTTCATACCATCCCTCCTGCAGATACTGGGAGCAGAAAATCGTAGAGGACTTCTTACGTCTCCGATGCAGGAGTTCAAATATATCCTTCTGTTCATTGTCTGTTGGTTTTAATAGCAGCCATTCATCAATAATCAGCAGAAGTGGATTGGCATACTTAGCCATGACCTTTTTATAGGTACCTTCATTTCTTGACATCTCCAGCTCAATCAGCAGATCTGGAAGTCGCACATACTTTGTATTGTAATACTGCTTACATGCTTCCATGCCAAAAGCACATGCCATGTAAGTCTTACCACTGCCTGTTGCACCAGTAATAAATAAGTTACGGTGTTCAGATATATATTCACAAGCAGCAAGTCTCTTTATGAGTTCCCTGTTCAGCTTGCGTCCTGAAGTGTAATCGATATCCATAATACTTGCTTCAGGCTGGTCGAATCCAGCATTATGAATCAGTCTTTTAAGCCGGTTATTCTTACGGCTGCTGTATTCGATATCAATCAGCATTCCAAAGCGGTCTTCGAAGGAAACTTCTTTCATCTTTGGATCGTTTAGCTGATTACGTAATGCGTCTGCCATAGAACTAAGACGCATTTC
>CAZUCI010000098.1:0-4736 GCA_964619485.1 uncultured Lachnospiraceae bacterium
TGTCGTTCTTTTCCACGCGTCCGTTGTAGGTCGCACCGTTATCGTATCCACCGTGACATAGAATGTGACTAATTATTAAATTGCTACAAAATAGTGGAATACAAGGGTTTTGGTTTTCTTGTAGAAGGTGATTGTTTTTACAATGCTGCGTATTGCCTCGGCCTTCCTTGGATATTCCGCATCAGAGTTGATCACGTCCAATGCAGTCTGCACATTATGAAGAAACTTATCCTTTATCTGTTCATTTGAAAGAGTTATGTCTGTAATAGAATGTATCTTATGCTGCAGCTCATCGACCCTGTTTTCAAGAGATTCCTTGTTCTGCTTATATTCCTCCAAAGAATCAATTCCGTCCATGTATGCGGCTTTTATTCGCTTTCTTCTTTCATTCATCCGCTTCAGCTCTTCCTGATATATGGTCAGCTCCACATTGTTCTCTATATTGGTGTTTATGATGGTGTACTCAGCGTCTTCTGTATTAAGGACCTGCTCCAGTGATTTTATAACAGCAGCCACAACAATATTTTCTGATATGCACTGTGATTCGCTATGAGCACCGTGCCTGTAACCGGTGCACTGGAATGTATTATTTGTTCTTCCATACCCGCTTTTCCATCCCAGGGAGCTTCCACATACAGAACATTTAAGAATACCGGACAGCCAATGCTTTTGATGGTTGCCGTGATGCTGATACCTTTCGTGAATACTCTTTCTTATTTCAGTTTTTCGTTGCGCCCTTTCCCAGGTATCCATGTCAATAATAGGCTCATGGTGGCTGTCTGTAACAATCCACTCTGATTTATCCTTCAGGGAAGAAGAGGAAGAGGAGAGTCTGCGGTTCCAGCGTATTTTCCCTATATAGAATGGATTGTCCAAAACGTATGATACATTTTCAGGATTCCATGTATTTCCCCTGGTGGTTTTTATTCCATTGCTATTCAGATACTGTATGATAGCACTTTTTTCTTCTCCATTTACATACATATCAAATATGGTGCGGACGATGGCGGCCTGCTCGTTGTTAACAGTTGGAATCCCACCTTTTACATGGTTATATCCAAATGGCGGCTGTGCGTTGTACAGTCCTTTTTCTGCTTTCAGCTTCATGGATCTGCGGACTTCTACACCGAGATTATAGGAATAGAATTCATCCTGCCACTCAATAATCATTTCAATTAATCTGCCATACATTCCCTCCATGATAGGTTCTGACACGGAGATGATGTCTACCCCGCATTTCTTCCGGAGGATGCTTTTGTAATAGGTAGATTCGTCCTGATTGCGGGCAAAACGTGAGAACTTCCAAACAAGAATAACATCAAAAGGCTGCGGCTTCATTTTAGCAGTGGATATCATTGTTTGAAATGCCGGTCTTTTTTCTGCCTTGCGACCGGATATTCCCTCCAGCTCCTTGAAGACGTATTCCTCCTTGATGTAGATGTTGTTGTTCTTTGCATATTTTCGTATTTCTTCCAGCTGTGATTCCGGAGAGAGATCAAGCTGGTCATCTGTGCTGACACGAATGTATACAGCAGCATAAAGTGTTTTTTCCATATGACATCATCCTTCCCTGAAAATGGGTATAAAAATAGCGCATTACTTGATTTTATGCGCTCAGGATGATACAATATGCTTGCTTAGGGCTTTCGTATCATCGAGAGCTTTTCCGTCCCTGGTATTCCCGTACCGGGGGCGGTTTTTTATTATATTTTCATCCAATAAGTGGCACCACAGAATTTGCATTCAGGAAGTTCCTCTTTTTTGTTTAGTATAATAGAGTAAGGTTCTTTGTCAATGCGTTCTTCGCCGCATCTCATGCAAGCATAAATTCCTGGTTCTGCTTCCTCGTAACTTTGAGGATAACCAATATCCTGTAACATTTTCATAATTATTTCCCCCGTATATTATTTTTAATTTAAACAATGACCGCATTTTGTATATCCCTGCGCTTCAAGTTCTTCCAATGATAAATTTGATATCAAGTAATTTTCAGGATCAATGTTTGGAACGTCTCTACATGTGCTGATATGTACTTTATGCGTGCTTGTATTTAGTACATATTCGATAGAATTTTCTATTTGAACATTTTCTTCTACTAAAACATCAGTTTCATTAGTATCTTGTATAATATCTTTATCAGTATTTGATATGTTGTCAACATTTCCATATGTTTCATCTTCAACTGAAGTATTATTGATTTCTTCATGCGATGAAGAATATTGTTCATTTTCTTCTATAGGAACCAAGGAATCTTCATTTGCAATATCTACATCAGCAGTTCCTGAATTAGATGATACAGTTTTCTTTTCGTACTTAAGTTTGTTAAATTCGTTTCCAGATAAACCAACAGCAATAATAATAGTGCAAATGCAAACTATTGGAATAAGTATTGCTATAGCTATTTTATTTAGTGCTTTCCACATATTTTCCCCAATTGTACACTGGTATTGCTATTACCAGGGTGTGCATTTTTAATTTAAACTTATAATTATTTTTCAGTTTTGTTGATTGTTTCAATTAAGTCTTTGTACGCAGAAGAAAACTTGTTACCAACAGAAACAGATATAATACCAACCACAAGAGTTATTACACCAATTGGCATGATTAAAAAGCTTACAGCTATAATAATCCATCCTAAAATAATAAGAGGCGTTTTGTATTTCTTTAGCTGATCTACATCATAAAACTTATTTCCGATTTGTGCCTGTCCATTTACTATTGTATAGTGCTTCTTGTCGTAATAAGTTGTTGGTTTGCTATTTGTGTTCTGATATTCTCTTGCTGATGATTTGCTTCTATTTGTAGACGAACTTTTGCAAACAGTTGAAGACGAATGCTTCTTTTTTGAAGACTTAAGCGGAGCAAGAGCATCAACAGTTGTTTTGTTATATACTTTGTTGTATACCGCTTTTTTTGGATTCTTTACAAATCCCATTCCCTTTTTCCCATACAAAGGATTGATTGCTTTTTTTGCTTTTCTTTTTAGTTTACCAGTAGTTCTGGCCTTTAAAGACTTTTTCAAATTAGGTTTTCTTATTCCTACCTTCAATTTCTTTTCCCCTTTTTATAAATCAATCGCGTAAGTGCGCGTTGAATTCAATTATTCCGGTCGGACACTGCTTATGGTAATTGCCATTGCTTATGTGCCGAAGCTCGTGAAGATATGCCATCTGTTGCATTTCATGTGATATCTTGTCATTTACGATAACCGTATATGTGCCATCGTCGTGAGCAACCACATAAGACCTGACTGTTTCCGGCAAAGAGTAGAGCCGTGTATAAATACCTTCATGTAATCATCCCCTTCGATGATGGTATTTTAACAATTATTAAGTCTCATATACAGGACTTGTGAAAAAACTTTGACAAATAAAGTTAATATTGTATAATGTACTTAACAGGAGAACCGAAAGCTAGATGAACCCTAGCCGCCGGTAAAGCGGATTTGTTAAAAAATAACGCCTTAGTTTACCAGACCGAGGGCGTTATTTTTTGTGTTTAAGAGCGGTAAGCACAGGTGAAATAATCGCACAAAGCATAATCACAAATGTAAATAAGTCTCCATATGTAATCATTGGCACCAGCTCCCTTCATAAGTATCCGGCAGCTGACATATCGCCCCTTCGGTTCCCCGATTAAGTACATTATATTATCAATGTCCTATTTGTCTGACATTCTATCAATTATTTCCGTTATGAATAAAATATCTTTTGTTTCAAAATCCGTTTTCCTTTTTTCGTCATACATACTGAATGAAGATGCGGAAAGTCTTAGTTTTGAGAAAAACTTTCTCATTGTCTAAAATATTTAAGCATATTTTTAAACACTCTGGCGCATCAACACTTTCCTTCGTGCTTTATATTTATAATTATACACAAAATGCAAAAAAGTCACAATAAAAAACAATTACGAAACGTAAGCAGTAGAGTTGGAAGTAAGAGAGGAAAATATCGCTTCGTGCATGATTGAACAACGACAACCATTCATACATAGGTTAAATCAATCAAGTAAAGAGGTGTATTCATGAAAGAGTTAACAATAGTCAACATGATACAGATTGGTAATGAGCCAGAAGTAAATTGGGAAGATTTATCACCAGAAAAAAGAAAAGAGGTGGCGAAAAAACTGAATCAGCAGGCATTGGAAGCTATTGGGTATAGAAAAATTCATTCGCAGGGATGATACCGGCAGTTTAGGAGAAAAAGAGTTAGAGTGCTTGCTGATTAGCTGAATTAAAAAAGATATTCTCCTGCAAGAATTTGTGCGAAGGTCATGCTCAGTGAAGTCTGCAGTATAGCAGAATAAGGTTTGCTACTATAAGGGAAAGAGCAAGAAGTATACAGACTTTGACGGATACGGAACGGCTGCAGGTTTGAAAGGTGTGAACTGTACACATGATTTCTATCCGTTCTGGGAAGGAATCTCTGTCAAGGAACCTGACCTGAAAGAGCCTGCCCCTGCCACCGTAGATGGAAAGACCTATGATTATTACCAGGCTACCCAGAAGCAGAGGAGCATGGAGCGTGGAATCCGGGCAACCAAGAGGGAGATAGAAGCGCAGAAGGCTATCGGCGGCGATACAACGGACTTACGGGCATCACTCAGGAAACAATCTGCTGATTACCATAAATTCAGTGCTGATGTTGGTATCAGGGCAAAGGATAACAGGCTTAGAGTTGTCGGCGGAAGTAGCGATAAAAATAAAACAAAAGCATATTCTGCAATGAAAAAATCTA
>CAZUCI010000099.1:0-4616 GCA_964619485.1 uncultured Lachnospiraceae bacterium
CTACCAGGTATATGGATATGAGCCATATGCGGCAGATATTGACAATCCGTACATGATTACCGGAAAAGATAGAATCAGTACCATGAAGTTTGATGGTATCTTTTCCAATGACCTGTTAGAGCATTTAACCAATCCTATTGAAGACCTGAAATTTATGAAAAGTCTTCTGCTTCGCCCGGAATCAAAGATGGCCCATGCAACAGGATGCTTTGCTTATGCCCATGAAGTAACCAGATTCCATACCCACTTTTTCACCGGGAAATCAGCAGATATTTTGGCACAGAAGGCTGGATTTGAAATCGTGGAACGCTGTGATGATTTAGAAGAAAATGACTTTATCTGTTGCGTATTCGAGATGAAAGATAAACAGGTGGAATACATCGAACGCATGGCATTTTCAGAGGAAGCTTTCAGAGAGGGAAAAGAGATTGTCTTAAAACCGGGAAGCTTTTGCTTTGGTCCATATATCTCATTAGGTGCGGGGAAATACAACCTGATTCTTGAATTAGAGGGTGAAACTGTGAAATGTGAATTAAGATTGACATCCAAGATGGGACAAAATCTGATTCACACATATTCTATTGATAACGAAAACAAAGCAATAGAATTAGAGCTGACCAGTACCGAAGAAAAGGTGGAATTTGTAATTACCAATCAGGGAATAAAGGATATTAGACTAAAATCAATAGTCATGAAATAGATGAATATTTGGAGGAGATGTAAGCATGATAGAAATTGATCCGGGTATCATTT
The DNA here is from genome assembly GCA_964619485.1 of uncultured Lachnospiraceae bacterium. Lineage (GTDB taxonomy): Bacteria > Bacillota > Clostridia > Lachnospirales > Lachnospiraceae > UBA2882. The sequence goes on from CAZUCI010000099.1 coordinate 754, forward strand.
CAGCGGGGGAATTGCTGAATAAAATCGAACTCAGTGCAGCAGAAAAACAAATTCCAAAGAAATTTTATAACGGTGAGCTGGGGCGCAACATGGACAAGGCCAGAAGAAAATATATGGATAAGCTTCTTGTGAGCATCAAGGAACGCCTTGCAGATTTAAATAAGTCCTACAGCATTGTGGAACAGCCTATTCGTTCAGACAGGCCGGTTGTTGGCAAACTGATTGTCGCAGCAAAGAAAGTTTACCGCAAACTGACCCGATGGATTTTTGCATCCTATTATAATCAGCAGACTGCAATCAATGCCAAAATGACAAGCACGCTGAACGAAATCAGTGAACTTCAGGAGCTGATTATGGTGACCTATAATGCAGAGAAAAAAGGGGAATAATATGCAGATTAATCAATTTCATTCAGGAACAACAGTTGGAGATGCCATTACCAATCAGATGTTAATGATTCGTTCCTTGTTGATTAGTAAAGGATATGAATCGGAAATCTATGCGGAATACATTGACGAGAGATTAAAAGATCAGGTAAAACCAATAGCTGAATATCAGGGAAGCAAGGAAAATATCTTATTTGTTCATCATTCCATGGGAATGAACTGCTTTGAAAAGATTATCAGTTTGCCTGATAAAAAGTCCTTGATTTACCACAATATTACACCGGAATATTTCTTTGAGGATGAAGGAACCAAACTGGCTATTCGCAAGGGACTGTGGCAGGCCAAGGAATATAACAAATATGTGGATTATGCGGTTGCGGACTCCAATTATAATCGAAAAGAACTCTTGAAAATGGGATATAAGGATGTGGATGTTATGCCAATCCAGATATCCTTAGATCGTTTTGACCATATTACAGCAGATGAAGCGGTTAAGAGGAATGCAGACAGCTACAAAAATTTCCTCTTTGTCGGTCGTGTGGTACCTAATAAAAGGCAGGATGACCTGATTCGTTCCTTTGCGGTTTATCATAATTATTTCAACAAAAACAGCAGACTGTATCTTGTGGGAGATGATGGAATTACTTCATACGTGGAGGAACTCCAGGAAATCTGTGAAGAATATAAGCTTGAAGACAGTGTGACCTTTACCGGTAAGGTATCTGAGGAAGCGTTGAAAGCTTACTATGAAATGGCAGACCTCTTTGTATGTATGAGCGAACACGAGGGCTTTGGAGTACCAATTCTTGAGGCTATGCGCATGGGATTGCCTGTTATTTCATTTCATTCCTCAGCTGTTCCGGAAACAATGGGTGGCGCAGGAATTGTGGTAACGGAAAAGAACTATGCCTTAATTGGAGCACTTTGCAATGAGGTGCTTGAAAATAAAGAGCTATATAATAAACTCGTAGAGCGGCAGAAACTTAGAATTGAGAGACTGGAAGCAACAGACAGTGAAAAAATGCTGTTTGAAATAATTGAGAAAATTCAAAAAGGAAATCGGAAGAGAAATATTCAGCTTCAGGGACCTTTTGAGACCTCCTACAGTCTGGCAATTGTCAATCGCAAGCTGATAGAGGCAATGGATAAGATTGATTCGGAAGAGAACTATTCTATCTATTGCACTGAGGGACCTGGTGACTATGAGCCAAAGGCAGAAGATTTGATTGACAAACCACATGCCAAAGAACTTTGGGAAAAATCAAAAGAGGTTAATTTCCCGGATGTGACCATTCGTAACATGTATCCGCCGAGAGTTAATGATGTGAATGGAGCACTTAACTTCCAGGCTTTTGGATGGGAAGAATCGATTATTCCAGAGGAATATATCAATAATTTTAATAAATATTTGAGCGGAATCGGTACCATGTCTGATTACGTGACTAATATTTTAATTGAAAACGGAATAAAAATACCAGTTAAAACAATGCGCATCGGAGTAGAGTTGGTTCCTGGCTTTGAAAAGCTTGTGCCTTATAAACTGACGAGCAATAAGAAAACTAAATTTCTTCATATCAGTTCTGCGTTTCCGAGAAAAGGTGTAGATGTATTGTTAAAGGGTTACTTTGAGGCATTTACAGCAAAAGATGATGTTTGTCTGGTACTTAAAACTTTTCCTAATCCGCATAACAAAGTTGAAGATTTACTCAAAGAATTAAGAGAGCAATATCCTGACGCCCCAGAGGTAGAGTGGATTAATCAGGATTTATCCAATGAAGATTTAAACAGCCTGTATAAAGCAGTAGATTGCTATGTGCAGGTAGCCAGAGGAGAAGGATTTGGACTCCCTGTAGCCGAAGCAATGCTTGCAAAAATACCAGTTATAGTCAGTGCAAACAGTGGAATGGCTGATTTTTGCAATGATGAAACTGCTTTACTCGTTGGTTATGAACAGGCACCAGCTAATACACATGTCAACGCAGGAGGAACAAAAATCTCCATGTGGTTTGAACCAAAAAAAGAAGAACTTGTTTCGCAACTGAGAAAATTCTATTTTGAAAGAGAAACCTTGGATTTAGAATCAAAGCTTGAAAAGGCACATGACCTCATTGCAACGGAATTTTCGTGGAAGGCGGTAGCTAAGAGATGGCTTGCTTTTATCGACGAGATCAGAGAAAAGCAGTATGCACCTCGCGTGTCTATGGTAACATCATGGAACAGCAAGTGTGGCATTGCAGAATATACCAAAATGGAGGTGGAAGCATCTGCTCATAACGTGCAGTATCGAATTTACCCTGATTCGGCTTCGGATCTATTATTTAGAGATCAACCTTATGTTGCAAAAAGAGTGTGGGAAAATGCATTTGAGGGAAATTTGGATGAACTGACGCGTGTATTATCTGTAGATTCTTCGGATATTGTTCATTTTCAGTTTAACTTCGGCTTTTTCAGATTGGAAAATCTGGCAAAAACCATTGAAAAGCTACATGATAAAAAGAAGATTGTAATTACATTTCATAAGACGGATGATGCGATAGTAGGCGCTAATACAGTTAGCTTAAGGAGCATTGCACCACAATTAAATTTGTGTACTTCACTGATTGTACATCAAGAAAGTGACAGGCAGAATTTGATTGATTTTGGTGTGAAGGAGAGTTTGATTTGTATTATTCGTTTGGGACAGATTGTTTATCCTTATGTTTCATCGGAATTTGCAAAAAATGATGTTGGAATCACATCAAACCATGTGATAGGAAGCTATGGCTTTTTGCTTCCACACAAAGGAATCATGGAAATTATCCAAGCTGTGGCATTGCTGAAAGAAAAATATTCTGATATTTTATTTCTGTCTGTATGTTCCTTACATGACTCTATAGAATCAAAAGAATATCTGAAAGAATGCGAAGCTGAAATCAGAAGACTTCATCTGGAATCGAATGTTAAGATGATTACAGACTATCTGCAAAATGATGACTCAATGAAATATTTGCAGGCTTGTGATATGTTAATCACGCCTTATAAACCAACCGGAGAATCAGCAAGTGGAGCTGTGAGATTTTGTCTTGCAGCAAGAAGACCTTTAATAACTACCAAACAGCCGATTTTTAAAGAGTTTAGCAAATGTTCATATCAGATTGATGAAACTGATAAAAATCAAATCGCAAGGGCAGTTGAACTCCTTGCAGAAGACAAAGAACTAAAGGATAAATGTATTCAGGAAATAAACAAATATATTGAAGAAACATCCTGGCATGCAACTGCTGACAAGTTTTATCAACTGTATACTGGAATATGATACGGGATGAACGAGTAAGTAAAATATTTAGTCCTTGATTTATAAGGTATTCTATAATAAAATTAATTTTAGTTGTTTACACTATTATTATGGAGGAAAAATAATAATGAAAAAAGCGTTAATTACAGGAATTACAGGACAGGATGGCTCTTATTTAGCAGAGCTTTTATTAGAAAAGGGAT
>CAZUCI010000100.1:0-4572 GCA_964619485.1 uncultured Lachnospiraceae bacterium
CCTCTCTCAGCTTCTGTCATGGATAGAACAATTGCTTCCATGCGAGCCATCTGCTTTTCATCTACTGCTGACTCCAAATCCGCTGCGCCTGCCCCCATACCCGGCATCATGGAAAGAATAGAACTGAGGCCTCCCATATTACGCATCTGTTTCATGCTTTCAAGATAATCATTGAAATCGAACTTACCCTTTTTCATGCGGGCAGCCATTTCCTTTTCCTTGTCTGCATCAATATCTATATTTTCCTGAGCCTTCTCAATCAATGTGAGAACATCGCCCATTCCTAAAATACGATTGGCCATTCTATCCGGATAAAACTGCTCCAAATCAGAAAGCTTCTCGCCCATACCAGCGTAAAAAATAGGTTTTCCGGTAACTGCTTTAACAGATAATGCAGCACCACCTCTGGAATCACCATCTACCTTGGTAAGAATGACTCCGTCAATTCCAACCTTCTCATCAAACTCCTTTGCCACATTGACCGCATCCTGACCGGTCATGACATCAACAACAAGAATTGTCTGATGAACATCAACTTCACGCTTGATTTCTTCCAGCTCTTCCATCATGGCTTCATCGATATGAAGTCGTCCGGCCGTATCCAGAATCACAACGTTGTGTCCGTTTTTATGGGCATGCTCTATGGCAGCCTTTGCAATATCTACCGGTTTGTGATTTTCTCCCATGGAAAAAACATCGACACCCTGTTTCTCGCCATTGACCTCCAACTGCTTAATCGCAGCAGGACGATACACATCACAGGCAACCAGTAAAGACTTTTTACCTTTTAATTTGAACTTTCCGGCAAGCTTCGCAGTTGTGGTTGTTTTACCAGCACCCTGAAGACCACACATCATAATGACTGTAATGGATTTTCCTGGCTGAAAAGCAATCTCTGCTCCCTCGGAGCCCATCAGATTAATCATCTCTTCATTTACAATTTTGATGACCATCTGTCCCGGATTCAGTCCGTTCATAACATCAGCGCCAACTGCACGTTCCTCAACTGCCTTGATGAACTGCTTTACAACCTTAAAGTTAACATCGGCCTCCAGTAAAGCCATTTTAACTTCCTTGCAGGCCGCCTTGACATCTGCTTCTGTCAGTTTTCCTTTGCTGCGCAGGTTCTTAAATACATTCTGAAGTTTTTCAGTTAAGCTTTCAAATGCCATCTGTTATAGCTCCTCTAAGATTTCTGCTGCAAGGGAATTGATTACATCGATTTCCTTCTGTAAATGCGCTCCCTCCATGGATGCTGTCATAAGATGAATCTTACCAACCTTATCCTTCACGGAGGTAAACTTGGAAATCAAATGCAGTTTATTCTCATAATCCTGCATGGATTTGTCACAGCGTTTCAAAAGATCATGTACACCCTGTCTGGAAATCCCATAGTTATCTGCGACCTCGCTTAAGGACATATCATTAAATACTGCATCTTCATAAACGCTTCTCTGATGTGGTGTTAATAACTCGCCATAAAAATCATATAAAAGACTTTGCTCTACAATTTTTTCCATACCTTCACCTACATCACTCATTTCTTATATATCATACACAAAAGAAAAGCAGGTGTCAAGTATTTTTTCTTTACACCTGCTCCAGATAGGATTTGTATCCTTCTCCATATATTTCATTGGCACTCGTTACAATCAAAAATGCATGCTGGTCCACCTCACATACAATTTTTTCAAGCTTCGGCCCCTGGTTTTTCTTTGTCACACAGAGCAAAAGACTTTTCTTTTTATTATAGTAGGTTCCAACAGCTTCCACCTTGGTAACTCCCACCTCCAGCTCACTCATAAGCCGTTTCACCGTCAAATCTGTTTTTTCAGTAATAATAAAATAAAATTTTGCTTCATCTGTCCCATACAGAACCAGATCCATCAGATAAGAAGCAACCAGCACTGTAATTCCGGCATATATTCCAGATTCTACATTTCCATAAACAAGAATCGCAGCCAGAACAATGAAGCTGTCAATCATCAGAAACAGCCGTCCCGTCTTTAGATGTGGATGCTTTAACCGCAGTAATTTTACGATAATGTCAAGACCACCTGTCGTAGCCTGGCATTTCATAATCATTGCAACAGAAACAGCTGTTAAAAAAGCGCCCGCCAGACTTGCTGACAGCTGATCCCTGCTCAGTGCTCCAATCGGTGCCAGTAAATTGGTTGCCGCAGAAATCACACCTGTGGAAAAAATTGTTGAAATCATAAATTTTGCGCCAAACTTCCACCATCCAAGAAGCATAATTGGAATATTCAGGATAAAAACCCAGGTTCCTGTCTCAATTTTAGTAAGGGTGGAAAGTAATATGGATATTCCTGTTACACCGCCCGGAACAAGTCCGTTTGGATCAAGAAAGCAGCTCACTCCCACAGCATATAGAACTGAAAATAAAAAAATGGTCAGATACTTTTTCATAAATGCCTCCGAAATAAGTATCTGCCATTTTTTTCTAATTATTCATTATTTCTGATTTGCAGGCTCAACATTAATGGTCTTACCTTTAATTTTTGCATTCTGCATTGCCTTTAAGACCGCTCCTGCCACATCGATTGGAACTTCAACAAAGGTATAATTGTCATACATATCGATAGCACCAACTAACTTTCCGGGAATTTTGCTTTCTCCTGCAAATGCTCCAAGGATGTCACCAGGTTTTACCTTCTGTTTTTTACCGATATTTACAAACAGACGAGCCATGCCGTCTTCGCCGGCACCGGTCTGCTCAAAACCGGAACTGTCAAAGCTTTTTCCCTTGCCATAATCGGCTGCTGCATTATCATTTTTGCTGTTTTCCAGCTCAGCCAGTTCATTCATCAAGAAAGCTGCTGCTAACTCAATGGCAGTATAGTCGCCCTCTTCGATTTTTTCTTCCACGATACGGATGTATTTATCCAGCTTTTCATCTTCCATGGATTCCTCCAGGGATTCAAAAATTTTATCAACTCGCATCTCCTGTACTTCACCAAAGCTTGGTACGGACTTGTACTGAATTTTTGTTTTACAATATCTCTGGATATCCTTCAATTTATAGATTTCACGTCCGCTGGCAAAGGAAAACGCCATACCAGTCTTACCGGCTCTTCCGGTTCTTCCGATTCTGTGAACATAATACTCTTCATCCTGTGGAAGATCATAATTGAAGACGATATCCACATCATCAACATCAATTCCTCTTGCTGCCACATCTGTCGCAACCAGAATTTCCGTTTTTCCTTTTCTAAAGTGATTCATGACCTTATCACGCTGAACCTGCTTTAAATCTCCATGAAGTCCTTCTGCAAAATAACCGCGGCCCTTCAGGGACTCAACCAGTTCGTCAACACCATGCTTTGTATTACAGAAAACTACGGAAAGCTTAGGTGCATAAACATCCAGCAAACGGCAGATAATCTCAGTTTTATTATTCTTTTTCACTTCAAAATAATACTGTTCAATGTTGGAAACTGTCAGTTCCTTACGAACAACCTTAACCATTTCCGGGTTCTTCTGATAGGTCTTTGCAATCTTGGCGATTGGCTCAGGCATGGTTGCAGAAAATAATACAGTCTGTCTCTCTTCTGCCGGCATCTCAGAGAGAATGGTCTCCATATCTTCACGGAATCCCATATTTAACATCTCATCAGCCTCATCCATGATTACCATTTTTACGCCGTCAAACTTTACAGTTTTTCTTCTCATATGGTCCATAACACGGCCAGGTGTTCCAACTACAATCTGAACTCCTGTCTTTAACGCCTTAATCTGTCGAACAATTTCCTGTCCTCCATAAATAGGAAGCACTTTAATTCCATGATGATATTTGGCAAGTTTACGGATTTCATCAGCTACCTGAATAGCAAGCTCACGGGTTGGGCAAAGTACAACTGCCTGAACACATTTTTTCTTGGTATCAACAGCCTCTAACATTGGAATTGCGTAGGCTGCTGTCTTTCCTGTACCAGTCTGTGCCTGGCCAATAATATCTTTTCCTTCCATAATAATGGGAATTGCCTGTGCCTGAATTGGGGACATTTCCTCAAATCCCATATCAGATACTGCTTTTAAAATCTTGTCACTTACCTGTAATTCATCAAATCTCAAATTTTTTCTCCTTAAAAAGAGGTGTATGCACTTACCGCCACGCTACATGCAAGCGGAAAACACATACACCTTCACACTTCTTTAATTATTCACATTGCCTTATTTACTTTAATTCCTTGTTCAACTTTTGTCAAGAAAAGTTTTTATTTACTGAGAATTGCTTTTTATCCAAAGGATTTATTTCTTAATCAAAAGGGATGTTCCTGTCATCTCTGCTGGTTTTTCCATTCCCATGCAGTCAATCATCGTTGGGATAATATCAGCCAGGCATCCACCCTCTTTTAAGGTATAAGCCGGATCATAGTTTACAAGGATAAATGGAACCTGATTGGTTGTATGAGCAGTAAATGGAGCTCCTGTTTCATAATCCACAAGCTGCTCTGCATTTCCATGGTCTGCACAGATAAACATGGTTCCATCAACACTCTTTAATGCTTCCACTGCTTTTCCAACACATTCATCAACTGCTTCTACTGCTTT
>CAZUCI010000101.1:0-4307 GCA_964619485.1 uncultured Lachnospiraceae bacterium
CATCTTATTACCCTTAAGCTTCTTTGTCCTGCTAAAAGAGGGAAAATTCAAGCCAAAACATAAACAGGCTACGAAACTTACATCTTTTCATGAGAGTGCTTATGTCACCACCGGTACTTATGCGCGGTTCTTTCGCGCATTACGTACCGCTGTGAGTGACATGCAGTGCAAACGTGCTCTCATGGAAACGGTGTAAGCTTCGCAGCCCTTCAACTAAATCCCAGTCTATTTTTCCAGCTGCTTAACTGTATCATAAATCTCAATTCTTGCCGCATCCATCTCAGGCATTCCAATAAAGATTCCACCATATTTAAAGGTATCATCCTCCTTGATAATGCGTACAACCTCGATAAAGGCATGAATCACTTCTTTGGTCCAGATTGTTAAATATGCTTCATATACAGCGCCGATTTCAAGCGGAACCGTACAATTAAATCCAACACCTGTCTTTGAGACATCTATAACCTCAATAGCAACTTCCTCTGCTGCTGAAGCACTGTCAAGTCTCTTAATCAGAAGTCTGGATTCCAACTCAATTCTTTTACTTTTTCTTCTTTCATTGTCTCCCATTCATATACCCCCGAGAATTGGCATGTTTATACTTAACTCCTATTTTAACGGATAGAAACCAAAATTACAAGATAATCATGGCATCTCCAAAGGAAAAGAAGCGATACCTCATCTCCACGGCCTCCTGATAGGCTGCAAGCACATGTTCCCTTCCGGCCAGAGCACTGACTAACATAATCAGGGTTGACTCCGGTAGGTGAAAATTGGTAATCAATCCGTCCAGTACTTTAAATTTGTAGCCTGGATAAATAAAAATTTCTGTATTATCGCAACCTGGAATTACTTCACCGGCTTCATTGCTGGCGCTCTCCACCGTTCTACAGCTTGTAGTTCCCACGCAGATAATTCTTCCACCATTCTTTTTGGTTTCGTTAATGGTTGCTGCTGCTTCCTCAGATACCTGATAATATTCTGAATGCATATGATGCTCTAATACGTTTTCTTCCTTTACAGGGCGAAATGTACCAAGACCTACATGCAATGTAACATATGCCAGTTTAATGCCCTTATCCTGAATCTGCTGTAATAATTCTGGTGTAAAATGCAGTCCCGCTGTCGGTGCTGCCGCTGAGCCCTCATACTTGGCATAAACAGTCTGATAACGATTCTTATCCTGAAGCTTGTGCGTGATATATGGCGGCAAAGGCATCTCTCCAAGCCTGTCCAAAACCTCTTCCCAGATTCCATCATAGGAGAATCGAATTAATCGATTCCCCTCATCAACAACCTCTTCGACTGTAGCATGTAAAAGTCCGTCACCAAACAGAATTTTTGCACCTGGTCTTGCTTTTTTCCCTGGTTTTACAAGGGTTTCCCAGAGGTCCTTTTCTTTTCTCTTAAGCAATAATACTTCAATTGCAGCACCGGTATCTTCCTTGTGCCCAATCAGTCTTGCCGGGATAACCTTGGTATTGTTAAGCACCAGACAATCTCCCGGGTTTAAGAAATTGACCACATCCTTAAAAATAAAATGTTCTCTCTCGCCGGTTTCTTTATTCAGCTTTAACAGCCGGGAGCTGCTGCGGTCCTCTAATGGATCCTGTGCAATCAGCTCCTGTGGCAAATCAAAATAAAAATCTGTTTTTTTTAATTCGTTCATTTTCCCGTCCTACTGTCTCAGTTCAATTCCAAGACCACTGAGTCCGTTTAAAATTTTCTTCATGGCACCGGAAACATCCTTGTCATCCAGAGTTCTGTCTTTTGCACGGAAGGAAATGGAATATGCAACAGACTTAAAGCCCTCTTTAATCTGATCTCCTTCGTAGATATCAAACAGTTCATAGTTCTCCAGAATCTTTCCGCTTCTCTGACGGATAATTTCTTCAATCTGTCCTACCAGAATATCCTTTGGTACAACCATGGAAATATCACGTTTAACAGCCGGGAATTTGGCAATTCCTTCATACTTGCGGTCAAAGGTTGCAAATGGCTGAACAGATGGCATATCCAAAACAGCAACATAAGCTTTTGTACCCAGGTCATAATTATCACATACCTCAGGATGAACTTCGCCCAGGTAGCCTACAACAACACCGTCATAGACAATATTTGCCTGTCTTCCGGGGTGCAGGAAATTCTTGCCTGCATTTGGATCGTAAACAGGTGTCTTTCTCATTCCAACGCAATCAAAGAACTCTTCGATTACTCCCTTCATGGTAAAGAAGTCACCCTCTCCGAAGAATCCAAGAGTAAACTGCACTCTCTCCTCTGGAAGCTCTGTCAACGGTAAAGCCTTTGGCAGATAGATATTGCCGATTTCATATAATTTTACATCTTTATTTCTACGGTTATAGTTGGTCGCAAGACTGGTGAGCATTCCATTTAATGGAGTCGTTCTCATAACAGAGAAGTCTTCTCCCAAAGGATTGCTGATGGTAACAGTCTGACGTAATACATCATCCTTATCCAATAACAGCTTATCAAATACCTTTGGACTCTCAAAGGAATAGCACATACCCTGGGAAAAACCGCAGAATTCAGCGATGTCCTTAGCCTTATCTTCAATGCGAAGCTTGAAGGATAATTTACCGGTAGTTGCTTCTCCACTTGGAAGAGTGCTTGGAATCTTATCATATCCATAGAATCTTGCAACCTCTTCTGCCAGATCAGCTCTTCCGACTAAATCCTGACGGAAAGAAGGAATAGTAACTGTATTGTCCTTCTTGTTGTATACCAAATCTATTTTTTCAAAATAAGAAATCATATCTTCAGGTGAAATCTCAGTTCCCAGCAGTGCATTGTATTTATCCGGCTCAAAAGGAAGAACACGAAGTGGTTTTAATTCTGCCCCCTCATCAACCATTCCTCCAACAACTTCACCGCAGCCAAATTCTTCAATTAACTGACAGGCTCTGTTGATTGCGTCCTCTGCATTTCTTGGGTCCAGACCCTTTTCAAATTTTCCGGAGGCATCTGTTCTAAGACCAATTCTCTTGGCAGATTTACGGATGTTTGGACCATTAAAGGTAGCTGCCTCAAAAAGGATTGTCTTCACATCATCTGTGATTTTGGAATTTTCTCCACCCATGATACCGGCAATGCCAATCTCTTTTTCTGCATCACAAATCATCAGTACATCAGAATCCAGCTTACGAAGCTGGCCATCCAGAGTTTCAAATTCGTCTCCATCCTTTGCACGTCGAACAATAATTTTATTACCGGAAATGGTATCCAAATCATAGGCATGCATTGGCTGGCCATATTCTTCCATCACATAGTTTGTAATATCAACTAAATTGTTAATTGGACGGATACCGCTGGCTGCCAGTCTTCTCTGCATCCATTTGGGACTTGGTCCAATCTTAATGTTTTTAACAACACGGCCACAGTAGCGGGTGCAAAGTTCCTTATCCTGAACCTCAACCTGAATGTAATCCTTTACGGTTTCTCCATTAGCCTTTACCGTTACAACCGGTGGATGAAAAGGCACATGGAAGGTTGCAGCAGCCTCTCTTGCAACTCCCACAACACTGTAGCAGTCTACTCTGTTAGATGTAATTTCATATTCAAAGATGGAATCATGAAGTCCCAGCTCCTCAATGGCATCTGCTCCAACCTCAGTATTTTCAGGGAAAATATAAATTCCATACTCAGGCGCTTCAGGATAAAAATCCCTGGAGGAACCCAGCTCTTCAATGGAACACATCATACCATTTGACGGAATTCCACGAAGCTTTCCGGCTTTGATCACAATTCCCTCTTCCGGAAGTGCTCCACCGTCATGCCCACCGGCAACCTTGCCGCCATCCAAAACAACAGGTACTTTATCTCCCTCTTTTACATTTGGTGCTCCGGTTACAATCTGAACGGTCTCTGCACCAACATTTACCTGACAAATAATTAATTTGTCTGCATCAGGATGTTTCTCTATTTTATCAATCTGACCAACCACGATACGCTCTAAATTTTTATCCAGCCTCTCGAAGCCTTCTACTTTTGTACCACTTAAAGTCATTGCATCACAATATTCCTGATCTGTACACTCCAGATTTGGAACATATGCTTTAATCCAAGATAATGCTGTATTCATACTGTTCTCACCCTCCTTTAGAACTGTTTCAGGAAACGAATGTCGTTTTCATATAATAATCTCATGTCATCAATTTCATATTTCAGTAATGCGATACGCTCAAGACCTACACCAAATGCAAAGCCGGTGTATTTCTCAGGATCAATGCCGCTCATCTCAAATACATGAGGGTGAACCATACCACAGCCAAGAATTTCAATCCAGCCGG
>CAZUCI010000102.1:0-4285 GCA_964619485.1 uncultured Lachnospiraceae bacterium
CCACTCCTTGCCCTTTTCGGAAACAGTGGCTGCAACCTTGTCCGGATTATCCAAATCCACAGCGTGGAAATTTTTATCAAGCATCTTATCAAGGTCATTACCATAGCTTTCCCTATGGCCTATTACATCCTCTATTACCGTTTGGTCTGTTTTTTGGGCATAGCGCCTCGAAAAGTCTGCATCTTTGTTTTTGAAGCCCTGGGAGGCTTCGAAAAAGCTGTCATTGTAAATTTGTTCAGTCATCCCCTGATTGAAATAGACATTTTCACCCTTGGAATTTACATAATAAGCAGTCCAGTCTCTATCTATGGTGGTTTTCTTTCCCCGCCTCATCAGTTCCTGTGATGAAGAACTGGCATTGAGAATTTGAATTTTGTCTGCGGGTATGCCTGCGATGGATGACAGTTTGTTTTTGGCTATAGAGTCGGCACTTCCATAGAAGGAAGTCAAGGTCTCATTGAAGGACTTCCTGGCTGAATCTAAGCTTTCGTTGGCATAGTCCTGGAGTGCGTACATTGCTAGTTTGTTTTCCTGCACCTTAAGGGTCATCTCATTCATTAGTTTACGGTTGGCCGCTGTTGGATTTAGCTCAAACTGCCATGTTGCAGCCTGAAGATTTTCCACCTGTTCTTTTGCAAACCTTCTGCCCTCACACAAAGCTTCGTCCAGCTCAATTTGATCTGCTGTTTTTTTGATTCCCCTAGTACCGGTCTCTATAAGGAGGTCTGCTTTTCTGGCTGCTACCTTTCCGGCTTGGACAGAATCTGAAATGGCAGTTCGTGCATTCTTGCCTTTAATTGCTGTTGTGAATCTCTCTACGCTTTCTGCCGCATTCTCTTTCATTTCTTTTAGTGCCTGCTTAACATCTGAATTTGAAGCAACCTTTTTCAATTTATCAAGACTGGTATCCATAGCATAATCTGAAAGGAATTCCCAAGTAACTATCCAGGCGCCTACAACGAATCCGTCCCAAGCACTGTCGCCGCCTTTATCAACATATTCCTTCATTTCCCGTACCACCTCTAAGGAGGTGAATACCACATCTGAGCAGCCTAAGGTGGCAACACCGAGAGCCATACGTCCCATGAAGCCCAAAGATTTCTCCACCGATTCCGCCGTTTGCAGATAACTTTCAATGAAGAGCCTCATTTCATCCCCTAATGTTACTGTCTTGGGATCGGCATTTGCACCTGTTATGGTTCCCTGTAAAAAACCGCCCCAGGTCTCCTTAACTGTCTCAACTTGTTTGGCATCATAGCCGTAGTCTTCGTGGTAGCCCTCAAGCATTACATCAATAAATTTTACCAGAGGGAATAGTTTGTTCAAGTAGTTTAGCTCCCAAATTTTACTTCTGATACGCTGAAGCCGTTCTGTAATATAGGAATCTGATTTCAGCATGGCCATGGCATCCTCCATGCCCTTTGACTGGCGTTGCGGTTGGGAACATAGCAGGACTTCTTTTTCCAGGGGATATTTATCCTCTCCCCTGGTCACGCTTAGTTTTACCCTTGCCATAAAACGGCTTGGGGCGTCCAGGGCTCCCTTGCAGCAGCGGAAAATCAATGCACGACCCCCGCCTGTAACCTGGTCCATAACCTGACACTGGATTGCCAGTTTATCTAATAAGGCCTGGTCCTCATCATTAACTGCCTGAATCTGATAATCAAATTCAACAGGTGCTATCTGTATTATACGGTGGGTATCAGGATCCCAGTCAAGGAGTGTTACAGTCGCCTTGGATTCTGCCGGAAGGTACTGTTTGCCCTCCATATCAAAGATAAATTTGGTGCTCTGATGGTTGGCTGGGTCATAGGGCTCCGCATAGCAGCCGATTGTGTTCAAGTCAAGCCTCAGCCCCATGTGGAACCTATATATGGGAAGGGTCCCGGTTACACTTCGGTCTCCGTTGACCGCCTTGACTTCCAAGGTATAGGAATCATAGTCACCGGCTTGTCCTCCGGTTTTTTTCTTCTCTGTTATGAGGGCATAATAAAGTCCCTTTTCTTCTCCAGCTTCCACAGCCACCTTGTAACCATCGTCCCTAATTATTTCTGCAGTGAGCACCGCCTGGTCTCCCATACCAAAGACTGCAAAGGGCAGACGCTCAGTTTTTTCATAGCAGGAAGGAAGGGTAAGATTGTCCTGGCCGAACACTATTTTTTCCTCTGCGATTTGGAATACCACATGGTTTGTAAAGCTGCTGCCGGATCCTGCAAACCGGAAGGATACCTTGGCCTCTAAAGGAATTTCTACTCCTGTAGTTGGAGCTTCTACATAAGCAGCTTTGTATTCACCAGATATGACCTGGCCGCTTATTTTCAGATAGGCGGGAGAGCTTATACTTATTTTACCGGTCAAATCATTGCGGGAGTTTTCCGCACCCTCCGGAGTTATTTCCACGATGCGGGCATATATGGGAAGGGTGCTTCCCACTGAAATTGTGTTTCCGAAGTCCTTTCTGATACGCATCTCGTAGCGGTTTGGATTTTCCTCCTGCTCTTCTTCCTCAGCTTCCTCCTGCCGGCCTTGTTCTTCTTTTCTGCCGGAAGATTTTTTCCCATTAATCCTACTCTTTGCAATCATGATCCCTCCACCGGTTATTACAGTTGCAATGCCTGCGGGAATGAGGATTCCTGTCTCGCCGGAGTCTTCATCGGCCTGGCTTGTAACCTCCTTGGCCACTGACGGCCCGCTGTCATCACCTTCAAAAAGCTTTACACTATAGTAATAGTCCCAATTTGCATATTCTCTGACCTTACTCTCTAAATCGGCAGCTCCCTGCTGAATTTTCCCTAGTATTTCGGGCAACGTACCAGATTCAACAGACCCATAGAAAGCTCCATTGGTTTCAACAATTATAAACATCGAATTATGCGGAGTAAGATCATCCATCTTTATATAATATCGTACCAAATTATTATATACTATACTAACCATACCGTCTGCATCCGGGGGAGATGTCTCTAATTCATCTTGAAGAACAACCTTTATTGCCTGTTTTCCCTCGATGAGGATTTCCTCAACAGAATCAAAATTGTTAAGCATATATGATTTTATATCATCCCAGTTTCTGTACCAAATATCTTTAATATCCCCTCCATCTTGCTCATAAAATTTTATAGGTGTTATTATTATGTCTGAGCTAGTAATAAACTTAAGAACAGGATCCATTGGAAAAGCATATTTTTCCGCTACAACACTGGGTAAGGGATAAATATGAAAATAATCAATATTGTCGATTTCATTATCAGAATCTACCATTGTCAACATTATAGCAATAATTTGGTCATTACTTCTGCTTTCCCCAGGCTTGTAAAGCCTTATGATATGACTGTCCCCGATTTCACTATAGTCATAATGTCCTTGATCCCAGTATCTCTGCTGGTCGCTAGAATCACTTGTTTCATCTACTATAGCATCTTTATACTCATCCATGTAATCCTCTATGGGCAGGCGGTCACCAGGCTTGAATTTTGACCAACCCTCCCGGGCTGATGCAGGTAAGGGAAAAAGAATAATTAAGGCAAGCAGAATAAGTACAAATATGGAAATTTTTCTTTTTTTTATCACAAGTTCACCTCCCCAACATTTTAGTCATTTCATGAATTACATCTGTCAAGCATGATTTCTGGGCATCATTCATGGGAATCCGCATTTCGCCTGCTGTGTCTAATGCTGAAATTGTCTGATTGAGCAGCTTGGCGAGAGCCTTTTTTCCCAAGTCGGACGCCTCTCTCTTCACAGTCGACGCTTTGCATTTCGTACAAAATTTAGCCCCATTTTTTAAAGGAGCCCCGCATTTAATACAGAATTTCGCTTGTGTAATTTTCGTTCTTTGCTTCACTGTAACCTTTGTGCCACATACTTGACAGAATTTGGCAGCCTCCCGGAGGTCCGCCTTACAATTAATACATATATTTGCCATTCTTTTTCCCCCTGTCTATGGATTATTAATTGATTTGTTTTCTGTTCTTTGTATTTTTAAAAAAGGTGTTCACCGCATTCATCACAGAAATTGGCCCCGGAAGCGATTGGATATCCACACTTGGGACAGAAGTTTAGTTCACGAGACTCTGTATAGGTGGAGGGCAGGTCTTCGTCATCCGGACCCACCAAAAACAGCCAGTCAATATCCTCACCATCAGGGCATAAACCTATGGCTCCACTTAGAGAAACAAGATAGAAGCTATCCTCATCGATTGGGTCTTCACCGTCACTGGTTTTAGCTAAAGTCAAAAGAGTGTCCTTTATGTATGTTTCATCCGAATTTGCAAAGTGCCAGTTT
>CAZUCI010000103.1:0-4281 GCA_964619485.1 uncultured Lachnospiraceae bacterium
AAAGTATATCAGGCATCTACTTCTGAATTATATGGTAAAGTTGAAGAAGTTCCACAGAGAGAGACAACACCATTCCATCCATACAGCCCATATGCTGTTGCAAAACAGTATGGCTTCTGGATTACCAAGGAGTACAGAGAAGCATATGATATGTTTGCTGTAAGTGGCATTTTATTTAATCATGAATCTGAGAGACGTGGAGAGAACTTCGTAACACGTAAGATTACTTTGGCTGCTGGTCGTATTGCAGAGGGATTGCAGGATCACCTGGAGCTTGGTAACATGGACAGCCTTCGTGACTGGGGATATGCCAAGGATTATGTTGAGTGTATGTGGATGATTTTACAGCATGATACTCCAGAGGATTTCGTTATTGCAACCGGTGAGCAGCATACGGTTAGAGATTTTACAGAGAAAGCTTTTGCGGCAAATGGAATTACACTTCGCTTTGAAGGTGAAGGCATGGATGAAAAAGGCTATGACGCAGCTACAGGCAAGATGCTTGTATGCGTAAATCCAGCCTGGTTCCGTCCTACTGACGTTGATAATCTCTGGGGAGATCCAACAAAAGCTAAGACAGTACTCGGTTGGAATCCACAGAAGACAAGCTATGCAGAGTTAGTAGAGATTATGGCTAAACATGACCGCGAACTTGCTAAGAAAGAAAAAGCGAAACTTGCATAAATTAATTAAACAGATTTTACACCCCAAATGGTTCATTTGGGGTGTATATATGTATACAAGTTAGGGGAAAATATGGAGAATAAAAAGAAATTTCTTATTACCGGTTTTTCCGGTTTTGTAGGTCGTCATTTTTTACAATACTTATATGAAAAGAATGAAGAGATGCAGGTTTATGGAATTGATATCCGTAAACCTGCTTTTGATACTTCGGAATATGCAGACAGACTCGAAATTCAGTTTAAGGAAGTGAACTTACTGAATATCGAGGAATTAAGAGAAGTACTGGTAGATTTTAAGCCAACACATATCTTACACCTGGCATCCTTCAGCAGTGTTGCCTTCAGCTGGCAGCATCCGGAGGAGAGCTTTGTTAACAATACAAACATCTTCCTTAATCTAACAAGCATTTTGAAGGAAACAGGAATTAAGTGTAGATTACTGTCTATTGGCTCTTCCGAAGAGTATGGCAACGTTTTGCCAGAGCATCTGCCACTCAGGGAGGATATGCCCCTTACGCCGGTGAGTCCTTATGCTGTTGCACGTGTATCGCAGGAAATGTTGTCCAAAGTATTTGTGGATAGCTATCATCTGGATATTATTTTGACCAGATCCTTTAACCATATTGGACCATGGCAGGATGAGCGATTCGTTGTACCAAGCTTTATCCGTAGAATTTTGAACATCAAGGAAAGCGGTGCAAGTGAGGGAACCATTGAGACAGGTGACACCACCATTGTCCGTGACTTTGTGGATGTCAGGGACGTGGTAAATGCTTACTACATGCTGCTGATGAATGGAACACCTGGAGAAGTATATAATATCTGTTCCGGCAAGGGAAGAGCACTTTCTGAGATTATTGATAACATTGCGGATATTGTAGGAGTGAAGGTTCATACCAGGGTTAATCCGGAATTTGTAAGACCAAATGACAATCGTGTTGTGATTGGGTCTATGGATAAGCTTCATAAGGAGCTTGGATGGGAACCAAAGAATGATTTGAAACAGACCATGAGGGATATGGTAGAGGAAATGAGCAAGTAGTGAAATAGTATTTAGCTATTTGCTGTGTGAGGAGAAGTACAATGCAATGGTTTAGAGAAAGCAAAAATAAGGAGAAACTGCTAATTTTTCTTTTTATCTTTGTTAATATTTTTCTGCTCTTAAATTTTGTGAGAAAAGAAGATTATTTTAGAATCGAAAAAAGTGAGAGCAATTTAGCAAGTGATTTTAATGCAGCAACTGGAAATATTGTATTGGATAGTGGAAGTTTTGTGGTTCAGCCAGTTGTAAATGCAGTAAGTATTATTCAAAAGGAAATCGACCTGAATAGTCTGCAAAGCTTTTATATATCCTTCGATTTAAATTCATTATCGCAAAGAGGAAAAATCACCGTAGATTTATGCGGAGAAGATTATGATAATTCTGCAAATGAATTTACACAATTATTTTATGCAGGCGAGAATCATATTGAGGGTTATATCGACGCAAGTCTCGTGCATCCTGATGTGGCAAATTTGAGATTATTTACGGATCAATCAGATTTTATAATCAGTAATATAAATCTCAAAGAAGCTTCTAAAATTAATAAGGAAACTGTGAATGGTTTTGCTGCGGTGATTTTAGCACTCATTTTTACATGCATTTTCTGCTGTCTGAGAAAACGTTCAGAGAAAATCAAAAGCTGGGTGAAAAAAAACAGTTGGTTTCTTCCGCTTATGTGTTTCTTGTTTATAATTGCAATGATTATTTTTAGAGTTGCCATATCATCATATACCAAAATCTATGCAATTTCTGATGAACGTATTTATTACAGAAATGCAGAAAGAATGTGTTTTTCAGGAGGATGGGGTGATGGCTTTAAAAAGATTCTGTATTCGATTTTAATTGCACCATTTTTCAACATTTCCGATCCTGGAAAAACTTTAGTAGCAATCAATATTTTTAATACTGTTCTAATGGCATCTACTGCCATACCGGTATATGTCTGGGCAAAGAAATTGTTTAAAGACAAAAATATAGTAGCGTTACTGATTGTTTTGTCGCAAGTGGTACCTAATATGTTGTATGCAATGGGATATATGAGCGAGGTTTCATATTATCCGTTGACACTGTGGTTCTGCTTTATTTTATTTGAGGCTTATGAAAAAAAGAAGAGTAAAGAAGGGCTGATTTTACATTTTATTGCAGCTGTAATGTTGTTTTTAATGTACATGAATAAAGAGGCAGCGTTAGCACTGCTTGGTTCATATGTTGTTGTGCAGTTCGTTGACATTATAAAGAATAAGGATACAAGAAAATATAATATAGGCTGTCTTGCAATCTTTGTTGTGACCTTTGCGTTGCTGTATTTGATTATCTACTCCCTGATTTGGGGGAATTTCCGTTCTTCCTACCATCAAAGTGATTTGGAATCAGTAAAGGGAATTTTGCATTTCCTGTATTTTTTCTATGCATTGATATTCGAGAGCGTATTTGCAGTTGTAGCATTTACTTTTTTCCCTGTTTTCTTACCTGCAATATGTATGAAGAAAGATGATAAGTATAAAAAATTCACTTCATTTTTACTTCTTTCAGTTATTATTACTGTTATTTTTATTGTCTATACAATCAGCATCAGGGAAGACTTTATGAAAGCATCGCTGCGCGTGCATACGCGGTATTATGACACCCTTTATGTTCCTCTGTTTATTATGATGCTTTATTATTGGAAGAATGGAATTGACAAGGCTAAGAGCAACCTTCTTAGAAGCAGCTTTACAGTATTTATTATACTTTTGGCTGTTATGATTAGGAGACTGCCACCAAGTATTATTGATCAGACTTTCTTGCGTTATTTGACAATTATACCAGAGAATGGAGATACACTTGCATTTGAATGGTTTGTGATGGTGCTGTTATTAACGGTAATCGTTGTGATTATTTGGAATAACAAAAGTAAAGATAAGGTTTTTAAAATGATTGTTCCAATCGTTATTATTTTCAATTTATTAGCCTGGAATAATATTATCGCATATAGACAATATCATATAGAATATGCGGCAGATGAATTTACAGTACAGGATGTGGAAGCAGTTGAAAATTATATAGGGGATAATTATTTTATCATATTGGGTGATTATTCCGCAAAAGGAAAAACCCTGGAAACATATCTTCGTGCAAATTATGACAGTGTATTTCTGTCACAAATATCACAATGTGAGGAAACAAGCTTTAGAGAACTTGTCAGTCAGTACCCAGACACGAAATATTTTGTATCCTATGATATTGATTATAATTTAGATGATATGGGATTTGTTAAGACAAGAATTGGTGATTATTTAGTTTATCATAGTGAGTGAGAAATACAACTTAGGAGGAAAAATGAATAGAGAAATACCAATTATTATTCCTGCATATGAACCTGACGAACGGCTGATTGAATTGCTAAATAAATTGGTTATGAAAGATGTTTTTCTGGTTCTGGTTGATGATGGCAGTGGCGAGCAGTACAAGAAAATCTTCAACGAAGCAGAACAGTTGATAGGTCGCCAGGGAGTCGTAATACATCATGAGGTTAACAAGGGCAAAGGGAGGGCTTTAAAAACAGCTTTTTCATAC
>CAZUCI010000104.1:0-4028 GCA_964619485.1 uncultured Lachnospiraceae bacterium
GGATGCGGCACAGGGAATTGAGGCACAGACCCTTGCCAACGTTTATCTTGCACTGGATCACGACCTGGATGTTTTTCCTGTTATTAATAAAATTGACCTTCCAAGTGCTGACCCGGAACGGGTAAAAGAGGAAATAGAGGATGTCATTGGACTTGAGGCTCATGATGCGCCACTTATTTCGGCAAAGAACGGAATTGGAATCGAGGAAGTGCTGGAGCAGATTGTAAAGAAAATTCCGGCACCGACAGGTGATGCCAATGCGCCTCTTCAGGCCCTGATTTTTGATTCAGTATATGACTCCTATAAAGGGGTTATCATCTTTTGCCGCCTGAAGGAAGGCAGTGTAAAAAGAGGAAGCAGAATCCGCATGATGGCAACAGGAGCCAGTGCAGAGGTTGTAGAGGTGGGCTATTTTGGACCAGGTCAGTTTATCCCCTGTGATGAATTGTCTGCGGGTATGGTTGGTTATATTACCGCTTCCATTAAAAATGTAAAGGATACTGCTGTGGGTGATACCGTCACAGATGCGGACAACCCATGTAAAGAGCCGATTCCAGGCTATAAAAAGGTAAATTCCATGGTCTACTGTGGTCTTTATCCGGCTGACGGAGCCAAATATCCGGATCTTCGCGATGCTTTGGAAAAATTGCAGCTGAACGACGCTTCCCTGAATTACGAGCCGGAGACATCCATTGCACTGGGCTTTGGCTTCCGCTGTGGATTTTTGGGACTATTGCATCTGGAGATTATTCAGGAGAGGCTTGAAAGAGAGTACAATCTGGATCTTGTAACAACGGCTCCGGGTGTTATCTATAAGGTTCACAAAACAAATGGAGAGACAATTTCCCTGACCAATCCAAGTAATTTACCGGATCCATCCGAAATCGACTACATGGAGGAACCAATTGTTTCTGCTGAAATCATGGTGACAACAGAGTTTATCGGTTCCATCATGGAGCTGTGTCAGGAGCGACGCGGCGTTTATCTCGGTATGGAATATATGGAAGAAACCAGGGCATTGCTTAAATATGAGCTGCCCTTAAATGAGATTATTTATGATTTCTTTGACGCTCTAAAATCAAGATCCAAAGGATATGCTTCCTTTGATTACGAACTGAAGGGCTATGAGCAGTCACAGCTGGTAAAACTTGATATTCTTATTAATAAAGAAGAGGTTGATGCATTATCCTTTATTGTACATGCAGAAAGTGCCTATGAGAGAGGACGCCGCATGTGTGAAAAGCTCAAGGATGAAATTCCGAGACATCTGTTTGAAATACCAATTCAGGCAGCTGTGGGAGGAAAGGTTATCGCCAGAGAAACCGTTCGTGCCATGCGTAAGGATGTACTGGCAAAATGCTATGGTGGTGATATTACCCGTAAAAAGAAGCTGTTAGAGAAGCAGAAAGAGGGAAAGAAGCGTATGCGCCAGATTGGCAACGTGGAGATTCCACAGTCTGCATTTATGAGTGTGTTAAAGCTGGATGATAAATAAGATGAATTTTGGTATTTATGTGCATATTCCCTTTTGTGTGAAAAAGTGCGATTACTGTGATTTTCTCTCTTTTCCCATGGATGAAGGCGGAAGGCTTAAGTATGTTGAAGCGCTGCTTGCAGAGATCAAATATTATGGCTGTGAGTTTAAAACTGCGTCAGGAAAAAAGATTTCAGATGATAGTGAGAAAGAGGTGCAGACCATTTATTTTGGTGGGGGAACACCGTCTGTGCTGGGAGCAAAGCTGCTGGCGGATATTCTGAGGCAGATATATGAAAGCTTCCGCGTCAGTCCACAGGCAGAAATAACGGTGGAAATCAATCCGGCTACCATTGATTTGGCCGGGCTTAGGAAGCTTCAGAAAAGCGGCTTTAACCGGCTGAGCATCGGTGTTCAGTCAACGGATAACAGAGAGCTGGCTCTTCTGGGGAGGATTCATACCTATGAAGCGTTCCTGGATACCTATAGAAACGCCAGAGAGGCTGGATTTGGCAATATAAACCTTGATTTGATATCCGCATTGCCCGGGCAGAGTCTGGAGCAGTATGAGCAGAATTTGAAACGTATCATTGTCCTTGCACCGGAGCATATTTCCTCCTACAGTCTGATTGTCGAGGAGGGAACACCATTCTATCAGAGATATCATGGGCATGAGGAGCTGCTTCCTAATGAGGATACAGATCGGAAAATGTATCATGTAACCAAAAGGCTGCTCAGGGAAGCAGGATATGAACGATACGAAATCTCCAATTATGCAAAGCCTGGCTATAGGTCCAGACATAACAGCAGCTATTGGAAGAGGATACCTTATCTTGGCCTGGGACTTGGGGCTTCGTCCTTTATGAATCATACAAGGTGGAAAAATGTTGAAAAGCTCACAGAGTATCTTGGGTGGCGGGATACTTTAACAGAGACATCAGTGGGAAAACCACCACTTGTTATAGAAAAGGAGTATCTGTCAGGACAGGATGAAAGGGCAGAATTTTTCTTTCTGGGTCTGCGCATGAGTGAGGGCGTGTCCCTGATGGATTATCGGGAACAGTTTCAGGAAGAGCTGATGGATGTGTATGGAAAAACCATAGAAAAGCTGTCAAAGCAAAAGCTTCTGGTCAAAGAAGGGGAACGGATCAGGCTGACAGATTTTGGAATGGATGTCAGTAATTATGTGTTTGAGGAGTTTATATAAGGAGTATATTTCATTTTTGATGTTGAAGAATAAACCAATTGTTTGTCTTGTTCCGATTGTTCTTTTATTTTAGTATAAAAAAGTCAGCCGCCAGAAATTTAGCAGGCTGACTTTTTTATGGAAAAAATCATATTCTTTTGTTTTTCATACCTATGATTGAAAAATAAGAAATAAGTGTATCGAAGATAACTAGAAGTAAGCAGAAATATAACCCGAAGATATTAATATTAAGTGCCCAATTGACAGGCAAATTTCCCGCGGGTATTAGATAACAACTGAATACGGTAGCAAATCCTATAGCATAGAAACCTGAGAACTGGCTTTGGGAATTGCCCTCCTCTTTCAGAAATAAGAGAAGTGGGATGATTAAATATGTCAAGGTGTAGGAACCGCTCCATAATGGACAAATAATCATAGCTAAGGATAGTAAAAGTATTTTTTTCCAATAGCATTTTTGGAGATATGTCATAAGAATTATTAGTGCCAATGTAATAAGAGACAAAATTAGAACAACGGTTGAATTGTGAATTATAGGAAAAAGAAAATATGACAGGGAGGCTGTTGTTGAACCAATGCTGGATAATTGTAACATATTCTGGAAGGATAAAAACTGCAGGAATCCATTATATCCACCAAAAAATAAGAAGGGTAAAAAAATGAAATCAGACCATAAATAACAAGTCTTGCGGCTTCTTTATATCTTTTTCTATTATATAGATCAGACCAAAAATTGCGGGGTATATTTTAATTCCTGCAGCAATGGCAATAAAAATTAATGCCAATTCTCTCTTATATTTTGAGTTTGTATCTTTTAAATGAAGACTTAAAAGTAAAAAAATTGAAATATATAAT
Organism: uncultured Lachnospiraceae bacterium; assembly: GCA_964619485.1. GTDB lineage: Bacteria > Bacillota > Clostridia > Lachnospirales > Lachnospiraceae > UBA2882. The sequence goes on from CAZUCI010000104.1 coordinate 3,534, forward strand.
GTTAATCCGCCTCTCTCGATTACATTAAAGAGCAAAATGTTTGAAAAAAATATTATGATACAAAAAAATAATTTGAATTCTTGGGAATGAGAAGTTAAATATTTTGAAGTGCAATAATATAAAAGAATTGCAGATACTGATAAACAAATAGAACGTATAGTAATAATGCATAGGAATGCACCGTGAATGCATTCCACATTTCGACGCTGTCAACAGGAAGTATCAAATTTAGAAAGTAAAAGAATGCATATGCAAGGGGCGGAAAACATGCATTATAATTAACATAGTAAACCTGTTTTGGATCTGTACAGTAAAAAATATGATTAAAAAAATCCATAAATCGGTCACTGCCGAAATTAAAAATGGAATAATCAAATGCCTGTCCATGTGTTGATAAGAGAAAAATTATGCTGAGGAAAAAACCTGGAATAATAAATAACATAAAGAGAATCTGGGGAGAAATATTAATTTTTTTCATTTTCAAGTTCCTTTCGA
>CAZUCI010000105.1:0-3900 GCA_964619485.1 uncultured Lachnospiraceae bacterium
AAAGGTGGAAAGTTGAGAGCATTCTCAACTCAGACCTTACCTATCGCTATTTATTTTACTTCCGGTGAATGGAACGGAGAATTATGAAGATATGAATGAGATGATATGCGATATCAACGAAAGTCAGGTTGCGGCAGAGGAGGTCCTGTCAGACCATCTGTATTATTATGACAGGAGGCAGAAGGAATTGAGAATACCTGCCTGGTTTTAAAAGATGTTTATTCTGTGAATTGGGTGTAAATTGGGACGAAAAACTTGTCAAGGAAACTGTTTTATGCTATGATGGACACGTTGTAATAATTCTGTAATAATTTTGTACCCATAGTTTAACGGATAAAACAGCTGATTCCGGTTCAGCCGATGGGGGTTCGATTCCTCTTGGGTACGTCTTATTAAGAAGTTACAGAGTGGAAAGGATTTTTATGAATAGTATGAAAGAATGGTTCGCATCTCTCAAAACAAAAATGGATGAGGATACTCGTGTAAAATATGGTGTATATGGCGGCGTCCTGGCTGTTATTATTCTGATTGTGGTTATTGTTGCAGTGAGCTGCACAAAATCAAAAAAGGAAGAAATTACACCGGTTGTATCAGAAAACAAGGTTGAAGAAGTCAGCGATAATGCTTCAGAGGTTGTTGCAGCTTCACCGATTGAGACCACTGTGGAAGTATCTGCAGACGACCAGGTTAATGGTCTGGTTCAGAGCTATTTTGATGCACTTACAAACGGAGATACAGCAACGGTAGCTGCTTTAAAGAGTGAATCCACAGAGGATGAGCTTCTGAAAATCCAGAAAAAAGCCGCATATATGGATTCTATTAATAATCTGACAGTTTATACCAAGCCAGGTCCTACAGAAGGTACATATATTGCATTTGTATATTATGAGATTAAATTTAAGGACATTGAGACAATGGCACCAGGTCTTACAACTCTTTATATTTGTACCAAGGATGATGGAAGTCTTTATATTTGTAACGGAGAACTGGAAGATACAGTCAATGATTACATTAAGCAGGTAGCAGCAGAAGAAGATATTGCAGATCTGTTTAATAAAGTGCAGGTAAATTACAATAATGCAGTTGCCAATGATGTGGCACTGTCCTTATTTATGGAAAATCTTCAGGCAACACTTGATGCAGAGGTAGCCGCTCAGAAAGAGGCAGATGCACAAGCCGCAGCAGCTGCTGCAGGTGAGACAGCAGAAGCCCAGCCAGCGGAGACAACAGTAGTGACAGAGACTGTTGAAGCAACAGATACTGTAAATGTCAGAGCTTCAGACAGCGAAAACGCAGATAAGCTTGGTAAGGTTGATGTGGGAACCACTATGACAAGATATGAGACCAGAGAAAACGGCTGGAGCAAGATTGATTATAACGGTCAGGAAGGCTATATTAAATCTGAATTTTTGAAGGTAGTGGCGGTCAATGAAACAACTGCTGAACCTGCAGCAGATACAGAGCAGCCTGCAGAGACAACAAGCAGTGCTACCATTACAGGCAAGATTTCTGTAAAGGATACTGTAAATGTCAGAGCCAGCGCCAGTGAGTCCGGTGACAGAATAGGAACCGCTTATAAGGGTGAGAACTATGACCTGATTATGGAACAGGCAGATGGCTGGTGTAAGATCAGCTTTAATGGAAAGACCGGATATGTAAAGAGTGAATATGTATCCATCAACTAAGCAGTAATTGTTTAGTTTTATAGTTTAGTTTATTGAGCATTTGAGCCGCAGCTTGCTGCGGCTCTTTTTTGCATATCATATGCTTTCTGCTATACGTTGCATGGCATTGCCGGCCTGAAATTATCTTAATGAAAGCTTTCGGATGATACTGTGGGAAGATGAGAGAGATTGTTGTTCTCTGCTCCATCAGGGAGTGCTTTCAAATATTCTGTATCGCCTCTGTGAGCAATTCCTACTCCGGCAATTCCACCCTCTCTTGCAATCATAACCCCCTGTTCTTTGGAAACAACCTGTCCGTCAGAGAGCTGATAACCGGTTATTTTTCCACTGTGCTTTACCAGGCCGGTGATGGAACGGGCATCGTCATTGGGAGTTGGTATGTCATCCAGGGCGTTTAAAGGGAGTGCTGTTCTCAGCAATAAACTGTTATCCATATTTTTCATCTTCTTTCTTTATAGGGGCTGTTTTTTAATATAATTTACTTTACGCTATTATCTTTTCAAAAACAGTCAATACTATACAAAGAAACCAGTGGAAAATGGTGGCAGAAGTCGGTCATTTGTTGTATTATGAAAAAAAGACATTGGGAGGAAGAAAAAATGGCAAAATTTAAAGTTGGTATATTGGGAGCAGGTAAAATTGCTGCTGTTATGGCAGATACTATTGCAAAAATGCGGACAGCCGAGTGCGTTGCCGTTGCATCGAGAACCATGGAAAAGGCAATGCAGTTCGCGTCCCTTCATAATGTGACAAAGCCGTACGGAAGCTATGAAGATATGCTGATGGACCCTGAGGTTGAACTGGTTTATGTAGCGACACCACATCCATTTCACTATGAGCATGCCAAAATGTGCATTGATGCAGGAAAGCCGGTTCTTGTGGAGAAACCCTTTTGTGTAAATACAGAGCAGGCAGAAAAATTACTGGAATATGCAAAGGAAAAGGATGTTTTTATCACAGAAGCCATGTGGATTCGTTATTTGCCAATGTATGAGATTATTGAGAAAAAATTAAAGAGCGGTATTATCGGTGATGTAAAGGTCATCACAGCGAACCTTGCTTATCCCATGCTGAAAAAGGAGCGCCTGATCAAGCCGGAGTTAGCAGGCGGAGCCCTTTTGGACGTGGGTATTTATCCTCTGAATTTCGCAGATATGTTTACGGATGCAGAGATAAAAGACATCAATGCCATTGCATCCCTGACACAGGACGGTGTGGATGCCCATGACAGCATTACTGTTCGCTACGAGGACGGTTCGATGGCAGTTTTGAATACATCCATGCAGGCAGTCAGTGACCGTATGGGGATTTTCCAGGGAACAGAGGGTGTGATGATCATTGAAAATGTCAATAATTTTCAGTCTGTTGCCGTCTTCAATAAGGAATATAAGAGAGTGTTCTTCAAGAAAGCACCCAAGCAGATTACAGGCTATGAGTATGAGGTAGATGCCTGCAGAAAGGCATTGAAGAAAAAGAAGAAAGAGTGTGAAGCCATGTCACATGAAACCATTCTGAAAATGATGAAACAGATGGATCAGATCAGAGAGCAGATTGGCGTTAAATATCCTTTTGAGCAGGATAGTGTTAAATAATGAGCTGCATGACAGTAAAACGACCAAAACAAACTGTTTTTTGGTAAAATTTAACAAAAAAAGGTGTAAATTTTTTAAGAAAGATTTGCATCTTTTTCTTGTGTCAAAAAAGAGTGCGTTATATAATAAAAATTGGGTTTTATAATCCACTTTGTATAATATTAAACTAAAGGAGGACATTGAAAATGTCATACGTAGACGAGGTTTACAGCCAGGTAGTTGAAAAGAATCCTGCACAGCCAGAATTCCACTAGGCAGTAAAAGAGGTTTTAGAATCTCTGAGAGTTGTAATTGAAGCAAACGAGGATGCTTACAGAAAGGATGCTTTACTGGAGAGATTAGTAAATCCAGAGAGAGCAATTTTATTCCGTGTACCTTGGGTAGATGATAAGGGACAGGTTCAGGTTAATAATGCATTCCGTGTACAGTTTAACAGTGCAATTGGACCTTACAAGGGAGGACTTAGATTCCATCCTTCCGTAAATCTTGGAATTATCAAATTCTTAGGTTTTGAGCAGATTTTCAAAAACTCATTAACAGGACTTCCTATTGGTGGAGGCAAGGGTGGTTCTGATTTTGATCCTAAAGGAAAATCAGATAGAGAAGTAATGGCATTCTGCCAG
>CAZUCI010000106.1:0-3875 GCA_964619485.1 uncultured Lachnospiraceae bacterium
TAAATCAGCTGCTTGTGGAGATGGATGGTTTTGGAGAAAATGAAGGAATCATTGTGCTGGCAGCAACCAACCGTGTGGATATTCTTGATCCTGCTATTTTACGTCCGGGACGGTTTGACCGAAAGATTGCGGTCGGTGCACCTGACGTGGGCGGCAGAGAAGATATCCTGAAGGTTCATGCAAAGAATAAGCCATTGGGCGATGATGTGGATCTGACTCATGTTGCTCAGACAACCTCCGGCTTTACCGGAGCAGATCTGGAGAATCTCTTAAATGAGGCGGCTATTGTGGCAGCCAAGGAAAACCGTGCCTATATCTGTGAAGAGGATATGAAAAAGGCCTTTATCAAGGTTGGAATCGGAGCCGAGAAGCGCAGCCGTATTGTCTCTGATAAGGAGCGCAAAATTACTGCTTATCATGAGGCTGGTCATGCAATTTTATTCCATAAGCTTCCGGATGTGGGACCTGTTTACACCGTTTCCATCATTCCCACAGGAGCAGGGGCAGCAGGCTACACAATGCCGCTTCCAAGTGGTGATGAGATGTTCTTAACCAAGAACAAGATGCTTCACGAGATTATGGTATCTCTCGGTGGACGAATTGCGGAAGAGATTATTTTTGATGATATTACAACCGGCGCCTCCAGTGATATTAAAAAGGCTACCGGAATGGCAAGAAAAATGGTAACCCGCTATGGTATGTCCGATAATATCGGTGTAATCAATTATGATGAAGAGGGTGATGAAGTCTTTATCGGAAGAGATTTGGCACATGCTCGTAATCACAGTGAGCTGATTGCAGGAGAAATCGACAAGGAAGTAAAAGCAATTGTGGATGACTGCTATAAGAAGGCAAAGGACGTGATTCTGGAGAATGAAAAGGTTCTTCACAGCTGTGCAGAGCTGCTTTTGGAAAAAGAGCGTATCACCATGGCTGAGTTCGAAGGTCTCTTTGAAAATTGTGCAGAATAACCAAAAAACAAACTAATAATTTGTAATATTTGTGAAATCGGAGACTAGACGCTAATAGGGGGGTTTGCTACAATATACTCGTAACCCCCCAATACATTACATAGTTTTTTGCTATACCCCAAAGAAAGAAATACCTTCTCGAAAAAGACAGCTGTGCGACCGCTGTCTTTTTTCCTGTTTAAAAATAGACATCAAAATAGACACCAAAATAAACACCAGAAACGAAATGTAAAGAAGAGGCAAAAAGCAGATTGCAAAAATGACGAAAATAGAGGATTTTTTTTGTGTGGAATGTAATATGTGATTATGTTAAAATAAATCTTAACAAAAGAAATCCAAAAGAAATCGGAGGATTAGGAGCATGTTATACAGTCAAATGACGAAGCTGGAGCAGAATCAGCAATATTTATCCACAATGCGCCCTGTTTTAAATAAGAGGGCTCTTTTTTCGGATATGACCGCTGAATTTGTCTGCCCGCCTGACCCAAATCCTTATAGTGTCGTTACCATTAAGTTTCGTGCAGCAAGAAATAATATAGATCGTGTTTTCCTCGTATGCAGAGGTGAAAAACATCTGATGATGAAGTTTAAATCAGATGATCTGTTTGATTATTATGAATATGATATGCAGCTGGACAACGAGAGGGTAACCTATTATTTTGAAGTTGTTGCAGGAAAAATCAGCTGTATCTATGATTTTCGTGGCGTTGCCAAGGATATTCAGGATTATTATATGTTTGTGATTGTACCGGGACAAAAGGTTCCCAAATGGGCCAAGGGTGCAGTTATGTATCAGATTTATGTGGATCGTTTTTATAACGGAGATCCAACCAATGATGTACTGACAGATGAGTACAATTATATTGGTGAGCATGTGAACAGGGTTGATAACTGGGATAAATATCCTGCAGCTATGGGTGTTCGCGAGTTCTATGGCGGAGATTTGCAGGGTGTCATGGATAAGATGGACTACATTCAGGATTTAGGAGTTGATGTTATCTATTTTAATCCGCTTTTTGTATCTCCATCCAATCATAAATATGATATTCAGGATTATGATTATATTGATCCTCATTTTGGAAAAATTGTAAATGATTCAGGCAATCTTTTAGAGAGCTGGGATAAGGAAAATATGCATGCATCCCGCTACATCAACCGCATTGCCAATAAAGAAAACCTGGAGGCCTCCAATGAACTGTTCATTGAAGTGGTAAAGGAAGCCCACAGACGTGGTATGAGAGTTATTTTGGATGGTGTATTCAATCACTGTGGATCCTTTAATAAATGGCTGGACAGGGAGCGAATCTATGAAAACTTCGAAGGCTATGAAAAGGGTGCCTATGTCAGTGCAGACAGTCCATATCATGACTATTTTGATTTCTTTGATAAGAACCGCTGGCCCTATAACCCAACATATGACGGATGGTGGGGACATGATACACTTCCGAAGCTGAATTACGAGGGTTCACAGCAGCTCTATGATTATATTTTGTATATTGCAAAGAAATGGGTTTCTCCTCCCTTTAATGCGGACGGATGGAGACTTGATGTTGCCGCTGATTTAGGACATTCTCTGGAAATGAATCATAAGTTCTGGAAGGATTTTAACCATGCAGTTAAGGAAGGAAATCCGGAGGCGATTGTGCTGGCGGAGCATTATGGCAGTCCCAAGGACTGGATTCAGAACTGTGAATGGGATACGGTTATGAATTATGATGCGTTTATGGAGCCTGTGACCTGGTTCCTCACCGGAATGCAGAAGCACAGTGATGATTACAGGGAAGACCTGCTTGGAAATGCAGACAGCTTCTGGGGTGCAATGCATTATCATGGAATTGCATTCAGTGGAGAATCGCTTCACATCGCCATGAATGAGCTGTCCAACCATGATCATTCCCGCTTCCTGACCAGAACCAATCATAAGGTCGGAAGAGTGAATACCATGGGCTCTGAGGCCGCAAATGAGGGTGTAAATAAAGCGGTTATGCGTGAGGCTGTCGCTATTCAGATGACCTGGCCTGGTGCTCCGACCATTTATTATGGTGACGAGGCAGGGGTTTGTGGATTTACAGATCCTGATAACAGAAGAAGCTATCCATGGGGACATGAGGATCAGGAGATGATTCAGTTCCACAAGGATATGATTAAGGTTCACAAGAGCAGCAATGCACTTTTATGTGGAAACCTGAAATTCCTTGCGTCTGACTTTAATCTGATTGGTTACGCCAGATTTAGTGATGATGATCACTATGTGATTATGGTTAATAATAACAACAAGGAAATCACTAAGGAATTGTCTGTGTGGGAATGTGGAATTCCCAAAAACTGTGAGATGGAGCAGGTTATGCTCACACATGCAGAGGGATATACAACGGAGATTGTAAAGCATAAGGTAGAGATTGGACGAATCAGTCTGAATCTGCCACCGACATCGGTTATGGTATTGCGTTATTGCTATCATGATTGGGAATGATTCAGGGAATGACAGGAATGACAGGGAAGAAAAAACTGCTTGCAATTAGTCTTATTTTGTGATATAACTTTATATTGTCAGAGCAATTTTTGAAACACTTTTCAAAAGGCTCTACATGGATGGATTCCCGAGTGGCCAAAGGGGACAGACTGTAAATCTGCTGCAAATTGCTTCGGTGGTTCGAATCCACCTCCATCCATTAACAGCATTAGCTGTTAGGTTCGCTGGTGTGGCGGAACTGGCAGACGCGCAGGACTTAAAATCCTGTGGTGGCAACATCGTGCCGGTTCGATTCCGGCCACCAGCATTACTTCAAAAGACTGTAAGTCCTTATTTTATGAGGGTTTGCGGTTTTTTTATTTGCATATTAAGCGGGTTACTGAATTGATATTTTCATCGGCAGCAAATTAGCTGCCGATGCTTAATATCAT
>CAZUCI010000107.1:0-3863 GCA_964619485.1 uncultured Lachnospiraceae bacterium
ACCAGCTATCGACATCATTCCAGCAGTGGAAGCATGTAAGGGTACCAATATTCACATTGGTGCTGAGAATATGTACTTTGAGGAGAGCGGTGCTTTCACAGGTGAAATCGCTCCTGCAATGCTTACAGATGCAGGTGTAGAGTATGTTGTACTTGGACACTCAGAGCGCAGAGAGTATTTTGCAGAGACAGATGAGACAGTAAACAAGAAGGTGTTAAAGGCATTCGAGCATGGTATTACACCAATCATGTGCTGTGGTGAGACATTAGAGCAGAGAGAGCAGGGCGTAACCATGGACTTTATCCGTCAGCAGGTTAAAGTTGGTTTCTTAGGAGTAACTGCAGATCAGGCTAAAACATCTGTTATCGCTTATGAGCCAATCTGGGCAATCGGAACAGGAAAAACTGCTACAACAGAGCAGGCACAGGAAGTTTGCAAAGGCATCCGTGAGTGCATCGCTGAAATTTATGATGATGCGACAGCAGCAGCTATCCGTATTCAGTACGGCGGTTCTGTTAATGCAGCAACTGCACCAGAATTATTCGTTCAGCCAGACATCGATGGTGGCTTAGTTGGTGGAGCAGCATTAAAACCTGACTTTGGAAAAATCGTTAACTGGAAATAGTTTTACATTTTTATGTACTGTAGGGAAGTCCCATAGCCGCGAGGTGTTGGGACTTCTTTTTAAAAGGGGAAAATTATGATTGCAGAAGAAAAGGAAAAGGGAAAAGAAAAGGGAAAAGAGAAAACTTCCGAAGAAGAAAAAAATGCAAAAATACAGAAAATCACGTGGAGTATTGTGATTCTTTCGTTTGCAATAATGATTCCGCTGCTTTTTGTTGGAAGTGTTAAAATAGAATATTCATCAGATGAGATGACGGTTAAGGTTTCCGGATGGCAGAAAAAGACCATTTCTTATGAAGATATTACATATATAGAAAAACTGGATGGATTAAATCCGGGAAGCAGAACTGGCGGTCTGGGAAGCTTTAGACTTCAGGCTGGAAATTTTCATAATAGTAAGTTCGGAAATTATCAGCTCTATGCATATGTAGATGCACCATTTTATCTGGCCCTTCATATGAAAGATGATAAAATTATTGTTGTTGGGACACAAATAGAAGAAGGTAATATATTGCTGGAAAAATTGAAGGAACATATACGGGGAAGAAAAAATGAGTAAGACAATTTTAGTTGTGGATGATGACAGATCCAATCTTTTTATGGCAGAAAAATTATTAAAGGAAGAATACCATGTGATTTCCGTTATTTCCGGGGCACAGGCACTGCGCTTCCTTGAAAAAAAGAAGCCGGAACTGATTTTACTGGATATTAATATGCCTGAAATGAGCGGCTTTGATGTGATAAAAAAAATCAAAGAGGAAGAGGAATGGCGAAAGATACCGGTTATCTTTTTAACCGCTGATACAGATTCCACTACAGAAGTGAACTGCTTGAAGCTTGGAGCTGTAGATTTCATTGCAAAGCCCTTTGAACCGGAAATTATGAGGACAAGAATTTCCAGATCCATTGAGCTTGAGGAATACCGTCAGGATTTGGAGGGGGCAGTTCGCAGACAGACGCAAAAGATTGAACTGATGCAGCATGAGGTTATCATCAGTATGGCGAATCTGATTGAAAGCAGGGATGGCAGTAATGGGGAACATGTAAAGAGAACCAGCTATTATGTGGAGCAGATTGTAAATAAGCTCTTTTCAGATGACAAATATACAGCTATTATTCATCCGGAGTATGTTCACAATCTTGTAAAAGCAGCACCAATGCATGATATTGGTAAAATTACGGTTCCAGATAATATTTTGCAGAAGCCGGGAAGGCTGACAGCGGAAGAATTTGAAATCATGAAGCTTCATGCTGCCAATGGAGGAAAAATCATTCGGGAAACTATGGGGAAGATTGAGGAGAAGGACTATATTGACATCGCTTATAATGTTGCCACTTACCATCACGAGAAATGGGATGGAAGCGGATATCCAGAAGGCTTAAAGGGAGAAAATATTCCACTTGAAGCGAGAATTATGGCAGTTGCGGATGTGTTTGATGCACTCATTTCCAAAAGATGCTATAAGGATGCCATGTCTTTGGACGAGGCATTCAAAATTATGGTCGAGTCAAGAGGAACACATTTTGATCCAGCTGTTGTTGATGCGTTTCTGGATATTCGTACAGTCATAGAATCGTCTCTCAAGCGGGCAGGCCAATGAGTGTGATTGGAAATTAGATTTACTTTTTATTAATAGACCAAAGATTTTCACTTTATGTAGTTTTTCGATATAGACATCAAAAATTCCTATATCGAAAGAAAATCGAAAGAAAATCAGGTAAAATGGTTGACATAAATTGATTATGTAAACTGATTTTCGATATACAAAAAAAGTTTTTCTATATCGAGTAAAATGAAGAAAAAAGCTTCGATATAGAGTTTAATAATCTGTATATCGAAAGAAGAATGTTATGTAAACCAAAAACATGCTTCAGTTATAAAAATCTTTCGATATAGGAAAAAACTTCTGCTATATCGAAAACCTCGAAGGATTTCAGCGGAAAACATTTTCATACAAAACAAGCAGGCCAAATATCAACTATAAATCTTATCAATATGTATAACAGCAAAATAGGTTGGATCAATCCTGGAAATTTCCTCAGACAGGTAAGTGGTAACCTCTTTATCTGTCATTTTATATTTGAATGGAAGCGGAACATCAAACAAAATGTTAGTGTGTGTTGGTCCGGCGACAATACGGAAATCGTGAAACTGTAATGCGGGGTCAAGGCTGTGAAGAATTTGTGCAACCTTGTCCTTGAGCGTATTGCTCAGTGTGTTTCCGGTTTGAATCGGGTCCATGTGAATTACGGCTTCACAATGGAGCTCATTGGAAAGTATATGTTCAATATTATCAATCATATCGTGGATTTCCATGATATTTCCATCAGCAGAAACCTCTGCATGAAGAGATACCATAATTCGTCCAGGACCATAGTCATGGACCACCAGGTCGTGAATCCCAAGAACACCATCAAAGGAACGGACAATTTTTTCAATATCAGCAATGAATTCTTTTTGTGGTGGCTGACCCAGCAGCGGTGAAATGGTATCCTTTGCAGCGCCGAAGCCTGCATAAAGGATGAACAGACCAACAGCGACACCACAGTATCCATCAATTTTCAAGCCTGTAAAATGGCTAATCAGAGTACAGATTAAAACAACGGTAGTAGAGAGCGTATCGCTCAGACTGTCAGTTGCAGTTGCGTTCATGGCGGCGGACTGAATCCGGATGCTGATTTTGTGATTGTAAAAGGCCATATAAATTTTTACAAGAATAGATGCCAATAAAATGAAAACAATAAGGAGACTGAAGGTTGTTTCCTCGGGATGAATAATTTTGGTAAACGAAGATTTTACCAGTTCAAAGCCCATCAGAATAATGGCAAGAGAAACCAGCAACCCGGAGAGGTATTCAATTCTTCCGTGACCAAATGGATGTTCAGGGTCAGGCTTCTGCCCGGCCATCTGGAAACCAATCAGAGTGATCAGAGAGGAACCGGCATCAGAGAGGTTGTTGATTGCATCCGCAGTGATTGCAATGGAATTGCTTATCAGTCCCGCGATGAATTTTCCTGCGAACAGAAACAGATTTAACAGAATACCCACAAGCCCGCATAAGGTTCCATAGGCCTTCCTGACAGAGGGGGATTCCACATCATCCTTATTTTTAATAAAAATATTTGTTAATAAAGTTACCATAGTATTACTTCCTTTTTTGATCTTATTTGTATTACTTGATTTAACTTAATTTGTATTACTTGATTTGACTTAATTTGACTTCCTCTATTTTACACCG
>CAZUCI010000108.1:0-3584 GCA_964619485.1 uncultured Lachnospiraceae bacterium
TCCACCGGACGTTATCCGGCATCCTGCCCTGTGAAGCCCGGACTTTCCTCACCTGTTCCCTTTCGTCTGAACAGCCGCGATCATCTGTTTCACTCACAAATATTCATTTTTTATCTGCACAAAAAGTGCATGTCTATACCGGGAAGCAGCTGCCTCCCACAAATTCCCGTACAATAGAATTATTCGGGATATTCTCTGTATTCATTCCCAGGAAATACTCTAAGAATTTCAGGAGTCTCTTTGCCTCGTGATACTCAGGGTCATCAACCTTAATCTCGTACAGCAACGGCTCAGCAAACTGTTTTAATGCAGCCAGCTCGTAAATAGATGCTGAATTGAAGAATGTGTCAGCACCCTCCTGAAATGGGAAAATATTTTCTTCCTCACCACGTCTTACAGAAGGCCACATCTGAATGGTTCTCTTTGCCCCTGCGCCTCTGGTTCTTGCATCCCTCACCATACGGCGAAGCAGGCGCCCGTCTGTGGTGGGAATCCGGTTGTGCTCGTCAATATTTAAGGTTGTCAGAGCACTGATATATATTTTGAACTTGCTCTCAATTGGGAGAGAGTAGGACATTTTGTCATTTAAGCCGTGAATTCCTTCTAAGACCAGAATATCATTTGGTCCCAGCTTTTTGACATTGCCTTTATATTCTCTCATACCTGTCTTAAAATTGAAAGTAGGTAATTCAACTTCTTCTCCCTGAAGCAGTCTGCTCATATCATGATTGAACTGTTCCACATCCAAAGCTTCCAGACACTCAAAGTTATAATCCCCATTCTCGTCCCTCGGTGTCTTATCTCTGTTTAAGAAATAGTCATCTAATGCGATGGGATGCGGTGTCAGCCCATAGGTGCGAAGCTGAATGGACAATCTGTGTGAAAACGTTGTCTTTCCACTGGAGGAGGGTCCTGCAATCATAACAAACTTCACTTCCGGCTTATCTGCAATCTGTTTTGCGATTTCGCCAATGCGTCGTTCCTGAAAAGCCTCCTGAACCAGCACCATATCATTCAGATGCCCCTGGCAGATCTGATCGTTCAGGTCACCGACTGTATCAACTCCCATTTTGAAGCCCCAGTCACTTGCCTGGCTCAGAGTGGAAAAAAGCTGTGTACGTGGCTTAAATTCCTTCAGAACGTCCGGCTCATGTTTATCAGGAAGATTCAAAATCAATCCAGCCTCATAGGGAATCACTTCAAAATCAGGAACATATCCTGTTTTCGGAAGCATGTATCCATAATAGTAATCATAAAAGCCATCCAGGTTATAAACATTAATGGTAGAGCTCTTTCTATAATGGAAAAGCTTTACCTTATCCTTCATTCCATACCTGTCAAAAAGCTCAATTGCCTCGGCTGTTGGATAGGCTTTTTTGATAATATCGTGATTTTCTGCCACATACTCTTTCATTTTGGCAGTAATATCGTCTGCCAGCTTCTGGTCTACAGCAATGTCACCAAACACACTGATATAATAACCGCAGCCAATGGTATATTCCACCTTTACCTTCTGTACCTTACTGTAGTCAGCCACGTTGCGGATTGCCTTCATAAATAACAGTGTTGCCGTTCTTACATAGGCCTTGTGCCCCGCATCATCCTTCAATGTCAAAAACTGAAGCGTACAGTCTCTCTCAACCTTTTTGCTCAGTTCGCGGATTCTTCCATCAATGACAACCAGTGCAATTACATCATCAAAATCCTTCTGATACTCCTTTGCGATCTCCTCATAGACTGTTCCGACTGCATATTCCTTTTTTTCATTTCCTATTGTAACAATTGCCATACACGCTACCCCTCTTCCATTTCAACAATGTTCCACCCACAGCATATTCCATGCTGTTAAATAAACCAGAATGGTTCCTTAGGCTCTTTGGTATAAACGATCAATTCCGGTATTTCTCTTTTCAGCAGCTCCTTCATAAATGGTACAAAAATATGCTCCAGTCCAAAGTGTCCTGCATCGATAATCGAAATTCCCTGTGCAACTGCGTCAATGCCCTCGTGGTGATCAATATCCCCCGTAATCATCACATCCACACCTGCCCCAATGGCATCTTTTATCATACTTCCACCGGAGCCCGGTACAATTGCGGCACTTTCCAGCTCTCTGTCGGCGTCACCAAATACCCTTACCTGTGAAATCTGAAACTGCTTCTTCACATACTGTGCACATTCTCTCAGTGTCATAATCTGTGGCAGCATCCCATACCGCCCAATACCCTCTTTGGAAATATCGTCCTCAAAGGTAACAGAGAGAACCTCCCTGTCGCGAAGCTTCAATTCGTCCGCTGCCGCATCCGCCATGCCCATCACATCAAAATTGGTGTGCATCGCATAGCAGCAGATGTCCTCCTGAATAAGTCTGGTAATTCTCCGTCCAATAAAATGATCCTTGTTAATGCGGTTCATGGATTTGAAAATCATGGGATGATGGGTCACAATCAGATCCACCCCTAGCTTTACTGCTTCATCGATGGCTTCATCTGTGGCATCCAGTGCCAGATAGACAGACTTGACTGCTTTATCTCGTCTGCCAACTAAAAGTCCCACATTGTCCCAGTCCTCTGCAAACTGGATTGGAAATATTTCCTCCAGCTTTTCCATGATTTCATCACAACGCATTTTACTTACCTCCTGCAATCTCAATTAATTTCAGGTAATGCTCCAGTTCTTCTCTTCTCTCCGCCTTCTCAATCTGAGCGAGAATACTTGTCGTTTTGTTCCTTTCCTGCTCCAGAAAATCCATGAACACAGATGGTTTTCTCTCCATCAGCACCGGCCCAAACATATTCTGTGCCTCCTGCAGCATAGAATCTGATTCCTGCTGTTCTGTTTTTGTTGAAGAAAGCCCTGCCTTAAACATTGGATAATACTTTCCGTCCTCATAAATGATATTCTCATCTACAATTTCATATCCCTGTTCCTTCAAATACGCTCTCACCAGAAAAATTTCCGATTGAGGCTGAAGCACCAGCTCTTTAAATGGTGAAAGATGGGTCGCCGCGTCCATGAGGATTGTACGCACCAATCGTCCTCCCATTCCTGCTATAACCAGTGTATCCGCCTCCCCCTCCATAAGCTTTTCTGCTCCGTTGGAAAGTCGAACCTCTATGTACTCAGAAAGCTTATATTTCTGAATATTTTCTTCCGCCCGCAGGAGCGGTCCTTTATTTACATCCATGGCAATGACCTTTTCTGCCAGATGATTTCTCGTCAGATAAATAGAAATATAGCCATGGTCGCAGCCAATATCCGCAACTCTGCTTCCCCTTGAAACCAGATCGGCCACTGCCTGTAATCGTTTTGATAATTCCATCTTAATCTAAATAATCCTTTAATTTGCGGCTTCTGCTTGGATGACGAAGCTTGCGAAGTGCCTTTGCTTCAATCTGACGAATACGCTCACGAGTTACGTTGAATTCCTTTCCAACCTCCTCTAAGGTACGCGCTCTTCCATCATCAAGGCCAAAACGCAGCTTTAATACCTTCTGTTCTCTCTCTGTTAAGGTATCAAGTACTTCCCCCAGCTGCTCACGTAAAAGTGTAAATGCAGCAGCATCCGCAGGAACAGGAACATT
>CAZUCI010000109.1:0-3582 GCA_964619485.1 uncultured Lachnospiraceae bacterium
ATTCATGTTCTTAGCAAGCCGAAGACATCTTCCATCCTTCACTGCTTCTTTAACCATGTTCCGTACTCTATCCGACGTTAAAAATAATACCAGATCCGCCATCAGTTCCTCTGATTGTTCACTGTGCTCGTCCTCAAGGAAAATAGTTACGTTGAAAAGTACATTCAGATCTTCCGCCTCAATGTCATGTCGAGATATCGTCATTTCTATAAAGGAATCAATCATGTCATACCTATCCTCTATTGTTGAAATACCAGGAACAGGTTCTTCATCCAATAGAGCATCAAGAATACTTGCCAGACTTCTATACTCTTCTAAACTAAGATTATTATCTACTATTCTATTTGCAAAATCGATCTTCCCGTAAACATCGAGTGCCGAATAAGCTGGTATAACATCATTATCTATACCATGTAAAATCAGCCAGTGAACCATTTCAGGAGTAACATCTTTCATCATGCGGATTGCATGGATTCTTCCCCAGCCACAAACCTTCTGCGCCATAGCAAACAGTTCCTCCGCAGAATCATCCCAGTGCTGCATCAGAAAACCAGAATACAATGAGAATTCATCACTCAAACCCATCATCTTAATAAGATTCTTTACATCCTCGTTCTCTTGTGTATTAAAGAGTTCCAGCAATATCATTCCAACCTTAACTGCTTCTTTCCGAGTTGCTTTTTTAATCAGCATAATTGCAAACATATAGATATTGCGACCTTGTAATTTGCTCTGATTCTCTACTACATAGTTCTGCAGTACATCAATATAAGTAAACGCACTGTAATCAATTGCAAATTTATCAACGCTCTCCATTGCCTCAGCGTATTTTTCATCTGATGCGTACTCAACTGCTTTTTTTAGGAGCATAAGTTCATCTGATGCGGAATCATCAGAAATCCCAATATGATAATAAATAATTCCATCCATAGCACCTGGTGCATACTTTATTTTTTCCTCGGGCTTTTCATCTGGTAAATAAAATTCTTTTTTCAAGACAAACTCTTTCTCATCGAGGTTTTCTTCTACTAAATCAAATATTGATTTCATTTGTCACCTCCAAAATACTGCATAAGAACTGTATCTCTGACATACACTTCATAAATTTCGCTTGGTTTCAATTTCTGGTACTTATTTTGCACTGCATTGAAAATGTTATCTCTAATCAGCAGGCTGTTTCCCGCGCCTAGATTTACATATCGCCAATCTATAGGTATATTTGTCGCATCTCCAAACACACCGAAATTCACTTTCCCAAATCGAAGATGCTTCATGAGGCAATCCAGATCTAAATTTCCATAGACAAAATTTCCATTTGCAATAGATATCTCTCCATCATCTATAAAAACTTGAACCCCTCCAGGTATACCCATTGCTCCGCCACCGGCAATCTTAAACGCAAAAGTATTTTTAATCTGAATGTTCTCTATATCATTATTATTCAAATCATATTCCCTGATTGGAATTCTATGGAAAAGAGCATCCTCTAAAGCAAATTCATATTCTTTTCTAGTCTTCTCATCAAATGCAGCAACGATTACTTTCAATTCATATTCTGGGTTTTCACATAAAAAACTTAGCACCTCATTCATTGCTGTCCTTGCTGCGTCAATCAGTGGATAGCCATAAATTCCTGTTGAAATTGATGGAAATGCAATGGAGTGCATGTCCAATGTCTTAGCCAATTCCAGTGAATTTCTCCAACAGCTTGCTAGCGATTCTTTCTCATTGTCTCGTCCCCCATTCCATCTAGGTCCTGGTGTATGAAATATTTTCTTTGCCTGCAAGTTATATCCTTCTGTTGCTTTCACTTCTCCTGTTTCCGCTCCATGCAATGCTTTGCATTCTTCGAGAAGTTTAGGACCAGCGGCTCTATGAATTGCACCGTCAACTCCTCCGCCTCCAAGTAATGATCTGTTGGCAGCATTCACTATCACATCAACTTTCAATGTGGTAATATCTGCTTGTATCACAGATATGTCCATTTTATTATTACGATCAATCATGTTCTTCATAAACTTTCTCCCCTCTAATCCCAAAATCCTGTTAGTCGATAAGCTTCAGCTTTATTTTCGGTTATAAACCTTTGAATATCTGCATGTATCTCATCCTTACCAAATAGAAAAGCCAATGCGTTTGAAATATTTTCATTTGAAATAATCACCACTGTCATATATCCGCACTCTTTACTTATGCAATATTCATCTGGCAAATTATCCAGTTCAGCTCTATATTTTGATGGAAGATTAATATACGGACGGCTTATCTTTTCTTCCTGTTCCCGAAATACAGAAAGAATTATTTCTACCGGCATCGGATTGTAATCATTATAATTAGCAAAACCATCATCATTTTTAATCATTCAATTATTGTTCTCCTTGCTATATGACTTATCTGATACCTATATAATAGCCGAAAAGGTGTCCGTTAAAAACGCCATCTACACATAGCGCAATTAACAAACACCTTTATTTTTCAGCATTATTGTGAATAGTTTGTAGCAAACTCATCTGCAGCGATCCTCATCTGCTCCACTACTTCATCTGGTCCTACTACCTTTACTTCTCTTCCGAGGCTAAAGATCCATCCGAAGAATTGGTGACTGACTGCAACCTCAACTGCTACCATACTGTGATCATCATCTACTTTTCGAAAGCTGATTTCCTTTCCAAAACGATCTATGAATACACCGCACATATTGTTTGGAAACTGAATATGTACCCTGGTCTTTTTTCCACTATACATTCCGAAGGTTGCTTTGGAATATGCTGCCATATCAAAATTTTTGAAGACTTCTTTTCCTTCACGCATCTCATCTTCCACAGAGATACGCATCATCTTGTCAACACGGTAATGCTTAATCTTGTGATCCAATTCATCGAAAGCTACCATGTAATAATTTTCATCATCCCAAGTCAATGCCCAAGGGCTTACCACGAACCAATCTCCATTATGTCTGGCGACCAGTTTCTTCTCAACGCTCCATTTATAATATTTGAAACGAATTTTCTTGTTATCATTAATTGATGTGTAAATATCATCAACATTATAATACACGCTCTCGTTCATATTCTTTACACGGTCATTGATAAAGACCTGGCGTTGTAATTGACTTGCCTGATATTCACTGACAAACTTCTTGATTTTGGAAATGAGTTCTCTCGATTTTGTCTGTGTGATGAACTTGGAAGACTGGATCGCGTCAATGAGAAGCTTTACTTCTGCGACTTCAAATTCTCTGGCTCCCACATGGTAATAGGTTTCTCTGCCAATCTGTTCCTTGATAATCTCAATGCCCAGTTTTTCCATGTCCTGAAAATCCTGATAAATACTTTTGCGTTCTGCAGTTACATCATATTTTTCTAATTCTGCCATAATCTGCGGCATAGTAAGGCTGTGCTCATCATCTGTTTTCTCTAACATAATTCGGCTGAGATAACTTAACTTGAATTTCTGGTTGGTTCCTCTCGACATTGCTACGCCTCCCCAGTTCTTATTGATATACCTTCATTATAGCACCCTGATGGGATATTTAAAGGACTAAATTCCTAGAAAGCGGCGGCGCACTAAGGCCGCATAATT
>CAZUCI010000110.1:0-3356 GCA_964619485.1 uncultured Lachnospiraceae bacterium
AAATAAACCTCGAACTGTTGATTTCTAAGGCCTTCCTCCATCTCAGTGGTTGCAACCGTTTCAAAGGTCTCCTTTTTCTGAAGCTCACTGTTATAATATTGGAAGGTTTTAACCGGTGCAGTCTTAGCAGCCTTTCTTGCAAAAGTAGAGTGCTCAATCATATTCTCGACAGACTCTGTCCGGTCTTCTATCATATAGATGCCGAAGCAGACCTTAATCTGGTACTTGATTGGGTATCTGGAAACAGCCTGCTGAACCAGCTGCATAAATTCAGCAATATTTTCTTTCTGGGAAATACAGATATAAAAAACGTCCGCTGAAGATCTGCAATATGCGCCCAGTCCGATGTCCTCCACCATTTCCTGAATCCTTGTGGCAATGTATTTTATCACACTGTCTGCTGCCTTATGTCCAAACAGCTTGTTTACCACTCTGAACTGGAAAATATCCATGGAAATCATGGCAAATTTCTCATTTGGATGAAGTGCAAGCATATTGGCCACTGTATCTGTAAATGAGTACATATTCGGAATATGAGTCAGACTGTCATTGCTGGCTAAAAATGCCAGATTCTGCTTTGCCTCTACCGCATACTCAATGTGAAGAAACATAAAGACAACACAATCTACATTCTCGTCCTCATCCCTTGTAACCACCTTGTTAATCTCAAACCATTCATATTGAGAATTACCCACACGAAGCCTCAGCTCAATTTCATCATGCTGCTTTTTCTCTTTTTTTACTTCAAAAAACTTCTTGGCTCTTTCCCGGTCAACTGGAAGCACAAAATTTTCTATTTGGAAAGGATATTTCGAAAAAACATTGGGAAAATCAGGACTGACATATTTTAAATAGCTCTCACCGATTTCTGCCTTATTTGTATCAAAGCGATAGGTACACAAAAAGGTGTTGGTTCTGTTTCCAATCAGAGATTTCTGCAGTGCATACTGCTGTACCTCCTTCTTTCGTTCGCGGTAAGCCTCAACCTGATTTTCTATCTGTTTTTTCAAAAGTCCGGCATTAATAGGCTTATGTGTAACCAGATTTGCCCCCAGATTCAGACTTCTCAAATCTGATTCATCTGACGTCTCCGCAGTAGAAATGATAACCGGAATATTCTTAAGACTATGACTGCGCTTCATCATTTCCAGAACCTGATAGCCGTTCATAATCGGCATGGACAAATCTAAAATAACCATCATCAGACGGCTTTCATTGTTTCTGATCTGCCTGATGGCATCCATCCCGTTCTCTGCCTCAATCAGTTCATAGTCCTCAGAAAGAATTTTCCTGAAGATTTTGCGGGTAATCGGATCATCATCTACAACCAAAACAAGATTTTCCTTTTTTCTCAGGGATTTTTCCTGAAGCATTGACTCCGAAATCTCTTCCTCCACAATCTCAGGCTCAACTCCATACTCTCTGAAATGTCCTCTTCCAGACTGCTTTACCTGAAAAAGTGCCTCATCTGCCTTGCTGAACAGATTATGATAGGTTGTGCTTTTGCGCTCATTTGATGCGACGCCAATACTCAATGTCACATACTCCGGAATGGGTATATGCGGTTTATACTTCATAATCTGGCACAGCTCTCTGAGCTTTGAGTAAACGACCTCCATGTTTGGAACATCCTTCATCAACGCACAGAATTCGTCGCCCCCAACACGCCCAACAATATCACTTTTTCTCACAAGCCCCGAAATGATATTTGCAATAATTTTAATAACCTTGTCACCAACCTGGTGTCCAAGGGTATCATTTACCGTTTTAAAATAATCTATATCAATAACAAGAAGAACATCCAGTGTACCATCATTCTGCTTTAGGACCTCATCAATATTTGTCTCAGTACTGACTTTATTGGAAAGGCCTGTCATCTCATCGGTTTCAGCCTTCAGCTTCAGATTTGCAATTTCAGCCTCAACCATCCGCATCTGATGATTATGAAAAAGCACGTTGTTTACTCTTGCTGTTACAACTTCCGGTGAAAAGGGTTTGGTGATAAACTCATTTACCCCCAGATTTAAACAGGTAACCTGATCATCCACACTGTCGCTTCCTGTAATCACGAGAACAGGTATCTTACTGATTCGCTCATCTTTGCTTTTCTCCTCAAGGAACTCAACGCCTGACATCCCCGGGAACATCAGATCCAGTAAAATCACACCAACCCCTTCTGCATGATTTTTTAAAAACTCCAGTCCCTCCTCTGCAGTCTCCGTCTCGGCAATACGAAAACGGTCCTGGAAAAGTTCCCGCAAAATCACTCGATTTACTTCAAGATCTTCAACTATCAGCATTAAATTTTTCATCTGTTCTCTCCATCCTGCTTTTGATTCCCCTGATTTATTTTACAGCTGCACAATCCAACAGTTAATCCTTCATGATTCGGATTAACCCTTCAATACTGGAATTCTCCGGAAAAATAAGTACCTGACCATTTTCCTTTGTTTTGTTTCCGTCCTCATCCACCGCTGAAAATGTGGTATTGACATAGGCCACCTGCTGTTTTTCCTTTGGCAGCTCCTGCAATGTTTCTTCCAGAATATTTTTTACCGGCTCAATCCCTATAGATGCTGTTGAGATAAAAATTGGAGCATTTAAATAGGCTCCAATCACCTTACTGTATCCCGCCGTCATATAATTGATAATTTCTTCAACTGCGGACAAATAATCCTCATCCTCAAGAATTTTTTCTCTTTCAACCGGCTGTCCCAACATGGTTTCCACAGTATTTTGCACAAAATCCATACTCAAAAGAAAAAGAATGCTTCCTCCTGATGAGGTATCAATCTTTGTCTTTACCCCAACCATTATCTGATCCGGCTGGTACTGAAGCTGTGAAAAAATATCCCTTGAAGTCTTAACTACCTCCGGAATCCCCACACGGAACTCCAGTTTACGTAAATTTCCAATGGCAACAATTGCCGTTGCAACTCCAACATTTCCAATCTCATAAGGTAGGCTGACACAGGCATTAGCAGATAAGGAATATGCCGAGACGCATCAAAAGGTTGTTTCTCATAATGAGGAAGTACGAGTGCCTTATGAAAAGTGTTATAACTGCGACCAGACAGCATTGCAGAAATCAAAGGCAGCTTATGACCGAGCGTGGAATCGATTGGATGGAGAATTCAAAGTGAAGACGATGGCATTTGAAAGTGCATTTGTGGGATTTGTTGCTTATGCACTTCTTATTACAGTATTTATGGCAATTAGGACACAGAATTTTGTAGATGATGTGGTGATATTTTTTCAGACAATATGGGTAGGAATGTCAAATGCATTAAATGGAATTCTTTGTGTTGGGAAGCAAGTTGCAACATTAAGTGAAAGAATTTCCAATGCTACTGCTT
>CAZUCI010000111.1:0-3169 GCA_964619485.1 uncultured Lachnospiraceae bacterium
ATGAAGGCAAAGCACAAATATATTGTTCAACTGGAGGACGCAAATAAGGCAAAATCAGAATTCCTGTCCCGCATGAGCCACGAGCTTCGTACTCCGCTTAATGCAATTCTTGGCTACACGGAGGTGTTAGAAGGCAATCTGTCCACCGATGCTGTGGACAGGAGAACCGCTGCAGCCAGTCTGAAATCCATATACAGAGCTGTCAATTATCAGCTTTCCATCATTGGAGATCTGCTTGATATTCAACAGCTGGAATCCGGTAAAATTGTTATGCATAGTGCAGAGGTTGATCTGGGAAGCTATCTGGAAAGCATTGTTTCCATGCTGAAGCTGGAGGCGGAAGAAAAGCAGGTTCAGTTTGCTTTTGAAAAAGAGAATTTTTCAAAGAAGTCCTACATATTAGATGGAGAGCGGCTGGAACAGGTACTTTTGAATCTGCTTCACAATGCTTTAAAATTTACACCTGCCGGGGGAAGTGTGAAGCTGTCAGCAAAAATACAGAATCAGGATGACAAAACGGATATTCTGACGTTTGACATATCTGATACGGGAATCGGTATCAGCGAAGAATTTCAGAAAACCAAGCTGTTTAAGCGTTTTGCCCAGGAGTATGGCGGCAACACCTCTCCCTATGAGGGCTGTGGCACAGGACTGGAGATTTCCCGGGAAATTGCACACCGGATGGGCGGTGAAATAACCTGTGTCAGTCAAAAGGGCGTCGGTTCTACCTTTACCGTTACAATACCCGCACAATTTGTTGAAAAGAAAAGGAACAGGGACAAAAAGAATCAATTTAGAGCTGATTTATCAGGAATACGTGTTCTGCTCTGCGAAGACAATAAAATGAATCAGGATATGGAGAGCCGTCTGCTTAAAAAGCAGAATTGTGAAGTGGACATTGCAGACGATGGTCTGATGGGACTGGAAAAATTTGAAAACAGTCCGGTGGGATATTATCAGGTTACTCTGATGGATATCCGCATGCCCAACATGGATGGCTGGACCTGTACCAGACAAATCAGAGCACTTGAAAGAGAAGATGCACTCAGTGTCCCTATTCTGGCAGTCAGCGCCAATGCCTTTGAGGAGGATATCAGGCATTCTCTTGAGGTGGGGATGAACGAACATCTGGCAAAGCCGATTGATGTGCGTGTTCTGACTGAAAAGATTATGCAGTATTGCACTAAAGAAAAGCAGTAGAAAAAAGCGTGAGCCGGAGAAATTAAAGAATTGCAGGAGCAGTAAGCTGTTCCTGCAATTCATATGCTGATTCATATGCTGAGTAAGGAGGGAACTCCTGTCTAATTCTCGTCATCCTCCTCTAACTCTTTTTCCAATTCGTCTTCCAGCTTCTTCTTACGCTTTTGAGCAATGGTTCCGCAGAGAACGAGAGCACCAAAGCATAAGATAAAGAGAAACAGGAAAATGAAAAATGCAAAGACAAGTAAATGAGTAAAAGGGGATTCCTTAAAATAGTCCATGCTGTTAACAGCCCCGATTGCCCAGATAATGGTAAACACTGTGGCGGAGAGGAAAGCATTAATAAAGTGATTTTTCATTGTCGGTCTGGAATAGTAGTCCCAGTTTCCTTTACGGATTGAACCAATCAGGGAGCTGACTGCACCCACAAACAAAATCAAAGTTTCCGGAGCCCAGTAACGAAAGCTTAAATTCATAATAAAATTTTCTACAACCATAAAGGCAAATGATAACCAGAACATCAGCCAAAAAGCGATGTGCTCAGCCTTCATCATTTCGTTAGTCTCACGTTCGTCTGTTATTTTCTTAAATAGTTTCATTCTTCTACCTCCCAAAAAAGTTCATCCAAAGTCTTACCTAATGCTTTACAAATTCTTATGCATAACTGCAGAGACGGGTTAAATTTTCCGGCCTCAATCATGCTGATGGTCTGCCTTGATACTTCGACAAGCGCAGCAAGCTGTTCCTGCGAGACATCTTTTTCAATTCTCGCAATTTTCATTTTTTTGTTTTTCATATGCCAACTCCTTATCTGTTTCATTTCCGTAGCTGTTTCTGCTCTCCGGCTGTGATATGAATATAACACCGGTGTTACATAATGTCAACTATATTTTACAAAATAAATAATAAAAATTGCAAGAAGTAATATAAAAAGTCTCCGGAGTCGTAAAACGAAGACATACCCCGGAGACCTCAAAATGTGTAGAGATTAGAAATCAATAGAGACTGAAAATGCATAGAGAATGGAAATGAGTAAAATGCCTGAGTAGATTAAAGAACATCAATGGAAGTCACTTCATCCAATGATTTCAAAAGCTCATAGAGCTGGTTGTTTTCCATATGGGAGGGAGTCACTAAAACCATCATCACAGAGACAAATTGTCCCTTAACCTTGGGCTTAAGAATATCCATGGAATCAATCTGAATTTCTTTTTCTTTTAAAAAATTGATAATCTGATGTACAGTTTGGTTGTTCTCCACATCAAAATATACGGTAAAATATCTTGATTTTCTGGTTGCAAAACGTTCCACAAAGGGAAGAAGATGTAAGGCAATCAGCATAAGGAGTGTAATGAGAACTGCACCGTCTAAAAAGCCAATTCCAACAGCAAGACCTACACAGGCACAGGCCCAGAGAGTTGCGGCAGTCGTGAGTCCGCGAACCTGATGATTGGCAACCATAATGGTTCCAACGCCCAGAAAGCCAACACCACTGATAACCTGGGCAGCCATACGGTCCATGTCTCCCATACCGGGGAAATTCACCTGGACATACTGCTCAGTCAGCATAACCAGGGTCGCACCAAGACAAACAATCGTATTGGTCTTGGTACCGGCGCCTCTTCTTTTAATACCGCGGTCCAAACCGATGATTCCACCGAGAAGAGCAGATACCAGAATCCTTATCACAATATTGGAGAGCGTGAAGTCACTGAAATTACCAAAAATCATAACAGATCACCTCGATTTCAAATGATTGGAAAAGAGTTTCGTTTCTTATCTTTAGTATAGTTGATTTGCCCTGGTTTTACCACGAAAAAGCTCTGATTTCTTCAACAAATTTATCAAAGGAAAATTTATTCTAAAACCAGAGCAGGGAATGATATGGAATGCTAATGGTAATACTAGGAAGTGTGTTATAATTCATAAGTGAAGTATCATAATCAGAGCAATAAGAAGAGCAACTCTT
>CAZUCI010000112.1:0-2993 GCA_964619485.1 uncultured Lachnospiraceae bacterium
TACCCATCTCAAAGCCGCCTGTCAAAACACTTCCCACATCAAAAAGACAGCAATTCATTGTATCTCTTCTTGCAGACATGTCGTGTACATAAATATACCCGTCACGGCAGGCCTGAATTTCCTCTGTTGTCATAAAGAATTTCTGATATAACTCCTTATTGAACTGATTAAAAATCAGACTTCTCTTTGTGGATACCAGGGCACTGTCCGTATTGGCATTTTCCTTATCGCCAATATACATAATGGACTGGCTTTTCTTATAAACCTCATCCATCATTCGTACAAAATCCTGCTTATAATTACGATAATCACGGTAGCTCTTTGCAACAACCGGCTTAACCTGCTCCAACGCACTCTCAACAATATTATGCATAATTGGAATTGGCATTTCATCCTGGTCCAGCTCATTTACCTTATCAACCACATACTGGCAGATTCGATTATTTTCTTCCTCCGTAAACTTGGTCAGTGCACGGTAAGCACTCTTTCCGACAGCGTTAATAACCTTTGTCACATTAAAAGCTTCCATGCTGCCATCTTTTTTAATGACCTTTACCGGTCTGTTCGTCTTAAATTTTGCTCCGTAATCTACGCTTTCTTCCTGAAATATATCCTGCTTTGGCATGTCCTGTCTCCCCCTGTATCCTCGTACTGTTCTTATATTGACATCATATATTCTCCACAAAATGTGCTTTTATTATGTAAACTTTTACTAGATGTTGTGGTTCAAATACAAGTATAGGGGATGAACCGGAACGTGTCAACCTAAGGATTGGATTTTGTCATGTAAAAAAAAGAACCGTGATTTTGTATAAAATTACCATTATTTCATCTGTTCCAGAATAGACTGTAAATATGCTCTGTACTGATCGGAAATTTCCTTCGGACTCCTGATCCAGACCTTTCCTCCAAAGCCGGTAATCCAGCCAAAAAACTGATTACTCACATCAATGTTTGCCCGAACTGAGACACTTCCATCCGATAACCGCCGCATTGCGACCTCTTTACCAAACCGGTCAATAATAACACCGGCCATTGACTCCTCACATCCGAGAGAAACACTCATCTCTTCTCCACGAAACATATTGAAGTTCTTATTTGCGTACCTTGCAGGCGATATTCTGGTGTGTGCCTTTTTGTCGCGAAGCGCCTCATCCATAGTTACCCCCGTCATCTTATCCACACGAAAATGCTTGAGAATTCCACCATCCGTATCAAAGGCTGCAAGATAATAGTTTGCGTCATTCCAGATCAGCAGATAGGGACTGACCTGATAACGGCTGCCGCCCTTACGAAAACGCATCTTTTTATCTGCGTCCCACTCATAATACTGGAAGGAAATCTGCCTGTTTGCGGAAATAGCCTCATGAATGACATCAATGCTGTAGTAAATAGCTTCGTTTTCCGCTTTGATACGATCAGAAACAAACACCTCACGCTGAAGCCTGCCGGCGTCATATTTACTGCAAAGACTCTCCAGCTTATGAATCAGCTCCCCTGATTTCTTTTCCGTAATAAATCTGGAGGACTGCACCGCATCCACCAGCAGCTTAAGCTCAGGAAGCTCAAACTCCCGTGATGCCATATAAAACCCATTATGCTCCTTCTTCCGATCATTCATGATATCATATCCCAAAACATTGAGAGATTCCATGTCGCTATAGATACTTTTTCTCTCCGCGTGAATATCAAATGCCTCCAGCCGCTGAATCAGTTCACTGGTGGAAAGCGCATGGTTTTCATCGGTCTCCTGAGAAAGGATACGTAATAAATATAGAAGCTTTAATTTTTGATTTGCTGATTTTGCCATAAAATCCGCTCTACCTCCCAAAGATTTCCAATCTGATAATCCACCCGAACCTCCCCAAAAGTGGCTGGAGTCTGTGGTGTTACAGAAGCATCCGAATTTCCTCTATTATAATAGCAGCACTTTAATCCCGCATTATTTGCGCCCCTCATATCGCTGGTCAGAGAATCTCCCACCACAAGTATTCTTTCTTTGTCAAAGACCTCACTCTGATTCATTTTTTCAAAACAGGCATCAAAAAATTTGGGATTGGGCTTTTCCGCGCCCATACACTCCGAAATGAAAATATCCTTCATAGACTTGTCAATACCTGCAAGCTTCAGCTTGTTCCTCTGCGTCCACTCCACGCCATTGGTAACAACATACTGGGAAAAGTCTTTGGAAAGCTTTGGCAGAAGCTTATCAGCTTCATCCTGAAAAAAGAAAACACTCCCCAGCTGCCTCTGATATCTTGCCTGAAATTCCTTAATATCAGGATTGTTCCATCCCATTTTCAAAAAAAGCTCTTCAAATCTATGTATTAGGACCCAGGCCTTTGTGACCTCACCACGCTCCAGCTTTTTCCAGCAGCTGATGTTAATCGCGGAATAGAGCTTAATTGTCTCCTCGTTATATGGAAGTCCATAATGCTCCAGACAATCCGTCAGGGCAAACCGCTCCGATGCCAGAAAGTCCAGCAGCGTTCCATCCACATCCCACATGATAATATCAAAGTTCTTTTCTCTGTTCTGATTCATAAAAATTAAGCTCCTGTCTCCGATTTACGAAAATAATCGAGCAGGTTTCCCCACTCGATTAAAATAATGAAATATAATGTGCTGCTTACGAAGCAAGCGGGACATTGTTGAATATAATGTACTATTTCTCGTCTGCCGAAATTGCTTCCGTCTGGTTCTCAGCCTCCAGTGCAGCCTTCGCATCAGAATTTTTGCGAAGCTTGATTCCAATAAATACTGCCAGCAAAACAACTGCTATAATTATAATAAAAACAAGTAAATAAGATAAAAAAGAATTCAAAAATAAAATCAGGTTATTCATATCTGCGTTTCCTTCCCAGTCCATAACTCCATATCACAAAACTCCACAGATGGAAGCTTTCTATATACAGTCTTTTATATGTTCATCATACAACAGCTTCCGTCGTATCGTCAAGCAGGTTGTCTCCATCTGCCGCAGTCGTTGCCAG
>CAZUCI010000113.1:0-2858 GCA_964619485.1 uncultured Lachnospiraceae bacterium
GAGCTTTTCCATGGATTTTGACCAGCATCCGCATCCATAATTTAAATATAAACTTTCTTTATTGGGATGCAGCATCATAAACGCGCGAATCTCTTTATCGCAGGAATTTCCTTCCTGAAAGCCTAAATAATGTACCCAGTAATCTTCATCAATGCCTTCCTGTCCCAAAGCTTCAAATTTACTTGGGCCAAATACGACACCACATTCCGGACAGACATAACGAACCAGGTGTCCTCCGTTAAAGATACAGTCTGCCTCTTTTGTTTCATAGGTTTTTCTCATGGCAGAATGTCCACAGATATCGCAAGTCAGGATGTCATCATCCTTTTCCACAAAATGTCTGTTTTCATCAATCTGTTTCCATTTGACAGCCATCAGTTGTCTGGATACTGCCCCAAGATCAGCCTGAAGCTTTTCAAGATGTTTTTTCAGAAGGGTGTTTTCATCATGCAGCTTGGAAATTTCTTCATCCTGCTGTATGTTTTTTTCACCATTGTCCTGCACTTTTTTCCACAGTTCTTCATTGACTTCATTTTGATATTGTATAAAAGGATTCAGCAAAAAAGCGGTACTTTTTTTGATGATCTTTTTCATGCCTCGCTTAATTGCATTTTTATCTTCAATTGGCTGATTACAGGAATAAATCTTATCTTCCTTTTTATCCATTTTTATTTGTCTCCTTCTGACCAGGCTCTCTCCATATGCAGCAGTCCAGCTTCCTGTGTGGTGGTATATACATGGAATCTCATGTAATCGCGCCAGTAATCATAATTGAAGCCATCAGCCGTATGAATTGCAACATCCAGTTTATATTCCCCCTGGCCAAGCGGCAGTTCGTCAATCGCACAGCATATGGTCTTTTTTCCTTCAATGACAAAAGGAACATCATCAATGGATGTATTGGTTCCAAATATCTGCCTGTCATCTAAGGAAAAAATTCCAATTCCAAATACCGCATCCTTTATGGTTCTTTTTGCTTCGCAGTCTATTTCTATACACAGGCTTTCTCCTGCCGCAAAGCTTTTTTTATTCTTGCCATCCTTATCAATCAGTCTGACTGCTTTTATCATCGCATCCTGATTGCCAAAATGCTTATCATTTTCCTTTTCTTCGGACGCCTCTCCTGTCTTTGCCTCTCCGTTTTGTCCTTTGGCCTCTTTTTCCTTCTTTTCCTCGGCCATAGCAGGATTATCCAGTGGGCCGTTTCCTTTATTACCCATATAATCCAGATAATAGGGATGTATTTCACGTGGATTTCCACTCATTTTAACAAGTCCCTCGTGAATCCAGTAGCTGGTCTCACAGATCTGTTCGATTTGCCCAAGTGAGTGGGATACGATAACGATGGTCGTTCCCTGTGCTTTAATCTCTTTCAATTTATTGAAGCACTTTGCCTGGAACGCAATATCTCCAACTGCAAGGATTTCATCAATCAGGAGCACCTCTGCATCCACATTAATGGCAACTGCAAAGGCAAGACGCATATACATTCCTGAGGAATAGGTTCTTACAGGATTATCAATAAATTCTTCTAATTCAGAGAACTTGATAATTTCATCTACTCGGCCCTCGATTTCCTTCCTGCTTAAACCAAAGATAGAGGCGTTGATAAAAATATTTTCTCTTCCACTCATATCTGGATGGAATCCGGCTCCAAGCTCAATTAAGCTGGAAACACGCCCTTTTATTTCAATAGAGCCACTGTCTGGATACATAATTCTGGTCAAAAGCTTCAGCGTTGTACTTTTTCCGCACCCATTATGTCCGATGAGTCCAATGGCCTCGCCTTTTTTTACCTCAAGACTGATTCCTTTCAGAACCTGTCTGTTCTCATATCTTCTTCTTTTTCCATGGATAATGAAGTCCTTGATATTGTTGCTTCTGTCAAGGTAAACCTTAAAGGATTTGGTGATATTTTTTACTTCAATTGCATTTCCTTCCTTCATCCTACATTACCTCCGCAAATCTTCTTTTCAGCTTTCCAAAGGAAAACCATCCTACAAACAGCATAATCACACCCATGACTGTTCCCATGATGAGTGTCTGCATTTCCGGTGCCTGTTTATAATAGAAGATGTCTCTGTATGCAACAATGATTGGTGTCATTGGGTTTAAATAGAATATTGGACGTAATCTCTCCGGTACCATATCTACAGAATACATAACCGGTGTTAAAAACTGCCATGCCATCGTAATGATGCTGAGTAAAAACTGCATGTCACGGAAATAAACTGTAATTGCAGAAAAAAGTAAGGTTAATCCAAAGGATAGCAGCGTCTCCAGCAAAATGATAATTGGCAGATACCACCAGACAAGCAGGTTAACACCTTTGCCTGAAACAAGCAGTACCAGAATAACTACGATAAAGGTCAACAGCATATTAACAAGCTGACTGATTACATAGGAGATGGGCAGCACTTCTCTTGGAAAGTAGATTTTCTCCACCAGATCCTTCTGATTGATGATGCAGCCTGCTCCACCACCTACACAGGTACTGAAGTAGGTCCATGGAACCAGTGCCACAAACAGGAACAGGTAGTAATCTTCAATTCCAGCACGCATGATAACTGAAAATACAAATGTATACACAATCAACTGAAACAACGGGTTTAAAAAGGTCCACAGGAATCCAAGCACGGAGCCTTTATACCTTCCTCTCAAGTCTCTTTTTACCAGACTGGATATCATGGTTCGATAATCCCAGATTTCTCTAATTAACTTCACTTTTTATCCTTCACTTTCTTTTTAGGTTTTCCATCAGACTTTTCTGTTCAGGTTCTATCTTTAGTCAAAAAACAGATACCTATAGTCTGTCTATGATTTGTCATTTCATTCTACAAATTGCTCATAGATGTTTA
>CAZUCI010000114.1:0-2798 GCA_964619485.1 uncultured Lachnospiraceae bacterium
GGGTAAAACCTGCTGATTTAGAACCAACAATGCTTTAATCAGCAGACACTAATTAAAATTCACTTTAAAATTGTTTACAGAAACTACTATACACAAAGGAAGCCTGTTTGGCAAGAATTATGCTATAATGGTACAAAGTAGTTTGGGAAGAAGAAATGAAAACGTTTCAGTGGGTCCCGAAAAAGTCAGAGCGTGAGGAAATTTGTGTATGCCAAAGAAAGCGTCAAAGAAAACAAAAAGTAAAATAGTAAATGCGGCCTGGAAGCTTTTTTATGAACAGGGCTATGAAAATACAACAGTGGAAGATATTATTGATGAGTCCCGAACATCGAAGGGCTCCTTTTACCATTATTTTGAGGGGAAGGACGCTCTGCTTGGAACGCTTGCGGACGTGTTTGATGAAAAGTATGAGGAGCTCCAGGAACAGATTGTGGATGAACAGAACAGATATGAAGTGCTTCTATATTTAAATGAAGAATTATTTCATATGATTGAGAGCAGCATTAATTTTGAACTTTTGGGGAGACTCTACTCCACTCAGATTATTACAAAGGGACAGAGACACCTCCTGGACTACAGCAGGGTTTATTATAAGCTGCTGCGTAAAATCATGGCAGAAGGAAAAGAGCGAGGAGAGCTGTCTGAGAAAATGACGGTCAGTGATATGGTAAAGTACTATGCGCTGTGTGAGAGAGCACTGCTCTATGACTGGTGTCTGTGCAACGGGGAATACTCGCTGTGCGAATACGCCAAGGTGACAATGCCTATGTTTTTAACAAAATTAAGAAATGTTTAAAAAAATTCTTGCATAAAGTATAAAATAACATTTTGAATAAATCCAGCAAAAACAAGAAAAAAACGCAATAACAAGAACGGAGTACAAACTAAAGTATACACTTCATTCTGCATTGCGTTCTCTTTTTTTCTGTGTTATGATTGGCAAATGTACAGGGCATAGGGATACGGTTGCCAAAGAAAAATGGAACGTGCTTCATGCCCAAATTGAGAGGAGAGATATATAGATTATGACAACAGCAGATATTTGCATCATGATTGCTATCGTAGCGTACCTGGCACTGGTAGTGGGAATTGGTGTAAAGTTTTCCAAAACAAACAAAACAACCGATGATTTTTATCTTGGAGGCAGAAAGCTGGGACCTTTTGTAACAGCCATGAGCGCAGAGGCTTCCGATATGAGCAGCTGGCTTTTGATGGGACTGCCTGGTGTGGCCTATGTAACAGGACTTGCAGATGCGTTCTGGACAGCACTTGGCCTGGCAGTGGGAACCTACATAAACTGGCTTGTGGTAGCAAAGAGACTTCGGAAGTATTCGGTGGTGGCAGGAAATGCAACAACGATTCCTGTCTTTTTCTCAAATCGTTACCGCGATGACAAGAAAATTTTATCAGTCATAGCAGCAATCGTAATTATTGTTTTCTTTGTTCCCTATACAGCGTCCGGCTTTGCAGCATGTGGTAAACTGTTTGCGACCCTGTTTGGCGTGAACTACCAGGCAGCAATGATTGTCAGTGCGATTGTTATTGTTGCATACACAACCATGGGCGGTTTTATGGCAGCAAGTACCTCTGATTTCCTGCAGAGTATTATCATGACAATCGCCATTGTTGTTGTTCTGGGATTCGGCACGATGAAGGCAGGCGGCATTGACGCGGTCAGTGCAAATGCACAGACCCTTGCAGGATACTTTACCTTAACGGCATTACATGATGGAGCAACCAATACGGCATCCGGCTATGGCTTCCTCACAATTGTATCGACCCTTGCATGGGGCCTTGGATATTTTGGTATGCCACATATCCTTCTGAGATTTATGGCTATTGAGAAACCGGAAAAAATCAAATTATCCAGAAGAATTGCCACAGTGTGGGTTGTTATTTCCATGGCAGTTGCAATTTTCATCGGTATTGTTGGTAATGCAATGAGTGCCAATGGTTCTATTCCGAAATTAGAGGATGGAGAAACAATTCTGATTGCCATCGCAACATTAATCAGCTCCCATGGAGTATTGGCAGCACTGGTTGCAGGCGTTATCCTTGCAGGAATTCTGGCAGCGACCATGTCCACAGCAGATTCACAGCTGTTGGCAGCATCCTCCAGTGTATCACAGAATATTATTAAGGAAGTTGTTTTTAAAAACCTATCGGAGAAGGCTTCCATGATTATCGCACGAGTAACTGTTTTGTTAATCTCGCTTGTGGCAATCTTTATTGCCAGAGATCCGAACAGCTCTGTATTCCAGATTGTATCCTTTGCCTGGGCAGGCTTTGGAGCAGCATTTGGACCAGTTATGCTGCTGGCCCTGTTCTGGAAACGTTCCAACAAAGCCGGAGCACTGGCTGGTATGATTGCAGGTGGTGTTATGGTATTCGTATGGAAGTTCGCAGTACGTCCTATGGGCGGCGCATGGAATATCTATGAATTGCTTCCAGCATTCTTAGTTGCAATCGTTATTAATATAGTAGTAAGTCTTTTAACAAAAGCTCCATCCAGGGAAATGATGGATGAGTTTGATTCTGTAAAAGAAGCATAAATCTGTAAAAAAAGGCTGGAAAGACTGTGTAAACAGTACAATATTCCAATTGTATTGAAAAAAGTACAATAAAAATACAAAAAATAGAAAAAGAATGGAAAAAAGGGGTTGAAATGCCTCTTTTTTTCATTTATACTAGCAATTGCTGTGGCATTGATAGCAATGAAGCGTGAGGTTGCTGCATGTAATATGCAGGTTTTCCGTGGAGCGAATGTCAAGTTAGGAAACTGACGACAAGTCACTGTA
>CAZUCI010000115.1:0-2796 GCA_964619485.1 uncultured Lachnospiraceae bacterium
CTATAGTCTGTCTATGATTTGTCATTTCATTCTACAAATTGCTCATAGATGTTTATATTTTAGCACTTTTGTACTAAAAAGTACATAGTGGATTTGTGTGCATGAAAAGGGAGCTGAGCACTGATTTTGTGCTGCAGCTCCTTTTTCATGTCATATTCCTTTAAAAACCAAATGAGCTTTTACACTTGAATCGATACCTCAACAGGATTTTGTATCTGACTTATAATTGGAGTATATAAATCCACATCAACCTCCGGAGATACTAATGAAACAATTAGTGCATATCTCACTTTTTTATCATACTTTCCAAGGTAAGTGCGTTCCTTCCACCATCCACCAATTGGATATACTGCCAAATAGTTACACTCACATAAATCCACTGCATTTTCTATCATATAATCAGAATGTATCGACCCACAATTTCTACTTTTCCCTAAATACCATCTGTTACTTCCACTGCTCCCTTCCATGTTTTCATCCTCTTCATCGTTTCGCATCAGCGCATTTACGCTTCGTTTGAAATCATCATAATTCTGATTTTGATGATTAACTTCAAATCTCAAACCACATGAGGGATATCTATAACGATCCTTCCATCCGACCTCACCTGGTGACGGTTCAATATAGTATGAAAGAGTAACTTTCAACTTAACTTGCACCTCTCCAAGATCTCTTAAAACATCTTTTGGCCATGGGATCTTATGTAAATGCATCTCATTCATACTTGTTTTGTTATATGGCTGCAATTCTGACTGAATAATCATATTTACAGAATTATTCATGCATTGTATAGCACTATTCAAATTTGGTATTCCATATCCACAAGCTCTGAGTAATTTTTTTCTGTCCTTCTTTTTCGTTTCATCCATGCAGAATTGTTTTTTCATTTCATCCGTCCATTCTGCAGAATGAATCATCAATGCTCGAACAGTTTCAGGCCACATATCGGGATATGCCGATTCCAATTGAGCACAAAAATTTGATGCCTGGGCTGTCGCAGAACTTGTTCCCCATATTACAGAAAAAAGATTTTTATTTGGTCTATGCCCTGTTGTTAATAATGACAAATCTGGGCAACTGTCATAATCAAAACCGTTTGTAACCATGTTTCCTCCGTCAAAAAGGACCTCTGGTTTTATTGGCCATTTACTACTCCATGACATCGAAGTGGCACTATATGGCGAAATTTGAAATGTACTTGCAATTGGATTGAAATTCTTAAACGAGGGATCTACAATTTGGCTTGATTTACAATACGCTCCAATTGAAATTGCATTCCAAGATTGTGCTGGATTCTCTACTGGATGTGTAATATTTGAATTTGGATATGCTTGATGTGTAAGTTCCTGTGGTTCTACATTCCCTGCACTCACAATGAATAATCTTTTTTCATCTTCCTCATTTGCACCTGAGGTAATGTTGTCTAATGCAGCAGACCAGGAAGTGGGACGTCCGTCATTGATTGTATTATCGCTGGCGGTCACTGCCATACACAATATTCTATTGTTAGACGGTTTTGCAATTTCGGCAATTGAAACTGCCTGTTGAGTTATTGCCCCATACAAATCTCTGGGATTTACTCCTACTGGTGGAAGTATCTTTACTGATTCAATCTCATGCTGGACAATGACATCATCTTCGCTAAGTAGACGTTCCTTTAAATCATTATAAAGCACAACTCCAGCCATTTCTGTTCCATGCCCTCTATAATTTTGATTATCCTCGATTCCCCATTCTTGTTTTACAGTCTGAACACAATTCTCATCTATTGCAGGACGCAATAACGGATTTTTGCTGTTTATACCCGCATCAAGGATGCAAACTGACACACCATTTTTTTCAAAATTTGTTCTTTCCAGTAACTCATTGGCCCATTCCTTTTGCTCGTTTATTGACAATTCCTCAAAAAAACAATTTGGTTCTTCCGCTCTTCTTATTTCAGTAATATACTCTACCGATGAAAGTAAACCTTGAAGTTGATCTCCATTTGCTAAAATAAGCTTGACCACTCTTTCGGGAAAGTAAAGACTTTTGCTATCAATCTGTATTCCTAATTGTTTGCATCTATCTGTAAATAGCTGTTCTATTGTTTTTTCAGGATGATAATCAATATTAGCCCCTTGATTTTTAACTTCATAGCGCAACCAGATTTCACACTGAACAGAATTATCCTTTGGTATTTCTTCCGGCTTATCTAGCCAGAACGCTTCAAGAGTTGCCAGTTTTACATCATTGATACTTCCTATCAGCTCTTCATTTCTGTGATGCCCTTTTGGCGTAAGTTCATTAGCATAAGCTTCTATCTTTTTCAGATAGTAACTAATTTTTCCCTCTGGAACATATACTGTCGCCTTGATTATTCCATCATCATCTGTTCTTACATTTAGCAGCCTTATCCCCTGTTTACGATTCTCTAAACTTTTTGTAGCTAACTCATATCCGCTTTCCCCAGCAAATTCAAGATATGTTCCATTTTTATATTTTATTGCCGCAACCTGTTTCTGTGTCAAAGCTTGTTGTCTGCAAATATCAAACTTATTTTTTAAAAAAGCAGCATGATTAGAAGCATTTTCTCTAGGTGGATAATGTTTTTTCATTGAATGAGGTGTAGATTTATACCCTAATTGCTCTGTGATATTTTCTAAGAAAATATTTCTTTTATTAACCGACATATCTTATGCCTCCTTATCGCTATAAATTCCATGTCTTTCTCGCAATAAGAAAATAAGCATTGATTCTGAAATATTGCAATCATCCAGTATTGAACTCTTAATGGCATCGTCACACGCTCTTGAT
>CAZUCI010000116.1:0-2746 GCA_964619485.1 uncultured Lachnospiraceae bacterium
CATAAAAAATAAATAAGCGGAATATATTGTATCAAAAAGGAATTCTTATGAAAAAGATACAATATAAACCGCTTATTTTTAGTTTCGCACTTGCCTATGGAGTTGCTCTCCTGTCCTGGCTGATCAGTCGTGGCGGGATGGAGCAGTATGGGCAGATGTATCGGCCGCCCCTTTCACCGCCGGCCTGGGTATTCCCTGTGGTGTGGACCATCCTTTTTGGTCTCATGGCTGTGAGCGCCTATTTGATTTACATATCCGACAGCACCAAAAAGGAAAGTGCGCTGCGCCTCTATGTTTTTCAGCTTTTGGTTAATTTCTGCTGGCCGTTTTTGTTTTTTGAACTGCATCTTTTTATTCTTGCACTGGCATGGCTGATTCTTTTGTGGTATCTGGTGCTTCAGATGATTCGGCAGTTTAGTGTAATCGATCCGCTGGCGGGAAAGCTGCAGATTCCCTATTTGATCTGGCTGACCTTTGCTGCATATTTAAATGCTGCAATCGTGTATCATTATTATTTTTGATGGACATACTGAATTTTGGAAAGAAAAAATGCAAAAGTGAGGTATGTTTATGGAAAATGAAACAGTGCTGCTTTTAAAGGAATGCAGCTCGGGATGTAAAATGGCTGTGGACAGTATTGAGCAGGTCAGAGAGTTTGTGGAGGATAAGGAGCTGGGACACATTCTGAATAAATACCGCTCTGCACATGAGGATATGGAGGAACAGATCAGGGAGCAGCTTGACAGGGAAGAGGGAGATGACAAAGAACCCCCGGCCATGGCAAGCGCAATGGCCTGGCTGGGAACGGAATTTAAGATGCTGACAAAGGGCAGCACGCGGCAGGCGGCCAAAATCATGATGGACGGGTGCAATATGGGAGTGCAGTCCATGTGTGAATACATGCATAAGTATGAGCACGCATCAGAGGCGAGCCGGAAGTTAGCTGAGGCTATCGCAGATACAGAGGAGCAGTTCAGAGAAGAGCTAAAGGCATTTTTATAACAAAAAGAAATGTTGAACAGTTTACTGAAAAAAGTAGAAAAACAGAGAATTAGGGGTTACAATAAAAAATATACAGATTAGGGCGAATTGATGGCAGCAATACAAATGATGAGGTGAGCACACTTGAACACAAAGAAAAAACTGATATTGACCGGGCTGGCATTTATCATGATGCTTCTGGTTTCGACGCCGGTTCTGGCAGCAGAGCTTCCCAATAAGACGGTACGGGTTGCCTGCGGCATGAATGAGATGTTATATATGAATGAGGATGGAGAGCCGGAGGGAATTGGTCTTCAGTATTTAAGACAGCTTTCATGGAATAAAAACTGGACACTGGAATACGTGGAAGGATCATACAACGAGAGCCTTCAGAGGCTTTATGACGGTGAGATTGACCTGATGCTGCCCGTTGGTGATGAGGATGATCCCGATAGCAAACTGCTCTATTCAGATTTCAACGCGGGATATCAGCAGATTGGCCTTTTTGCAAGAGAAGAGGCGGACATTTATTATGATGATTTTACAGGCTTTAATCATACCAGAGTAGGCATTTCTATTGGGTCTAACAGTGAAATCCTCGATAATTATGCTCAGGAAAACCAGTTTGAATACACAAAGGTTCCTTTGAATACAACCCAGGATAAAATTACAGCACTTCAAAATGGCGATGTGGATATGATTGCTTTCAGTACACTGAATGATGTAGAGGGCGGAAAACTGGTTGCCATATTGGAGCAGGCACCTTTTTATATATGTACCACAGCCTCCAATACAGAGCTGATGGATGAGATTAACAGCAGCATGAGCGAAATCATGGTTCAGACACCGGAGATAGCGTCTGAGCTGTACCAGGCAGTTCTGACGGGAAAAACGCCGATATCCTATACGAGAGAAGAAAATGATAAAATAGAAAGTGCAGATACGATCACCTTCGGTGTGTACGGTGACAGAATGCCGCTGGCGGGTGTGGATAAGAATGGTAACTGCGCAGGAATTTATGTGGATCTGCTGAAGGAAATTGCAGCAGCATCGAAGCTGAATATTCAGATTATTCCAATTAAGGATGATAATAAGCTGTATAGCTACATTGATGACGGAACGGTAGATTTTGTTGTTGGTATGCTGGATTTGAGGTTTTCCCAGGAAAATGCAGATAATCATCTCGCATCAAACTTTTTAACAAGCTGTGCAACGGTTGCAGTAACGAAGCCGGAATATGACCTTGACCAGGAGAAGGTGGAGACTGTTGCGTTGACCAGAGATCGAACCTATCTTGAAAGCTCTATCCTGTCGTGGTTTCCAACCGCTGCCATTAAGTATTATGATACAAAAAGAGAATGCCTTGATGCAGTTTGCAGTGAAAGAGCAAATGTGACCTTTCTGGAGAATTGGGAATACAATTATGAAGTCAAAAATGCACGGTATGGAAAGCTTATAGAGTGGGACAGCTATAGCTATGTATCCGGTCCAACTCTGGGGGCAAGCCGTCAGTCTGATCTGGAGATTCTCTCAATATTGGAAAAAACGATCGGTAAAATCCCGGGAGAAAAGGTAGCGGACATTATTACTCAGAATGTGAACAGCCCCTATGCAGAATACACATTGGTGGATCGTCTCTATGCTGCAAGAAACCTGATTCTTGTGGGTAGTATTTTTCTTTTTATGATTGTTGTGGCTTTGAC
Source organism: uncultured Lachnospiraceae bacterium (assembly GCA_964619485.1). Taxonomy (GTDB): domain Bacteria; phylum Bacillota; class Clostridia; order Lachnospirales; family Lachnospiraceae; genus UBA2882. The sequence goes on from CAZUCI010000116.1 coordinate 2,685, forward strand.
TTTTTATATGAAGGCAAAGCACAAATATATTGTTCAACTGGAGGACGCAAATAAGGCAAAAT
>CAZUCI010000117.1:0-2725 GCA_964619485.1 uncultured Lachnospiraceae bacterium
AACAGTTACGGCGGATTCTGATGGCCAACATACTCCGAAGTGTATTGACGCAATTACAGATGCACTTAGAGAAAACCCAAATGATCTGATTTTGGGAGTGAGAAATTTTAAGGGAGCGGGGATTCCATGGAAAAGCCGATTTGGAAATTCCCTGACTGAGAAAATATTCTCTTACGTGGCAGGAATTCATGTTACAGATACGCAAACTGGGCTTAGAGGAATCCCGGCAGCATTTATGAAACAGTTGCTTGAGATACCAGGCGAACGTTTTGAATTTGAAACTCAAATGCTTCTGGAATGTGCCGGACGATATCATATAACAGAAATACCAATAGAAACAATATATGATTCGGCAGATAATCACCAGACGCATTTCAATCCTGTAGTCGATTCAATCAAAATCTATAAAATTTTGGGAAAAAGATTTTTAAAATATATTTTCGCATCTTTTTCATCAAGTATTTTAGACCTTATTTTATTCAGTGTTTTTTGTGCGTTGTTTCGAAACAGATTAGGTGCATATGTTATTGTGGGAACGGTATTTGCAAGAATCTTATCAGCCACATACAATTATATCGTCAATTATAAGGTTGTATTCAAAAGTAAAGAGAACCATTTGTCCTCTGGCTTTAGATATTTTGTATTGGCAGTTGTGCAAATGTGCTTAAGTGCGTTTCTTGTAACGCTTTTTGTTCAGTTATTTAAATTCATACCAGAGGTAGTTACGAAAGCGATTGTTGATACATGCTTGTTCTTTGTAAGCTACTATATTCAGCAAAAATTTGTTTTTACTAAAGGGAAAAAATAAGCAACTCATTTGTGGGAGGAAAAATGAAAATGAAAATTGCAGTTGTAGGAACCGGCTATGTTGGCCTGGTAACAGGAACCTGTTTCTCAGACATGGGAAATGACGTATGGTGTGTTGATGTCAATGAGGAAAAAATTTCCAAATTGAAAAAAGGAATTATTCCAATCTATGAGCCTGGCTTGGAGAGTCTTGTTTTAAAGAATTACGAGATGGGTCAGCTTCGCTTTACAACCAGTATCAAGGAAGCGCTGGAAAATGCGGAAATCTGTTTCATTGCAGTAGGAACGCCTATGGGGGAGGACGGAAGTGCAGATTTGCATTATGTTCTCGGTGTAGCAAGTGAGATTGGACAGAATATGACACATCATATGTATGTCATTGATAAATCTACTGTTCCGGTAGGAACAGCAGGAAAGGTACGTGCAGCCATTCAGGCAGAGCTTGACAAACGAGGCAGTGATTTAACCTTCGATGTGATTTCCAATCCGGAGTTCTTAAAAGAAGGAACAGCTATTGGTGACTGCATGAAGCCAGACCGTATTGTAATCGGTGTAGATAATGAAGAAGCCGGAGAAGTGATGCGCGAGCTCTACAAGCATTATGTATTAAACACGGAAAACTTTATTCTCATGGATATTGCCAGTGCAGAAATGACCAAATATACAGCAAATGCCATGTTAGCAACTAAAATCTCTTTTATGAATGAGATTTCCAATGTGTGTGAACGTGTAGGAGCTGATGTAAATAAGGTTCGTCGTGGAATCGGAAGTGATTCCCGTATCGGATACAGCTTTATCTATCCAGGCTGTGGATATGGCGGAAGCTGTTTCCCTAAGGATGTACAGGCACTTGTTGCAACAAGTGAACAGTATAATTATCAGCCTTCTTTACTGAAAGCAGTAGAAGAAGTGAATGCAAAGCAGAAACATGTCATTGGAGCTAAGGTTTTAAAACGCTTTGGAAACGATTTAAAAGGAAAAACTTTTGCTGTATGGGGATTGGCATTTAAACCTGACACAGATGATATGAGACAGGCAGCGGCTATTACAATTATCAATGACCTGACAGCAGCAGGAGCCAAAATTGTAGCCTATGATCCAAAGGCAATGCATGAAGCACAGACCTGTTATTTAAAGGATAATGATAATGTAAGATATGTGGAGAGCAAGTACACAGCCCTTACCGGTGCTGATGCACTGATTTTGGTTACAGAGTGGAAGGAGTTCCGTAGTCCTGATATGGATGAAATTAAGGCAAGATTGAAAAATCCAGTTATTTTTGATGGACGTAACCAATATGACCGCAAATCAATGAAGAAGCGTGGCTTTGAGTATTATCAGATTGGTGTTGGAGCAGAAGCTTAGATTGTGCCAAAGGAGAAATGTATGAAAATATTAGTTACCGGTGGAGCAGGTTTCCTTGGCTCCCATTTATGTGACAGATTACTGGCTAATGGAGATGAAGTCATCTGCCTGGACAATTTATTTACAGGAAGCATGGAAAATATTGCTCATATGATGCAGAATCCACACTTCTCTTTTATGAACCACGATATTACAGAACCACTGTACGATATCAAGGTAGACCAGATTTATAACCTGGCTTGTCCGGCAAGTCCCCCACATTATCAGCATGATCCAATCTGGACGGCTAAGACCAGTGTGTTTGGTATCTTACATATGCTGGGTATTGCAAAACGTTGTAATGCCCGTATCTTACAGGCAAGTACCAGCGAGGTATATGGAGATCCAGAGATTCATCCACAACCAGAGAGCTATCGAGGCAATGTTAATCCGGATGGAATCCGCGCCTGTTATGATGAAGGAAAACGTATGGCAGAGACCCTGATGTTTGACTACCACAGACAGCATGGAGTAGAGATTAAGATTATCAGAATCTTCAACACCTATGGACCAC
>CAZUCI010000118.1:0-2640 GCA_964619485.1 uncultured Lachnospiraceae bacterium
AATGATAATCTGTCCCTTCTTATCAAACATAAAGGATACACATCCCGGAGTTCCAATACTTCCGCCGCCCTTTGTAAACGCACTTCTTACATCGGCTGCTGTACGGTTTTTGTTATCTGTCAGTGCTTCTGCGATAATAGCAATTCCATTTGGACCATAGCCTTCATATGTAATATGTTCGTAGTTAACAGAGCCATCATCACCTGCAGCCTTTTTAATACCTCTTTCAATGGTATCATTTGGCATATTGTTTGCTTTGGCTTTTGCAACAACCTGTGCCAGCTTAAAGTTGTTGGTTGGATCTGGTCCGCCACCCTCTTTTACTGCCACAGCGATTTCTCTACCAATAATTGTAAAAATTTTGCCCTTTGCAGCATCGTTCTTCTCTTTTTTGTGTTTGATGTTTGCAAACTTTGAATGTCCTGACATACTAAATTTCTCCTTTTTGTTTCTCTTGGATTTTGGAAACCAAAACCCTTTTAATCATTTTATTTTCAAAGGCCAAAACTTTAAAATTATAGCCATCGTAATCCATATCAAACAAATCGCCCTCGTCTGGAATTTTCTCCAGATATGCGATCATAAGACCGTTCAGCGTCTCATACTCTTCCTTTGAAAAATCAATTCCAAGCTCTTCTCCCAGTTCATCTAACGGGGTAAGTCCGTCTATCTCGTACTGATTATTCCCCTTTGCCTCAATAAAAGCCTCTTCATCATCATATTCATCAAAAATATTTCCGACAATTTCCTCCAGAATATCCTCCATGGTAATCAGGCCGTCTGTCTGCCCATACTCATCAATTACAATCACAACATGTGTCTTAAAGGACTGCATATTGCGAAACAGCACATCGATTTTTCTTGTTCCGGGAATATAGCTTGCCTCACGCATCAGCGAACGCATGGTTTTAATGGGCTTTCCATTTTCCATGCCCATCTCCAGCTGTCTGCATGCATCCTTCAAATGAATGATTCCAATGATATGATCCAGATTATCCAGATAAACCGGATAGCGGCTGTTAGCCTCTGCTAACATAAAATCGACAGCCTCTTTTAAATTCATATTGCCATCAATACACACCATATTGGTTCGGTGTGTCATAATATCCCGAGCCTCTTTATCAGAGAATTCAAAAATATTCGTGATCATCTCCGCTTCCGACGCCTGTAAAACACCCTGTTCATGTCCCTCATTCACCATGGAAAGAATTTCTTCCTCTGTAACGTCTCCCTCTCCCTCTTTGGAGCGGACACCAATGCAGTACAGAATTCCGCTGGCAATCAGGTTTAACAGGGATGTAAAAGGTGACAGTGCTGTCGTAATTACAGCAATAGGCATGATAAATGCATTCAGCCACTTCTCCGGGGCGATACTGCCCAGGCGCTTTGGTATCAAAACACCAAAAACAAGAATAATCATCAGAAAAAGTAAACCTGAAAGCAAAATACTGATTACTCCTATGGCAACGGAGAACTGCTCAAAGTACCGCTCTGCATATGTAACCAGTTTTCCTTCCAGCAATCGAACAAAATAGCCGCCGATAAACAGCTGGATACAGGTAACAATCAGCTGAACTGTATTAATATAACGCAGAGGACTATCGGCAATTTTTATAATTCTGATTGCTCTTTTATCCTTTTTTTCTTCCGCAAGCTCCCGAATCTGAGTTGCGTTCAGATTCTGAAGCGCTGCTCCAAAACCATAAAAAATCACTTCAACTGCAAGCAGCAGTAAAAATATCACTATGCTCATCGCCTGACAGGCACTGTCCATTCTAAAATTCTCCTTATAAAAGTCTACTCTTGAATATAGCATTTTGTATCACTTTCGTCAATGAACAGGCTTCTATTTTATCTTTTCTCTTATGTATGAAGTTCAAGACTGATCATCAGTCCACGGTTAACCCGATACATCATCGAATCATCCAGGTGACATATTTTATCCTTTAATCTGGACTTGTCGATGGTTCTCAGCTGCTCCAGTAAAATAACCGAATCCTTCACCATATGATACCGTTCTGCCGAAAGTTCAATATGTGTCGGCAGCTTTGCCTTATTCATCTTTGACGTCACAGCCGCAACGATCACTGTTGGACTGTGAAGATTTCCTACATCATTCTGTATAATAACAACCGGCCGGATTCCACCCTGCTCAGATCCCACCACCGGTCTTAAATCTGCATAATAAACATCTCCTCGATTCATTGTTCCATACAACCCCTTTCTTTTGAATACCATGCGTATCTTACAATGTAATTATTGTCCTGCAATAGTATAGCCAGATCCAGTGGATGTATTCTGTTCAATTTTATCTTATTTTTCTATTCTTTTTATCTGTAATCCTCATAGTAGTCTTTATAGGCTGTAATCTGTCTGTTTTTATAGAATACCCGTGGAATTCTCTTTCCCAGATCACAGGCAAGCTCATAATTAAATCTTCCGGAGAGTGCTCCCAGCTCTTCCATGGTGATGGCAAAAACTCCGTCAGAGCCGATAAGCGTTACCTCATCATACTCCGCAGCCTCTGGAATCTCAGTGACATCAACCATAAACTGATCCATACAGACACGGCCACATATGGGTGCCTTCTTTCCATGAATCAATACATAGCCTTTGTTTGACAGACTGCGGGGATAGCCA
>CAZUCI010000119.1:0-2620 GCA_964619485.1 uncultured Lachnospiraceae bacterium
CAATGTGATATATACATAATAGATCAGCTTGATATATTGAATAAGAACTTGATATATTCAATGAGAACTTGATATATGTAACAAGAAAGAGATGAAAATATCATTAAAAAGGAAGTGAAAACATGGCAAGTGAAAAGAAAATGGATTATGTTTTGCTGGGGTTACTCAGTCATGAGAATCTTACAGGATATGATATGAAAAAGAGACTGGATATGCGGCTTCATTTTTTTTGGAATGCAAGCTTTGGAAGTATTTATCCCACTTTAGCAAAGTTGGAGCAGGAAAAGAAGATTTCAAGCAGCAGAGAAGTAGATCGTGGAACACAAAACAAAGGTAATTTAGGGAGTGACATAAAGGAAAAGCTGTCACAGGAAAGGTCAGCACAGGAAAAGGGCAGAGAACGAATCATTTATTCCATCACGGATTACGGGCAGAAAACCCTCTATGAGTGGCTGAAAAAGCCGGTTCAGAAGGATGAGCTCCGCTATGAAACCCTATTAAAGCTGTTTTTTGGAAATGAGGCTGAGCCGGAGGTTGCGATTGAACATATAAAGTCTTTTGGGGAGAAAACAGAGAAGGAATTGGCGATTTTGGAGGCTTGCGTAAAACAGTTAGAGCAGTTTCAGGAAGAAAAGACACATCAATATTATCTGTTAACAGCAAAATTCGGGGTCGAGACATATAAAGGATATCTTAAATGGTGTAAAGAAGCTGTGGAGTTGCTAGAAACAGATAAAAAACAGTAGAAATTACAAAAATAAGAATAATTAGAAAAAAAGAAGAAGCGAAAGAAAAAAATGTCAGGATTTAGAAAAGGGAGATTAAAAATGAATCAATTTAGATTTGGATTTTCATGGATAGGAGTTATTATTTTTTTATTACCAATGCTTATAAATATCGTATATTTTATGTTTCCGCCTGCAAATGAGCCTGCAGAATCAGGGAAGGTTAATAAATTTGTAGAAATGGTTGAGCAGGCTACCAGAGCATTGTACTTTGTTGCAATTGTTATTATTGTCAGTCAGAAAAAGATTGAATTTAACAGTCCCTTCCTTTTTTTGGCAGCTTTTTTTCTGATTCTTTACTATATTGTCTGGATTCGTTACTTTGCTGGTGGCCGTGATGTTGCGCTTATGAGAAAATCCTTCCTTTTTGTCCCAATTCCGCTGGCTGTTTTTCCAGTCCTTTATTTTCTTTTTGCTGCGTTATGGATTCATAATTATTTTGCAGCGTTTTTTATGATCATTTTTGGAATTGCTCATAATATGGTATCCCATATGTCTTTCAAGTAGTGGAAGGCATGTTACCGTTAATAACATAACAGGTGATTTGATTTACATAACTATAGATTACATAACATAGAAAAATACAAAATATATAAAATTAAATAACAGGATAATACAAGATGTTGTTTAAACCGGTCAAAATGAAAAAAAGATTATGTAAACTGAAATGACACAAAAGGAAGGCAAAAACAGTTAAAGAAACTATTATGATGTTTTTGTCAAGAAAAAATAGATAATGCAAAAAAATAAGAAAATTTTGATTTGAATAGAAAACGACATTCATGTTGTAATTATAAGATGGTGGAATATATTGTAAAGAAATACAAATAGAGTACCATATATAGTATACATAAGACCATAAATTTTTATGATTTATGTGTAAACCTTTGAAAATCTCTGTAAATAAGGGAAAAAGCGAAACACAACAAGATATTGTGAGAAATATTATGACAACTACAAAATAGACTGAAAACGACATAAAATAACAGACTGCATTAAATAATTGAAGGAAGTGGAAAATATTTCTTTTGGGAGAAAATTCAGAAAAAGTTTTGGAGACATTGAAAAAAACCTTATTTTTTGTATAATAAAAGTAGCGTTTAAAAAACAATGGAGGAATCACCATCATGGCAAATGTAAAACGAATTTATGTGGAAAAGAAAGATGCCTTTGCAGTCAAAGCAAAAGAACTGCAGGAGGACATCAAGAACTACCTGGGAATTACCGGACTGAAAAAGGTTCGCGTATTGATCCGATATGATGTGGAAAATTTATCCGATGCAACTTTTGAAAAAGCTTGTAAGACAGTATTCTGTGAGCCACCTGTTGATATGCTTTATATGGAAAACATTGAGATGCAGGCCGGTGAGAGAACATTCAGCGTTGAATTTTTACCTGGACAGTTCGACCAGAGAGCAGATTCAGCAGTTCAGTGTGTTCGCTTTTTAAAGGAAGACGAAGAACCGGTCATCAAAACTGCGGTTACTTATCTTTTATCAGGGGATATTTCAGATGACGAATTTGAAAAAATCAAAGCCTACTGTATCAACCCGGTTGATTCCAGAGAGACAGACATGGTTAAACCTGAGACTCTGATTACAGACTATGAAGAGCCGGCTGATGTTAAAATTTTTGAAGGATTTTCAAAGATGCCAGAAGCAGAGTTAAAAGAGTTATATGCTTCTCTTTCTCTTGCAATGACATTTAAGGATTTTAAACATATCCAGAATTATTTTCAGACAAGTGAGGACAGAGATCCTTCCATGACAGAGATTCGTGTGCTGGATACCTACTGGTCTGACCATTGCCGCCACACAACATTTTCCACAGAATTA
>CAZUCI010000120.1:0-2534 GCA_964619485.1 uncultured Lachnospiraceae bacterium
TTTTTCATAAGAATTCCTTTTTGATACAATATATTCCGCTTATTTATTTTTTATGAACCGGTTCCGTTGTAGGACATGGCACCCTTCATCCAGATTTTATAGCTGAGATAAAAGAACAGTACGCCAAACACCGGTGTAAACCAGGTTAAAATTGGAACCTGCGCCGAGCGAAGGAACAGCTGACACGGGTAATAGGACATAAAGGCCATGGGAATCAGGAAGGTAAACACCAGTCTGATTACCGGTCCAAAAATGGTAACCGGATACTTGGAATAGTCCCTGAAGGAAAAAGCCAGTGCCATCACAAAGTAAGAATTCATGACCCAGAAGCAGGTTGCTGCCGAGGCGTTAAGCAATGCAATCATAAACAGAGAAGCTGAGACCGCCGCCACCAGTAATTCCAATATGCTGTACCAGTGGAAAGGCAGTGCTAACTTCACCCATGCATAGGCTACTGTTGCAATGCCGAACACAAACTGCCCCACTCCCTTAATATCAAAGATTTCCGACATATAATAGAAAAACAAATTGATTGGTCTGAAACAGTATTTGATAAAATCACCGGAATATACATAGTTTCTCAGATTCCAGTTGTTGTCAAAAAAGCATTGTGCCGGCGTGGTTGCTATCAGTGAGAAGCCATAGAGAAACAGCATCTCATAGTAATTCCAGCCCTTGATGGAGGGGAAATTCTGAAAGATCAGCCAGAAGGTAACCACACCTGCAATATTGGTTGCAATCATTCCCACTGTGGAAATAATAAAATCGGCGCGGTAGCTCATTTTGCTTTTGATATCCTGTGACAAAATTTTGCCATAAATACGTAAGTAGTAAATAAATCCTCTTTTTTCCATGCTCAGCCTCCGTTCACGGTAATCTGTTTTACCGATTTGTTAAAGAAAAGGCCACTCAGTACACACAATGCAACTACCCAGAACAGTTGGAGCGCCAGGGCTTCAAACCGGTCCGCATAGGAAAGGTCTGCATGAATCAAAAGATTCAGCGGCGTATTGCAGATTGCCTGAAACGGGAGAAACATCACAATTCGTCTGGCTGTTTCCGGGAAAAAGGCAATGGGAATTGTAGCACCGGAAAGCAGTGCCACCAAAACATCCTTCATAATGTTGATTCCCCACACTGACTGCGTATAGAGGCAAATGGTTCCCACAAAAAAGTTGATATAAAAGTTAACCAGCACGCTTAGAACCACGCTCACCACAAAGAAAATCAAATTGATTCCCAGATGAATACTGCCCTTTGTGACAATAAACACTACCACAGCTGTGGGCAGGAAGGTGGTTAAAAATTTCACTACCTGTTCCCCACTTCCGTTGAAAAAGAGAAAGGTCTGAAAACGCATCGGCTTGAGCAAATCCAGAGCAATCTGGCCAGTCTGAATGTTTCTTCCCATTCCAAATACCAGCCAGGTCTCCATAAAGTTAGCCAGTGCTGATGCAAAAACAAGGTAAATCATGGTCTCCCGAAAGGTCATTCCATTGATGGTGCTGGTCTCTACTGTTGCAAAAATAGCCTTCCACAGATTATAGATAATCAGCAGATATACCATATTCCCAACCACTGTCATGTACAGAGCAAGACGAAACTGCATCGTATCAAGAATTCCGGACCTGGTCAGAGAGGTATACTTTTTTATACTCATGCAAGTCCCCCCTCATAAATTTTACGAATGACACTTTCCGTAGATATTTCATCCAAATGCATATCATAGATTTTATACCGCTTCTGCACTGTGTCCATAACCTGCATCATCGGAATTTTGCCTTCATCGATCAAAATTTCAATCTGTTCCTTTTCATGTCCAACAGAAATTGCATCACTGCCCGGCCATGTTTTCTTCAAAAGCTCCTCCACTGCCTGCTCCAGCAGCTTCATGGAGTCCTCGTCAGTCTTTTCCACCTTTCCACTGAGATTCAATCTTAAGGTACGGTAAGCACCAAACAACTCTGTCAAATGGGAAATATCGTTGTCATACAGCATTTTACCTTTATCGATGATGACAATTCTTCTGCAGAGTGCATCCACATCGCCCATATCATGGGTTGTCAAAATAACAGTTGTATGCTTCTCCCTGTTTAAAGATTTAATCAGTTCCCTGATTTTGGCTTTCATGGCAACGTCCAGCCCAATTGTGGGCTCATCCAGAAATACCACGCTTGGATTATGTAAAAACGCCGCTAAAATATCGCAGAGCGTTCTCTGTCCCAGGGACATCTGCCTTACCGGTTTATGTAACAGCTCCTCAATATTTACCAGCTCATTGTAGAGAGCAAGCATATCCTGATAGCTTTGATCCGGTACCTGATATATATCCTTCAGTATTTTAAAGGATTCTATCACCGGAAGTGACCACCACAGCTGAGAGCGCTGCCCAAAGACAACACCTATATTCTGTGCATTCTGGCTTCTCTTCTTGTATGGAATTTCACCATTGACCAGAATTTCACCCCCGCTTGGCTCCAAAATGCCGGTCATCATCTTAATGGTCGTTGACTTTCCTGCGCCATTAGGTCCAA
>CAZUCI010000121.1:0-2208 GCA_964619485.1 uncultured Lachnospiraceae bacterium
GAGCAGCTGCCTCGTTTCCATCCATTGTTTTCGTTTGTCTTTTCATACCTTACCTTCCTATTCTGTCAAGCCCAAATTTATTGATTTTACTGGCTTTGACGATTTTTATTTACCTCGAAAACAGAGCCGGGAGTGATGGATATCGTAGTATCATGTACCGAATAGTTGAAAAATGGGTACAGCTTTAAAAGCATCCTTTTATGTTTGCTTTATAAAGGCTATTTTCCCTCTGATCAACTATGATGATGAACCTTCCGTGTCTAAGGGGATCGTGTCCCAACTTCCTTCGTACCATCTACCATACACTGAGTGCCGGCCAAGCTCCTTAACAGGGTCATGCCCTATGGAAAAAATCGATGCCAGCTACAGCTCTTGTTTTTGTGTTTGATTGTTACTGACCCACACTCATCTACCATGGTGCTGATTTATTCAGCGGAGCGATACCACTGTAGACTCCTGTTGGTCTGTTTTGCTGATGCAGTCTGTTTCAGACTCCATCGTTTACGGGTTTCTGTTCCAGAACCCTGCCCAGTCTCCGATGCCTGTTATCAGCGACTCGGCAGAGCTCTGGAATGTATTGCTTGTATTCTATTTTCTATGCAGCTAACTGGGATGGTGCAGCTACTGGGCGTTTGATATCCTTCAACATCTTCTGCGGATCATATGTTGTCCCTGTCTTCAGGATCGTGTAGATCACTCTTAGTATCTTGCAGGCAATCGCAATCAATGACTGCATCTTTTTAAGCGGATTATTGGCTCGTGTTGTATAGTACACATGTAGTTGTTTGAATTCATCTGCATGTACCACTGCCGATTTTGCCGCCTGGAACAGCCAGTATCTCAATCTTTTGCGTCCTCTGTGACTAATCTTTGTCTGGCCTTTATGCTTGCCTGAACTGCATGCCACAAGTCCCATTCCACTTAACTTCTGGATTTCTTTCACATCATCGAATCTGCTGATATCCCCCATCTCTGCAAGGATTCCGGCAAGAATGTTCTCGCCCACACCATTGATTTCCAGTATGTTTTCTGCATGAGGTATTTCCAGACATTTCTGGTGTAAAATACTCTCTATCTCTGCAAGCTGTTCATCCAGTTTCGTGATCTGCTCTGCAAACCACTTCACAGCCTCTCGGCCTGCGCCTGTTCCGTCAGTCAATCCCACACTTGTCTTTGCATAGCTCACGATTTTACTGGCTCTGCTATAACCGCGTCCTCTTAGTTTCGCACCATGCCAGATATTTCTTAAGCCTTCTGTTCCAAGTGCTATGATATCCGCCGGAATTGGTGATACTCTCAGTACTTCCAAAGCGAAAGTTCCATCAATCTTCCCAAATGCATTCATATATTCCGGGAAATAAATTTTCAACTCTCTGTGAAGTCGGTTGATGTTTCTGATTCGGTCTTCTGTAAGCTGATCTCTGAACATGGAAAGCCGCCTCATATCTGCATAGATATCTTCTGGAAGGTAAGGCATTCCGTAATTACCATCTTTCACAAGATTGGCAATCAGTTTCGGATCTTTTCTATCATCCTTGAGCTGACTATTATCCTCGATTTCTTTGCTCTGCTTTATAGCATATGGATTTACCTGAACAACGCTGATTCCGTTAGAAATCATCCATGCAGCCAGTGCGAACCAGTAGTGACCTGTTGGTTCAAGACCCAGCACTATCTGTTTTTTATCGTTCTTTACTGCAAGGTTCAGCACCCATGCCTTAGCTTTCTCAAAACCCTCAGCAGTGTTACTGAATTCAAATGCTCCAACGCTAAGTTCTCTTCCTCTGACATCAATTGCTCTTAAATAATGAGTTTCACTGCCTATATCGCATCCAACTATAAGCATGTCATCCGTGATGAAGGAAAGTTTATCATTCTTGGCGAATTTGCCTCTCGTTTCCAGTTCTCTCCAGGTGGATGATCTGAGTTCTTTTTCAATAACTTCAATTCTCTTGCTCAGTTCTTCTTTTGACAAAAGATTTACTACAGAATTCTCAACAGTTGCTTGCTTTTTTACCTTTTTTGCTTTAACATTCATCTTAGATACCTCTTGTTTTTTAGATTTTTACCAACGTCCAGGTCAGTAATAATCTAAATTTACTTGAGGTATTCTTTTTGGTCAACCCCCTCTACTCTTTAAAGTATACAGGAAGCTCCATATAATCAATATGTTTTTGGTGGATTCCAAAAAATACCAGCATTTTAGTT
>CAZUCI010000122.1:0-1995 GCA_964619485.1 uncultured Lachnospiraceae bacterium
TGTCAAACGCGGGATCCGCCGCAATTAATTCCAATAAGTTGTTGTCCATACCGTTTTCTTTTACATTGGCACCGGCCTGCATGGACATCGTTCTGATTCTTTCATGCAATTCCTGACGGTCGCCTCCTGCTTTGACGGTATCCATCATAATATTCTCCGTTGCCATAAAGGGAAGCTCACTCATCAGATGTTTCTGAATAACCTTCGGGTAAACCTTCAATCCATCGGAAACATTCATGCACAAATCAAGAATCCCGTCAACCGCAAGGAAGCCCTCGGGGATGGATAGGCGCTTGTTCGCCGAATCATCCAGGGTACGCTCAAACCACTGAGTTGCAGAAGTAATCGCAGGATTTAATGCATCAATCATGACATATCTGGATAAGGAGGCGATACGTTCGCTTCTCATTGGATTTCTCTTATATGCCATGGCTGAGGAACCAATCTGGCTCTTCTCAAATGGCTCTTCCACTTCCTTTAAATGCTGAAGCAGACGAATATCATTGCTCATTTTGTGAGCACTTGCAGCAATACCGGCTAAGATATTGCAAACTCTCGTATCGGTCTTACGGCTGTAGGTCTGACCGGAAACAGCAACACACTGAGAGAATCCCATCTTGGAGGCAATGGCAGGATCAATTTTATCGATTGTCTCCTGATCTCCATCAAATAATTCCAGGAAGGAAGCCTGTGTTCCGGTGGTTCCCTTTGAGCCCAACAGCTTCATGGTGGAGAGGACATAATTTAAATCCTCCAAATCCATAACAAATTCCTGTGCCCATAAGGTAGCTCTCTTACCAACTGTTGTGGGCTGTGCTGGCTGGAAATGTGTGAATGCCAATGTGGGCTGATTTTTCTGTGCATCCGCAAATTTAGCAAGCTCCGCAATCACATTAACCAGTTTCTTTTTTACTAATTTCAGTGCCTCTGTCATAACGATGATATCTGTATTATCGCCAACATAACAGGAGGTGGCTCCCAAATGAATGATGCCGGCTGCCTTTGGGCACTGCTGTCCATAAGCGTAAACATGACTCATAACATCATGGCGCACTTCTTTTTCTCTTGCCTTTGCCACATCATAATTAATATCGGTTACATGAGCTTTCAACTCATCGATCTGTTCCTGCGTAATAACCGGTTTTCCATTCTGAGATAAACCTAACTCCATCTCAGTTTCAGCAAGTGCAATCCAAAGTCTTCTCCAGGTTGTAAACTTCATATCCGGGGAAAAAATATACTGCATCTCTTTACTTGCATATCTCTCTGATAATGGACTTACATATCTGTCATTACTCATGTATCTTCTCCTTTTATTTTAAATCTGTTCTTCTATTTTTTCATAATTCTAATCCAAAAGCAAAACACTTACTTGTCAAATTCTCCGCGAATATCATCCTTAGGGGGCTCCAATGGATACCTGCCACAGAAACATCCTTTACAGATCTCTTTTCCATCTACCAGCTCTGACAAACGTTCTATATCCAGATAAGCCAGGCTGTCTGCACCAATTAACTCACAGATTTCCTCTATGGAGCGATTGTAGGCAATCAGCTGCTCTCTCGCCGGAACATCGGTTCCAAAATAGCATGGCCATAAAAACGGTGGAGAAGAAATACGCACATGTACTTCCTTGGCTCCTGCATCACGAAGCATTTTTACAATACGGTCTGATGTGGTTCCACGTACAATGGAATCGTCTATCATAATAACCCGCTTTCCTTCTACAACCTCGCGAATGGGATTCAGCTTCACCTGCACGCTGCTCTCACGGTTTTTCTGCTTCGGCTTAATAAAGGTTCTGCCAACATAGGTGTTCTTTACAAAGGCCGTGGTATAGGGAATCCCTGATTCCATAGCATACCCCATTGCTGCACAGTTTCCGGACTCCGGAACACCGGTAACAATATCTGCCTCAACAGGTGAATCCATAGCCAGAAACTTTCCTGCCATAATACGGGAATGATATACACTGACCCCATCTAAGGCGCTGTC
>CAZUCI010000123.1:0-1993 GCA_964619485.1 uncultured Lachnospiraceae bacterium
CAAATCGAGACGATCTACCAGAAGTCCAACCGTGACAAAATCACGATAAGGAAGACCTGCTGCATAATCATGAATATCCGATGGAACATTATTCATGCCAAGAACCAAGTCACGAAGTGGCATAGATGAAATAATGTAATCGCCAACTAACTCATTTTCACTTCCGTCTTTGCTGTACTTAACAGACTTTGCCTGTCCATTCTCTGTGGTCACCTTTGTTACTGTGCAGCCCTTCTCAAGCCTTCCACCCATAGAAACAAACTGATCTGCTGCTGTCTCCCAAAGCTGTCCCGGACCGTATTTCGGATAATAGAATTCCTCAATCAGAGAGGTCTCTACATGCTTACTGTTCTTTCCACCCGGAAGAATCTTGCGGAACATGTCTTTGATGATAGCTACAATAGAAAGACCTTTAACACGCTGCGCGCCCCAGGAAGCATCGATTTCACTTGGATGTCTTCCCCAAAGCTTCTCTGTATAGCCTTCAAAGAACATGGAATAAAGCTTCTTACCAAAACGATTAATATAAAAGTTTTCAAGAGAATCTTCTTTTTTCTTCACAATACAGGAACCAAGATAGGAAAAGCCTGCCTGCATCGTTGTTAAGAATCCCATATTCTTAATGGTCTGGGCATTCATTTTAACCGGATAATCAAAGAATTTCTTTTTATAATAGATTCGAGAAACACGATTTCTGGTCAGCATAACGATATCTTCTTTTTCCGGATCTGGTCCGCCTGCCTTTAACGGCACTTCACGGTTCAATACCTTATCATCATAGGATGGCTTTCCCTGACGTGGCATCAGCTCATCCCACCAGGTCATAACCTCCTTATCTTTTGAGAAAAAGCGGTGACCGCCAATATCCATACGGTTACCGTTGTTCTTTACGGTTCTTGAAATACCACCAATTTCCTGTGTTTCTTCCAGAATGGTTACATCATACTCTCCCTGATGTTTCAACAATTCGATCCCGGCTGTCAGACCAGCAGGTCCTGCGCCAATGATTACTACTCTTTTCATTTTCTCTTCTCCTACTCTATTACAACACCATCATCATAAGTAAATACAAAATATGGTCCAAGTTCTACTACACCACTGGCATTATCAATGACTGGTTTCTTTTTCTCTCCAAGATTTCCATATTCAGTCACACTTAAAACAATAAACTGTGCCCCGTTTTGTTCATTGTCTTCAATCCATGACTCAAATGTATTATATCTAAATGTGCCCCAGGCCTCTACATCATCCTGTGAAGATGCAGCTACTGAGTTTATTGGAACTGTCACCGCCTTTTGAGTAAACATAGTCAACGTATTAGCAGTAAAATATGGTGCGTAGCCTCTGGTATATCCTCTTTCATCAACATAATCTGCAGCTTGCTGCAACCAATTAATATTATCCAGATTTTTTTCAAGTTCCTTTACCCTAAAACATAGTAAAACACCAAATAGAATCAAAATTGCACAGGAAAGGTTTCTAATTCGAACTGTTTTAACTTCTTCGATAAAATATACCATTGCAATAATAAAAGCTAAACATACCATCGGAACTAATCGGCGATTACACTCGCCTAAATAACCACATATGTATCCCAACAGCGAAATTCCAGCCACCGTCCAATACGACCATAGAAGCATTTTAAATTCAATGGCAAACTTCATATATTGCACTGTACAAATAACCGGAAGAATGAAAACTATCAGAGAGATTACAATGGCCCAACCGGTTCTGATTCCAT
Organism: uncultured Lachnospiraceae bacterium; assembly: GCA_964619485.1. Lineage (GTDB taxonomy): Bacteria > Bacillota > Clostridia > Lachnospirales > Lachnospiraceae > UBA2882. Next base: position 1,742 of record CAZUCI010000123.1, read on the forward strand.
CTGCTGAAAAAAAGTTCACATTCGAAACACTATAAACTCCAAATAAATTCATCCAATCTATACTCAGTCTCTGCAAATTTTCAACCCAGGTTGAAACATCGCTGAATCTGGCAAAACCTTCATCATATCCCATACTTTGAATTCCATTTGTCACGAGCTTCGTTAATACTCCACCTACTACAGTCGAACAGATTAATATTCCTATAGGAGCAAGATACTGTTTGTTCTTCTTTTCAAATATTGGCTGCTGAA
>CAZUCI010000124.1:0-1989 GCA_964619485.1 uncultured Lachnospiraceae bacterium
ATTGATAAAACGATTACATTTTGATAATATCAGAGTAAGAGTTCATGCTTTTTTAGCGATTTGTAGTGCAGGGAGGAAAAGCATGAACAGAGATTATCGCAGCTGGAAAAACAAGTGAAAGAGCTTTCAGACATGATTGCGTCCAGGAACAATTGAATTTGCAAAGCTACATTACCAAGATGAAAAGAATCAACATTTATTGAATAAGACATTCTAAAGGAGTAGATAGAAGTGGAAAAATCTTTTTATAATAAATTTAAGCAAAACTTAGGTGCTTCTGACGCTATAAACGAATACACAGAGGTTCTACTGAGACAATTTGAAAACAATCCTCATGATGAAAACTCTTTTCAGAACATTGCTTCTGGATATGGAATTAAGGTTAATGATGTTTCTCCAAAAGTTGCAATTGATAGAATTCGTGAATACTATATTGTTTCTGTATTTCAGTTGTTTGAAGAATTCTTAAATCAGCTAAATTCTTTCCTGAAAAATTTCGGGAAATATAAAGAAAGAAAAGAAACATCAATTTCTATGTTACAACATATTCATTCGAGTCTACTTGGAATGCAAAGCACATCTGATGAATCATATTTGCTCTTTTTGATTTGTGATTATTATAGGCTTGTTCGTAATCTTTGTACCCACACAGATAATGAAAAAAAGTCCAGAATGCGTATCAGAAGATTTTTGAACAAAACAATGAAAAAGTTGTAATATTACAACAATTGAATGCACCAAATGAATATGGAAGCATTTGTTTTGATGATTTTATTTTGTATTCGAGAGCTGCAAAAAAACTAGCAGAACTATATATAAATAACATAGAATATGATATTGATAAAATGGTTAAAAACTTTGATATGGAACGTTTTAATTTATATTGTAATAATCAGGAGAGATTAAAGTCTGCAGTTGAAACAGAGATAATGTTTAAATTTCCTATGAAGCCAGAAATGATGAGGCTTATAGTTGATAAGCTAATTGAAAAGATGTAAAATCATACCATGGTCTATTCATCCAGCGGATAGGATATCCCCCTCCAAAAGTACATTGCTATACGGAATGTATTTTTGAAGGGGAAAAGTAAGGTTCGAATCCTTAATAGGCCATCAGTAATCAAAATGATATTTTATGTCGTAATGGAGGTGAAGGCTATGGCAACAGCTGATCAAATAAAATGTTTAGTTAAAGCATATGCTGATCGAGATGATGATAAATTTAAGACTGTTGTTTTGCAAATTGCTGCACACGAGGCAAAATTAGGACATGATAATATTGCAAGAGAGTTAAAAAAGCAGATAGAAAAAATTGGAGAACAGAAGAACAGTGTTATTAAACTTAATGTACAAAATCCAATGTTATTGCATTCTGTACCAACAGTTGAATTGTCGGAATTAATAGTTTCTGATGAAATATGTGAGAAGATAAAAAAAATTCTCTCTGAATATAGAAACAGAAAAAAGCTTCACTCATATGGGCTTATGAATAGAAGGAAAATTCTAATCGAGGGTCAACCAGGTACCGGGAAAACAATGACAGCATCTGTAATTGCCTCAGAGCTATCACTTCCGCTTTATACAGTTCAGGTTGATAAGCTTGTTACTAAGTTTATGGGGGAAACAAGTACACGACTTAGACAAATATTTGAGAGCATGGAAACAAATCAGGGCGTTTATTTTTTTGATGAGTTTGATGCGATTGGCGCAGATCGTTCACTTGATAATGAAGTGGGAGAAATGCGCAGAATTTTGAATTCGTTTTTGCAATTTATTGAACAGGACTCTTCAGATAGTATCATTATTGCAGCGACAAATAATCAAAAAATGTTAGATCAAGCACTATTCAGACGATTTGATGATGTACTTCACTATGATTTGCCACAAGAGCCAGAGATAGGACTGTTAATAGAGAATAAAATTAATGCTTTTAGTTTCGAGTTCAAGGCTACAAAAAAAATTATTGATGAAGCAAAAGGATTAAGTCAGG
>CAZUCI010000125.1:0-1887 GCA_964619485.1 uncultured Lachnospiraceae bacterium
ATGATGTTGGGGTCGAAACACAATGTTTCGACAATCCCATTTCTATAGTACCTTGAAAAATTCATATTTTGTAGTGATTGATTGCTTATTACCCAAGTAATGATGTTTCTATTCCCTATTCTTTTTAAGCAATTACTGGATTTGGAGCATAATGTCCCAAGCCCTTTCGGTAGTTAAAGAGCTTCTTAAAGTTTAGTGCCATGATTTTGCTTCCAAAGGAAAATTTTCCTTTTTGTTTTCCACGTGGCATTTTATCCAGATGGTAATTATTTCGAATGATAGATGGGACTGTTTCTACACCATTTCGTAATCGGGCATAGTTTTTGAGTTCTTCACTATGCATGCTTCGCTGGATAACAGCTCTGTCATGGGCTGCCTTTGAGGTTACAATCTTTGCAACCCTTTTGAAAATCTTAGGGTGGCATTGATCCTGGTATGGGCATCCTGCACATAGCTCTCTCGGAAAGGATACCTGGCACTGATTACTTGGTGCCATATAGGAACTGCTTTTGGGTTCGTGGTCTGCCGGGCATTGTACTACTTTTGTTCCTTCTTCATTGAACTCAAAATCAGCTATAATATCTGGTGCTTCGCGGCCTGTAAGACTGGTCGTTATAAGCTTTACATTTTTCTCATTCGCAAGTGCTGTATTTTCGATTCCACTATAAGCTCCATCTGCGACAACTGTGACGGTTTCTTCAGGGGCATCCATTTGCTCCAGGTGTTCTTTCAGAAACTGACTGTCACTATGAATGTTCTGCTCATATGCATAATCAGTTACAACAGAGCCATTTTTACCAACCGATTCTTCCAGATTGGCAACATACCCTCGGTGATTCTTTCCTGCCTTTGTTCGGAAAGTTGCTTCCGGATCAGATGGATTCTGCAATGCAGTTGAATTCATCGTTCCATCTTCTTTGGTACGAAGACGGCGTTTTTCATTTTCAACAATCGTCTGTTCTGAAAGACATCTGATAAACAATTCATATTCTGTGGTATCTTCATAACCGGAACCACAGAAGGAAAGAAGGGCATCTGCATCGTTTAAAAGAGTCTGCATTCTATCGTCAGTATCTGTACTTCTCTGATGATAAATGACCTGATTAAAGTCATTTGAATCTGCGTAGTGCTTTAGCTGTTCAGGAAGGTTTTCCCTATCTGTTTTACTGATTAGAATTATAAGTTTGGAAATGCAGGTATAAAGCAGCTCCATTCGACTAAGCTTGCGGATGTTTGATTCGATCATCATAGAATCCATACGACGAACTCGTCCATTAATTCCCATAATCTTTGCGATGATAGCACTTAAGTCTTTTACACAGTCATGATAAAGGTCTTCATTATGAAGAGTTTCGTAATCATAGCAGCGCTTTCTAAACCGACTAAGTGTTTTATCGCTAAGTGGCTGCTCTTCGAAGCTTGTTGTATGGAGAGCATATTGAAGATGTAGATCCAGCATCAGATTTTCAACCATCTCATCATCTGAATAATCAAACATTTCTTTGATAATGAGAGCTCCGATAATTACATTAACTGGTGTATTGGGTCTGGACGCCTGATCACTGTATAATACGGCAAATCTATTTTCATCAATTGCCGGGAAAAGTTCATCCGCGAAAATTTTAGCCCATGATTTTTCAAGAGCTTTTTGTTCTCTGGTCGTAAGACCCGAAAAACTGTCTGCGATTGATAGCTGTTGATATACGTTTTCTTTGAATGACATAGAGAATACCTACTTTCATAAGTTATCTCTATTATACTGCAATCAATGCCGTCTTTGTATGGCTACTACAAAATATATGAACTTTTCAAGGTACTAGAGAGGGACTTTTGACCCCAACATCATTAATATATTGAAACTAACATATATTCAAGTTACATATATTT
>CAZUCI010000126.1:0-1859 GCA_964619485.1 uncultured Lachnospiraceae bacterium
TGTGTATCCAAAAGATAGGATGAAATGATTTGAAATTATCTGTAAGTAGAGTAAAAAATAAACCAACAATATTACTATAGCACGACTGAATTTGCACAAGCAAGAAAAAATCTTGCAGTTTATGAATAATTCATATTTTTATATGTGAGTTTACAGGAATTTAACTGGATTTTTGTACTATTTCAGTATAGAATGAAAAACAGAAATCATAAAAGGAGAAGGACTATGGAAGTAAAAGAAATGTTAAGCCATGTGGATCATACCCAGTTGAAGGCATTCGCAACATGGGAGGATATAGAAAAATTATGTGATGAGGCGGTGAAATACCATACGGCATCGGTGTGCATTCCCCCATGTTATGTTAAAAGGGTTCATCAGAAATATAGAAATAATCTGAAAATATGTACGGTTGTAGGATTTCCACTTGGATACAGTGTCACAGCGGCCAAGCTGGCTGAAACAAGACAGGCTCTGGATGAGGGTGCTGATGAAATCGACATGGTAATCAATATTGCTGATGTAAAAAATGGGGACTACGAGAAAGTAACTCAGGAAATCATCCAGCTGAAGCAGGAGTGTATGAACCGTACACTGAAGGTTATTGTAGAAACCTGTTATCTGACGGAGGAAGAAAAAATTGCCATGTGTAAGGCGGTGACCAATGCAGGAGCTGATTATATAAAGACCTCTACGGGCTTTGGTACTGCAGGGGCAAAACTGGAGGATATCGCTCTTTTTAAAGAACATATCGGGTCCGCTGTCCGCATGAAAGCGGCTGGCGGCATTCGGACAAAAGAGGCAATGGAGCAGTTTCTCGAGGCAGGCTGCGATAGAATCGGATGCTCTGCGGCGGCTGATATTGCGAAGGAAGCGGGAATATCATAAATAAAAGAAAAATCTTTAGCTTTTTTATGAGGTCCAATATTGACTTTTTAAGAGGCTTTTGAGATAATAACAAAGGTGTACGAGCTTTGCTTGTACGAAAAAGGTAAAAGCCGCATTGCGGTAAATAATACAATTCAAGGAGGACAATTGAATGTCAACAAAAGCATACTATCCAATCAATGAGATCGGTGCTGGAAAAGCAGGTTTTTCAAAAACACGTTCAATCATCGAAGCTGCTTTCTACGGAAACAACGTAGTAAAAGTAAACACATTAAAAGAAGCTTATGAATTAGCTAAAAACTCTCCAGGAACAGTCGTAACAGACATGCCAATCAAAGATGGTGAGACCTTTGGTCTTGAAAAAGACGCAAAAGTTTTATTATTTAACGATGGTGCTGTAACAGGCCGTTACGCTGCTGCTCGTCGTATCAAAGGTGAGCCAGGCGTTGATAGCGTTAAACTTGATAAAGTTGTTATGGATGCTGTATATGAGACTCGTTGGAAAACTCTTTACCACGCAGAGTGCTTCATCGGTCTTGATCCAGAATTCATGGTAAAAGCTCATTTATTAATTCCAGAAGGAGAAGAGAATATCCTTTACAACTGGATGTTAAACTTCCAGTATATGTCTGACGAGTATGTTAAGATGTACAAGAAATCCAAACCAGTTGGTGACGGAAAAGAAGCAGATATCTTCATTTTCTCTGATCCACAGTGGGCACCACACGATGCACCAGACGTTGATTACAGCTGCTTAAGTGATCCTTTAACACTTTGCTACTTCGATACCAACGAAAACTGTGCAGCTATCCTTGGTATGAGATACTTCGGAGAGCACAAAAAAGGTACTTTAACAATGGCTTGGGCTTTAGCTAACAGAAATGGTTATGCTTCCTGCCACGGCGGACAGAAAGAGTACTCCTTAGAAGGCGGAAAGAAATTCGTTGCATCTGTTTATGGTTTATCAGGATCTG
>CAZUCI010000127.1:0-1842 GCA_964619485.1 uncultured Lachnospiraceae bacterium
TGCGTAATCTTCAATCAGCTTATCTGCTCTGAAACGCTCATGACACTCTTTACAATCCATCAAAGGATCAGAGAAACCGCCAAGATGTCCACTTGCCACCCATGTCTGAGGATTCATCAAAATTGCACAGTCCACACCAACGTTGTATGGATTCTCCATAACAAATTTCTGCCACCATGCTTTTTTTACATTGTTTTTCAGTTCTACACCAAGGTTACCGTAGTCCCAGGTATTTGCCAGGCCACCATAAATTTCACTTCCCGGATAAACAAATCCCCTGGATTTGGCCAATGCTACGATTTTCTCTAATGTCTTTTCCATGTTACATCCTCACATTCTCTTTTTTATTCGTTTTATTTTAGTATCATTTATTCGTAAATAATATAGGAAAGGTTTTCTCCATCATCCGGCAGAGTCGCTGTTTTTTTATCTGCAATAGTAACACCGCTGCTCACATAGGTGATTTTACCAGGAACCTGAATATTCAGTTTCTCTTCGCTGATTACCATATGCTTGCTGCCCTGCTCCAATACATCTGCTGCCGATACGGTACCTGCACCATCTGCGCTGGTCATATCAGGGAACTGATACCCTGCATCATAAGCCTCAGACACGGTTCCACAAAAGAGCTCTCTCTCATTCATCTGCGTGTAATCCTGTGACGATGCATAGGAAATTTTAACCTTTACCTGGGCCTTATCAGAATCCATTTCAAAGGAATCCATGGCAACCGGTTTTGCTCCAGCCTTGGCATTATAATCATCTATTTCACTGTTCACTACTGTCTCCAGCTCTGTGGCGTCATAATAGGACTCACCAAAATCCTCCACAATCGCTTCCACAACATTTCCTTTTTTCTCAACGATAATTGTCGTTGTATCTACATCTGCACTCTGACAAGCGGACAAAAAAACAGCCGCTCCCGCCATCGCTGCAAGTAGTCTGATTTTTTTCATTACTCTACCTCCATAACCGAACACCACATCATTATAGCGAAATGCGACTATATTTTCAACCCGCAATTTTCCAGTATGTCAAGACTTTTAAATTTACGGCCTATATATTTCTCTCTGTATTCCCCTACACACAGACCAAGCTGCATGAGAACATCCTCAGATACCACAAAGGTAAAAAGATGAGCTATGTCTGTTTTCACAATAAAATCAATGGCATAACAGGTGTCCTTCAGAAGCGTATCCGGATGAAGAATTCCCGGAAATTCACCGTTCACCACCAGCGTTCTCATTTCAAATATGTATCGGACCAGATCATTGGGAAGCTGCTCCAGTGTCAATGCCCGAAGGGACTGATATAAAAGAAGAAGCATATCCTTTTCATCATTGTTCTCTCTCGTATAGTAATCGGCCACTTCCATAAAATACATACCGTACATGGAGCCCTCAAAATCCATACGGAACTGTTCAAAATAATTGCTGATATCAGCATCCACAAGCGTGTAGGAATTTCTTCCTTCATACAGCTTAAAGGTTCCAAAGCAGAAAGGCGTTGTTCTGGCGCTCAGTTTACTGGTTGTCTTTCTGGCGCCCTTGGCAAAGGCTGATATTTTACCGCGCTCCTTCGTCAGAACCAGAACTCTTCTATCGTATTCGCCCATGGGCTGTGCCTGTAGAATCATTCCCGTCACCATTACGAAATCCTGCATAGCCTTCCCCCGTCTCCTCTCTGTTTTCATATCCGTCTCTCTGGCAGGAACGGACAGCATCCTGTTCACGATACCTGAGGTAATCTGCTATGCTCCCTGTCCTCTCAAACTGCTTCCAACCTTTTGTCTCCATGTTTTTTGCCCTCCTTTATCCTATAAAAGTAGGGTTTGCCTTTTCC
>CAZUCI010000128.1:0-1800 GCA_964619485.1 uncultured Lachnospiraceae bacterium
TTTCAATCATTCCCTTACAGAATGTATGCAGCCAATCTCCAATTGGAAAAGCTCCAGAATCATCCATAATCTCTTTTACACCGTACTTCTCAATCAGTACTCCAATTTCGTCTAACAGAAGTTCTGGTTTACGCATATGATACTGTGGATATAAGGTTGTCCAACTACAGAATGTACATTTATGATGCCAGCAGTCCCTGGCTGCCATAGTATATGTTCCAGGTAATTTACTGTAATTGCCGTTTTTCTCACTATATAATTTCCAGTTAGTTAAATCACGGTCAATCATAGGCAACGTATTTAAGTCATGGTCTAGCTTAAAGTCACCTGTATTCTTAATCTCACCATTCTCGCGATACCAGATTCCACTCTCGAGTTCAGATACTTCCACTTTACCCTCATGTGCTTTTAAACTGTCACACAGATTAGCAAGAAGGAAATCATAATCTCCTCCTCGAAGTACATAATCAACAGGGCATGCTTCCATAGTTTCCTGTGGAAAAGCAGTTACATGATCACCAACCATTACAATAATGGTTTCTGGTTTCAATGCTTTCAGTTCTTTAACAATTTCCCAATGCATCTTTACAACAGGAGTTTTTGTTTCAAGCATAACAACATCCAAATTCTCACTCTTATAAAAATCAAGATACTGTTTATAGCTCCATTCCTCTGCAATGGCATCATTCCAAATCACATCATATCCCTTGCTTTTTAAATAGGTTGCTGCATAGGCAGGAACCATAGGATAAATATAGGTAGGGCTGTTGAACCACTGGAACTGTCTGTTCTGTCCTAACAGTGGAACTCCCTTTACATTTTCAAGTGGTGGATAAGAAATAGCTACTTTCATTAAAATTCTCCTCTTTTATCTAATTAACTCTTTTGACAACAATCCCTGCACAAAACAAACACCATACCCAATATGAGAGGCAAAGATACCTGCAAGTGACAGGAAAAACAATTTTATACTGTGACAGCCTTTTAAGCTGATACATGCCAATAAAAAATAAAATAACAATACACCTACATATAACCACCACAAAGCAGGGATAAATGCACAGACAAGCGGTCCAAGCACAACCCCCAGTGTAAATAATGTTGGAATAAAATAAGCAGGACGCAAACTGGTCTGCGGAAGCTTCTTAACAAAATACCCTCTATGCTTGGCATAATTTGTAATTTGCTTTAAATGTGCTTTAAATAAAGTTCTTCTATGATGATACACGAGTATTTCCGGATTGTATATAATTTTCTTTCCTGTATTTACAATATCCATGCATAGCTTGGTATCTTCTCCCGGATAAAAGGTCGAGTCAAAACCATGAACCTCGTCAAACACTTCACGTTTGACAATCAGGTTCACACTGGGAAGATCATCATCCTCTTTCCATTTTCCCGGAACATATCGATACGTATAATTGCCACTACACAGGAAGCTCTCATATACTTTACCACTTCCCATCTGCATCAGCGAATCATTCGGAGCCGTCACTGCAGGTCCACCAACAGCACCTACATTCTCTGGTTCCAGTTCCTTTACAGCATTTTTCAGCCAGTCTTTTCTTGGCCAAGCATCATCATCTGTGAATGCAAATATTTCTCCTGTGGCATACTCTAACGCCATATCGCGCTTTTCCGCCGGACCTACCTTGCCACTTGGAATGATTCGCACATTCTCATAGGGAAAGGATTCATCTGTGGGCTCATCTGGGATAAGAAGCACTTCAAAATCTGGATAATCCAATTCCATATGATGCGGAATTGCTTCTCTGATATAATCATTGATTTCCTTTGATG
>CAZUCI010000129.1:0-1443 GCA_964619485.1 uncultured Lachnospiraceae bacterium
TGCCATCAGTTAAGGATCTTTTCTGCACTTGCATTAATTAGCATCTCAGTAGTCTGGATTATATCATCGGTAGCAAGCTCAGTTGCACATACACCTTATCTGAATTCTACTCGTGCATGGGGACCAATTTTTGTATGTACAGATCTGGCTTGCTATATGAACAATACTGAATGCAATATTGCTGAATTTAGAGGTAAAATTCTAAAATGTAAATTGTATAATTTGTTAGGGGTTATGCTCGTATTCTCAACAATTTTGTCATATCATTATTATTCAATTCATGTACCAACTTCGGCATATTCTGAAATTGCGTCTAAATTAGAAGAAGAACAATTGGTATATGGTTTAGCCGCATATGATTACTCAACTACAAGTGACTTGTATTCAAAAGAAGGAAAGATCCAATTACTTAGTTGTACCTATAATTCGGATACTAATGCTTGGAGAACATTATTTCTTAGTCAGATGCCTGAATTAGTGGAAAACGCTAATTTTAGCTATGCCGTTGTAAGAAAAACACCGGAGGAAGATGCGCAAAGTTATTGGGCGGGTTTTTCACCTTCTTTACTCAATGAGAATTACGGCACACCAAAAAAAATAGAAGAGTTAAATAACTTTTATATCTATAATTATGATTATGATATTAGCTATATTCCGCAACAAAAGAAGGCAAATCAGTTGTTAAATGGGAGGAGGTATAAAGAAAACGAAGATGTAGTTACTCTTCAGCCAGGTGGATATGCCGAATATGCATTTAAAGCAGATGTATTAGGTGAAGCGGAGGTATTAGTAGATTGCGAAGAAGATAATGTTACTTTGCAATTGTGCGATTTGAAAGGAAATATTTTAAACTCAACAAATAACAATATACTTAATTTTATTAATAAGGAATATAAACTTGGAACGTTTATTCTTAGGGTAATCAATAATGGAAAAGATGATATTTCATATTCCGATGTAAAATTATATCGAAAAACAAATAGATTTGATTTTGTTAATAGTAAAACACAAAACTATGCTAATTGTTATGAACCAATATATGTGAAAAGAAATTCGATGGAAAACTTTTTATTAGATGGAACCAAGGGAACAAGCCGAATCATCATCACTGGAAGAAACTTAAAGAATACAAATGTGATTTTGAAGAATGGCAATAAAGAAATTGATAAATGTAACACAAAGTATTCACAAAATATGATTATACTTGATTATGAAATTTTCGAGGACGAAAAACTTTTACTAAAAATTGAAAATAATGGAAGTAAGGATGCCGAAATTCGAGAAGTGTATGCTTCTTTTTATCAAAGTCAGTATGATGAGATTAACGAGGAAGTTTTAACTAAGAATGAACTATGTTTTGATGGAGCATACAATAATTCTAACGGAAATGTAGTTCTAGAAAAAGGGGGAATACAATTTGGACCATACGTGAGTCTTGATTCT
>CAZUCI010000130.1:0-1393 GCA_964619485.1 uncultured Lachnospiraceae bacterium
GATTTGCAAAATTGATGATGATGACATCATATTTATCAGAGGTAATTGCCTCACATAATTTATCACAAACCTGATAAGCACTCATCTCCGGCTTCAGATCATAGGTTGCAACTTCCTTTGGAGAATTAACAAGGATTCTGTCTTCTCCCTTATTTGGTTCTTCCACACCACCATTAAAGAAGAAGGTTACATGTGCATACTTTTCTGTCTCAGCGATTCTTGCCTGAGTCATGTTGTTTGCTGCCAACCACTCGCCAAAGGTATTGGTAATAGCAATTTTCTTAAATGCAATTTCTTTATTTGGAATTGTAGGATCATGTTCTGAGAAGCATACAAATGTTAAGTTTAATCTCTTCTCACGCTTGAAGTTGATATCCTTGAAGAAATCATCCTCACAGCAGAAGCATCTGGTGATTTCTCTTGCACGGTCAGGGCGGAAGTTGATAAACACAACGCTGTCACCATCTTTGATTGTTGCCACAGATGCACCATTTTTCATAACAACGGTAGGCTTTACAAATTCATCTGTCTCTTTTCTGTCATAGGATTCCTGAATTGCGCCGGTTGCACTGTCAGCGGAAAGTCCCTCTCCCTTTGTAAGTGCATCATAGGCCAACTGAACACGATCATAATTGTTGTCACGGTCCATGGCGTAGTAACGTCCACTTACACTGGCAACCTCGCCAACACCGATTTCAGCCATTTTTGCTTCCAGTTCAGCTACAAAATCTTTTCCTGATGAAGGAGGTGTATCACGACCGTCTAAGAAACAGTGTACATATACTTTCTTTAACCCGTTTCTCTTAGCCATCTCTAAAAGTCCATATAAATGGGTATTATGACTGTGAACACCACCATTGGAAATCAATCCAAATGCATGCAGTGCAGAATCATTTTTCTTGCAGTTATTTACAGCATCCATCAATTCAGGGTTTGTGAAAAATGTTCCATCCTGAATTTCCTTGGTAATTCTGGTCAGCTCCTGATAAACAATACGACCAGCGCCCATATTTAAATGACCAACCTCAGAGTTTCCCATCTGTCCATCTGGAAGGCCAACAGACATTCCTGATGCATTTCCCTTTACAAAAGGATACTCAGCCATCAGCTTGTCCATAACAGGTGTCTTTGCCTCTGCAACAGCGTTACCCTGAACCTTGTCGTTCAATCCATAACCATCGAGAATCATTAATACGGTAGGTTTTTTACTCATTTTAAATCTCCTTTTCTATTTTCATGTTTCATTACTGCTTTCAAATATTTACAATTCTAATAATTGTCCTACAAAATTATACATGGTTTGCTCTTCTTTTTCAAGAAAAAACGGTGTAAAATAGAGGAAGTCAAATTAAGTCAAATCAAGTAATACAAATTAAGTCAAATCAAGTAATAC
>CAZUCI010000131.1:0-1339 GCA_964619485.1 uncultured Lachnospiraceae bacterium
AACTCCCAGCTGGGTATGACCATAAATATGTATACAGTCATTTTGGATATAATCTTAAAGCGACAGATATGCAGGCGTCTATTGGATGTGCTCAAATAGAAAAATTTCCAGTATTTGTAGAGCGAAGACGAGAAAATTTTGAGCGATTATATAACGGATTAGAATCATTAGAGGATAAATTGATTTTACCTCAACCATGTAAAAATTCGAATCCAAGTTGGTTTGGTTTTCTTCTTACGTGTAAGGATGGCGTTGATAGAAATTTGGTTATACAATATTTGGAAAATCATGGAATTCAAACCAGAATGCTTTTTGCAGGGAACTTGATTAAACATCCATGTTTCGATCAAATGCGAGTTAGTGGAACTGGCTATCGTGTTGTGGGAGCTCTGGATAATACAGATCGAATAATGAAGGATACATTTTGGATAGGTGTATATCCTGGAATGACAAATGAGATGATAGATTACATGATTCAGATAATCAAGGAAGCGGTACAGTGATAAACAACGAAAAAGAAATTAAAAGGAAAAGAATAGGTATTACAGGAGCAACAGGATTTGTGGGGAAGGCATTGGTAGATAAGCTATTGGCTCTTGGTTCGGAGGTAACAGTTTTTGTTCGCGATAAGGATAAGGCATACTCATATTGGGGCGAGAAAGTAAAAATAATGTATTTCGACATTCAGAACAGTGCTAACATTCAGTCTTTAGATCGTTTTGAAGTAGATACAGTTTTTCATTTAGCTTGGTACGGAACTTCTGGAATAGAAAGAACTAATGTAAAGACACAGCTTTTAAATGTTCAGGGTACTTGCGAATTTTTGAGTAAATGTGCTGAGAATGGATGCAAAAGATTTGTTTATTCGGGGTCAATTATGGAATATGAAGTAATGGAATATTTGCCTAAGAATGGAGCCATTCCTTCATTAACAGCAATATATAGCACCGCTAAAATGACTGCCGATTTTATGCTAAAATCGCTTGCGGGGACAAAGGGTATTGAGTATGTTAATTGTATGATTTCTAATATTTATGGAGAAAGTGAAAATTCAGAACGTTTTTTGAATTCCACCATAAGGAAAATGTTGAAAAACGAGACTGTTTTAATGACAACAGGAAAACAATTATATGATTTTATCTACATATCAGATGCTATAGAAGAAATAATTATTGCAGGAATTTGGGGAAAAGGGAGCAACACCTACTATATAGGTTCAGAAGAACAATTACCTTTGAGAAACTATATCGAGAAAATGAAGGAAGTATGTTTAAGTAATTCAGAAATCAAATATGGCGAAATTCCTTATAATAATGCCTATTTAACTTATCAAGAATTT
>CAZUCI010000132.1:0-1256 GCA_964619485.1 uncultured Lachnospiraceae bacterium
TCCGGAAATGGCCAGCAGAGAAACTCTTCTGTCAGCTTACTGTTATCAAAAAAAGAAAGACAGAGAGATTTCCAGGCATGACGCATGTCCCCGTCATAGATATTTATCCATTTGACGGGGAGCTCTGTGTGCCTGGTAAACTCTCTGACCGCTACACTTTTCCCATAGCCAGTAGGTGCCTCAACCACCGTTGCCGGCCTTCTTGCGGCCAGCCTCAGCATCTCCTTTAATCGCTCTGGAATATATATAATTTGCTTTTGTGTAAATTTATCCCACTTAGTGGGACTTTCTGACTGGCTCAAGGTGCACCTCGCTTTAAAATAATATTAATTTTCTCAAAGAAATACAACACTTTTTCATTTTACTAATGAATATCCACGCCCTCAGACAGCAGCTTCTCATACTCATTTCTGAGCCTGCTGAAACGACCGGCATACATAATTGCATTTTCCACCTTCTGTTTAAAAATACGGCTGTCAAAGGGCTTGGTAATATAATCATTGACACCGGATGCAAGCATATCAAGCTGCAGCTCCTTGTCTGAATCCGCCGACATGACAATGACTGGAATATCATCAACCGCTTTCATACTGTTTTTATGCTTTAAAAAGGTTTTGCCATTCATAACCGGCATCATCATATCCAACAAAATGATTGACAGCTGGTCCTTCTCTTTCTTCAGAATTTCCAATCCCTCCTGGCCATTTTCCGCCTCCAGTATTTCATAGGAATCAGAAAACAGCTCTCTGATCATATTTCGCATAATTCTGGTATCATCAATCACCAGCATTCTGGCACGGTTATTGTCAGGAATCAACCGGTCAAGCTTCCTCAGCTGTGCACCGTAAAGCTTCTCAGCGGAGATATCAATCATAATGACACAGAGCAGACTTGCTGAAGCTGATTTCTCCAGACGTTTGATTTTCATACGGAAATAATTCACCTTTCCGTTGCTTAAATGATAGACAAACTCCTCCTCTGCAGTGCTTCTTTCCACCGCTTTTGCCAGTGCCTTATGTATTCTTTCTCTGTCATTTTCTTCTATATTTTCTTCAAATTTTCTGCCAAAGGTGTTGCTGAATTGAAGATTTACCCGAACCACCTCCACCGCAGACTGAGAAAATTCAATAATGCTGACCGGAAGCTGAATACCCGATAGAATCTCATTAACCTTTTCATCCGCCGAGCATGCGGCAGAAGAATGGGCAGCCACTGTATTCTTTTCAAAAGCAAAGCCCTTTCTGGCAATCAGATCT
>CAZUCI010000133.1:0-1135 GCA_964619485.1 uncultured Lachnospiraceae bacterium
CAAACAGGCGAAAAAACTCTAAGAGTATCATGTTTTGAATTCTTAGGAAAAGCATTAAGACCACTTCCTGAAAAATTTCATGGATTAACAGATACAGAATTAAAATATCGTCAAAGATATGTAGATTTAATTATGAATGATGAAAGCAAGGATGTTTTTGTAAAACGTTCGAAAGTTATTCAGGAAATCCGTACTTTCCTTTCCGGAAGAGATTTCATGGAGGTTGAAACACCTATGCTTGTAAGCAATGCAGGTGGAGCAGCAGCCAGACCATTCGAGACACATTACAATGCTTTGGATGAAGATGTAAAGCTTCGTATTTCTCTGGAATTATATCTGAAACGTCTGATCGTTGGTGGACTTGAGAGAGTTTACGAGATTGGCCGTGTATTCCGTAATGAAGGTGTTGACACCAGACATAACCCGGAGTTTACACTGATGGAATTATATCAGGCATACACTGATTACGAGGGCATGATGGAGCTGACAGAGAGCATGTTCCGTTATCTTGCAGAAAAGGTATGTGGAAGCACAACCTTTACCTACAACGGAATCGAACTTGATTTTGGAAAGCCATTTGAGCGTATTACCATGAATGACTGTATCAGGAAATACACAGGCATTGATTTTGACGCAGTAGCTACCGATGAGGAAGCTAAGAAAATCGCAGACGAGCATCATATTGAGTATGAGGATCGTCATGGAAAAGGCGACATCATCAACCTTTTCTTCGAGGAATTCTGTGAGAAGAACCTGATCCAGCCTACCTTTGTAATGGATCATCCAATTGCAATTTCTCCGCTTACCAAAAAGAAACCATCTGATCCGGAGAAGGTAGAGCGCTTTGAGCTCTTCATCAACACCTGGGAGATGTGTAATGCTTATTCCGAGTTAAATGATCCTATCGATCAGAGAGAACGTTTTGCAGCTCAGGATGCAGCTTTCGCAGCCGGAGACGAAGAAGCAAATCACACAGATGAAGACTTCTTAAATGCATTGGAAATCGGTATGCCACCTACAGGCGGTATTGGCTATGGTATTGACAGACTTGTTATGCTGTTGACGGATTCACCGGCTATCAGGGATGTGTTGTTGTTCCCGACGATGAAGAGTCTGGATAAATAAAGCCAGTGTT
>CAZUCI010000134.1:0-1109 GCA_964619485.1 uncultured Lachnospiraceae bacterium
ATTTTATCTCTGGCTCTGTCAAAAATTGCGTGGATTGGTGTGACGGGCATCTGGTGGTCGATTCCCATTGGATGGGTTCTGGCAGACGCAGCAGGAATATTATTTCTGATGCTTTCGCGGATGAAGAAGCAGTAAAACGCTGTATTTTTTCGAAAAGTGTATTTTTTTATTGACATGGTGTGCCACACACAGTATGATATAGAAAACATATAGTGTGCGGCACACACTAATAGTTATGCAGTAGAGGAAGAAGGAATAAAATGAATTATGATGAAATTGTATCCGGCATGATTATGGAATTTCGCCGAGGAACGTTGATTATGGTAGTTTTGGCGCAGCTGGAAAAGCCTATGTATGGCTATTTGCTGGTCAAGGTTCTGGAGGATAATGGAATTCCAATTGAGGGAAACACGCTGTATCCATTACTTAGAAGGCTGGAGGGGCAGGGACTTCTAAAGAGCGAATGGGAGACGCAGGAAACAAAGCCGAGAAAGTATTACATTATTACAGAAGAGGGAAAGACAGTGTACCAGAGAATCAAGGCACATTGGGAAAAATTTTCTAAATCGGTAAATGATTTAATGGAGGGAAAGTAAATGGGGAATCAGGATTTGATAGAACGGTATATTTATGCAGTGACAAAGCATATGAAAGCGTCGATGAAAAAGGATGTGGCAGCAGAGCTGAACAGTATTATTCAGGATATGCTGGAAGAGCGCTGCCAGGAGGTTATCCCGACAGAACATGATATTAAGGTGGTTTTGACAGAGCTGGGAACGCCCACCGAGCTTGCTCAGAAATACAATGGAGACAGTCAGGACTGTCTGATCGGGCCTCCCTATTATGGGACGTATCGGTATGTACTGAGAATTGTTCTGTCATGTGTAGCAGGTGGAATGTTCATAGCACAGGTGATTGCTGCAACAACTGCCCATGAAATCTGGTTCATGGTTATTTTTCAAACGATAGGAGGAATCCTGGGAGGAATGCTGTCTGCCTTTGCGTTTGTTACGCTGCTGTTTGCCTTCTTTTACAAAAGGGGAATTAAGGTTGAGGGTATGACAGACAGTCTGGATAATCTGCCACCGGTTCCGGAGAATAAAAATAAA
>CAZUCI010000135.1:0-1090 GCA_964619485.1 uncultured Lachnospiraceae bacterium
TAGCTGGCGGCACAGTTTCCAGACTGCACCACATAGCCTGTTTTGGCACAGAGAAAGCCTCTTCCATGAACACCTGCTCTGGCTGCTTCTACAGTTGCATTTAAAGCCAGGATATTGGTCTGGAACGCAATGTCATCGATGGTTTTGATAACCTTTGAAATACTGTGGGATGCCTTACTGATTGCATCCATGGATTCTACCATTTCCTTCATCTGTGCATTGTTCTGTACTGCACCCTCTTCCATGGTATGAACCAGCTGGTCTACTTCATTTGCCTTTGTAGCATTATTATTGGTCTTTGTGGCAATATCTACCATGGATGCGTTAATCTGCTCAATGGCACTTGCCTGCTCTGTGGAGCCCTGTGCCAATGCCTGGCTGGCACTTGCCACCTGCTCTGCACCTGCCATGAGCTGTCCGCTGGATTCCTTGATGCCTGACAGAACCTGATTATTGTCCTCCACCAGATTTTTCAGTGCAAGACCTAAAATATCTTTTTCGGAACGAACCTTCACATCCAGGGTAAGATTTCCTTTGGAAATCTCATGAGCCACCATCGCATGCTCTTTGGTGCTGATGACAACCTTTCCAAATTCTTCAACTACATCACCTAATTCATTGTCGGCCTTCTTGGTGCAATCCACATCAACATCACCGACGGCCAAAGCCTTACTCATCTCTGTCAGCTGCTTAATGGGTGCTCTAAGTGCATCACAGATTAGACGTGCTGCAAAAAATCCACTTCCACCAGACATCAGCATAAGAGCAATAATCAGCCATTTTGCGCCAGCAAAATGAATTGTTCCATCTGCGATCAAAAAACCTACAACAGAAATAGCAATGGTATACGCTCCAATTGCCCAAAAAGATGCCCTAACAGCCGTTATAATACTTTGTCTCTTCATATACCCCTCCTACTACATTCCCTGGCGATAGCCAAGTCCGTTTTCTCTTAATCTATATTTTGAAATAAGTGCCCTTAATGCCTGTGACTGATTTGACAGCTCTTCACTGGCAGATGCACATTGTTCACTGGTTGAATCGTGTTATTCGTCAGAAGCTAGAGGAATTCAATAAGCGGCTCTTTCAA
>CAZUCI010000136.1:0-1060 GCA_964619485.1 uncultured Lachnospiraceae bacterium
AAGAAGCGGCAGAGATTGCAGAATTGCCCAGGGAAATGATTGATGAGATCGAGGTGTAAAAAAAGCTTGTAACTTCGGTAAGAATGCCGATTGGGGGACAAAAAAATTGTGTCTGGAGAATGCGATGTGAGAACAGGAGATAAATGAGCAAAGCATTACCAGAAGAATTTAAGATACCTGCAAATGAACAGGATGAAGCCACTCCATATGATGACGTTTTTCGAACATTGTCCGCAGACTGCGGTGAGCTGCGGATTCCCTTGGTAAACGAGGTATATCACACGAGGTATACGCAGAATGCAAGGATGAGTGAGCTGGTAAATGAGCACCTTGTGAACAGTCAGGATGGTTTTCAGAAGAAAATCATTACAGATTCTGCTTTTTCGATTGAAGAGCCGGGGGTGGAAAAGAAGCGCTGCTTTCACATGGAGTGTCAGTGTGAACCGGATAATACCATGTTAATACGGATGTTTGAATATGACACACAGATAGCCTTGCAAAATGGGGAGCTGGAAGACGCACTTTTAACAGTCCGTTTACCGGAGGCGTCAGTTCTTTATCTGCGCCATACCCGTAGCACACCTGATTTTTTGAGAATACAGGTGGTGGCGTCAGAGGAGAGCCTGGAATACCGGTTACCAACCATCAAGCTGCAGAATTATTCGTTAGATGAACTTTTAGAGAAGCAGCTATGGTTTTTGATACCATTTTATATTTTTAATTATGAGAAAAGCTTTCCTAAAATAGCAGAGAACAAAAAGATGTGGAATAGGCTGAAGGAAGATTATAAAAGAATTGTAGCCGAGCTGGATGCACAGATCAAAAAAGGACAGTTAAATACCTTTCAGAAAACAGCCATTATAGATATGTCAAAAAAGGTGATACGAAACCTTGCAGCAGGATATGATGAAGTAGTCGAAGGAGTGAATAGCATTATGGGTGGAGAAGTGCTGGATTATGAGGCGAAGGATATTTTGAATAAGGGAATAAGCCAGGGAATAAGTCAAAATGCCATACATGTATTCAAAAACCTGATACAGAAGAAAGGCTTTTCCAAGGA
>CAZUCI010000137.1:0-1011 GCA_964619485.1 uncultured Lachnospiraceae bacterium
TATGTCTTAATTCCCATTTTAGTTTCTCCTTTCAACTACATTTGTCATCACGCTTATTGTGCGTATGGTTTGACATCCTATAAACCTGTGAAGATTTCGATGTCTTTGCTGTCTTCTGTCAAATAAACGATAGCTTTCTTTGTCTGAGCAGTTTTGCCAACTGTCATGCCACGTCTCTTTTTCTTGCCTTCACAATTCATTGTGTTGACTTTGGCAACCTTAGCGCCTTCAAACATTTTCTCAACAGCTTCTTTGATCATTGTCTTATTAGCTTCTGGATGAACCAGGAATGTGTATTTCTTTTCGCCCATGCCAGCCATGCTTTTTTCAGTAACAACTGGTTTCTGGATTACGTCATAATACTGGATTGCTGCCATTATGCATACACCTCCTCAAGTTTTTTGGCGGAGTCCTTTGTAAGAACTACGGTGTTTGCTTTCATCACATCATATACGTTAATGGTGTTTGTAAGAGTTGTGTCAACACTTGCTAAGTTTTTGGCAGATAAAACAATGTTTGCATCGTTATCAGCTAAAACAACAAGACCAGACTCAACTTTTAAATTATCCATAACAGTCTTGAAAGCTTTTGTTTTAATTTCTTCGAATTTTAATTCATCAACCACGATTACTTTGCCAGCCTGAACCTTGCTTGTTAAAGCAGATCTTAAAGCAGCCTGTCTTTCTTTCTTGTTTAATGTGATTGTATAGTCTCTAGGTGTAGGAGCAAATACAACTCCGCCGCCTTTCCATTGTGGAGATCTGGTTGAGCCCTGTCTTGCATGACCGGTACCCTTCTGTCTCCAAGGTTTTCTTCCGCCACCGGATACTTCAGAACGAGTTTTTGCTTTCTGAGTTCCCTGACGTTTGTTAGCAAGCTGTGCAACGACTGCCATGTGTACTAAATGCTCATTAACTTCAACACCGAATACAGCATCGTTTAAGTCGATTGTTCCGACTTCCTTGCCTTCCATATTATAAACAGATACGTTTGCCATCTGAATGGTCCTCC